>JAWWCA010000193.1:0-6815 GCA_033720695.1 Rubricoccaceae bacterium
CGCGCGAGCACGAGCCTCCGCTTCGCGCTCCCGGCCCCGAGCGACGTCCGGCTGGCCGTCTTCGACGCGCTGGGTCGGGAGGTGGCCCTCCTCGCCGAGGGGCCGCACGCCGCCGGCCCGCACGCGGCGCGGTTCGACGCCTCCGGCCTGGCCCCGGGCGCCTACGTCGTCCGCCTCACCACCGCCGACGGCTCCGAGGCGCGGCGGCTGACCGTGACGCGCTGAGAGTTACGATTCGGAGATCGGGGTGTCAATCAGGGAGGGCGCCGGCCGCATCCGTGGCGCGAATTCCTCGGTGTTCCCTACCTTGAGCCTCTGACCGACCGTTTGCCGGCCCTCCCGCCTGCATCGAACGGAGCGCGAGCGGGACCCGACCCGTAGCGTCGGACCGCGCATTGCCCGCATCTTCGGCGGGGGCCCCGTCCCATGCGTGGTAGCTTCCTGCTAGGTCTCCTCGCCTGTGCTTCGGCCGCGGCGCAAGCGCCGCCCGGTGCGCCGCCGCCGGTGCGGTTCGAGATCTACGGGGTGCAGGAGGGGCTCCCGGAGCCGCTCGTCAACGACCTCATCGAGGACCAGTACGGGTTCGTCTGGGTCGCGACGCAGAAGGGGGTCGCCCGCTTCGACGGCCAGTCGTTCCGGACCCTCCGCCTGGGCGACGACGCCTCGGCCCTCCAGGTGTTCAAGAGCCTGGCGGAGGCGCCCGACGGGGACATCTGGGCCGGCGAGGGCATGCACGGTGGACTCGTCCACTACGACCGGCAGACGGGGCAGGTGCGCCACTACCTCGCAGAGGCGGAGCCCGGACGGGGCCTCAGCGAGCCGGAGGTGTTCATCGTCGAGGCGCTGGCGGACGGTCGCGTCGCCGCGTTCACGACGAACCGGGCGCAGGAGGTCGCCGAGCCGACGGGGAAGTGCCTCGACCTCCTCGATCCCGAGACGGGCACGTTCACCCCCATCCGCACCGGCCTACCAGCCGGGCGGATCCCGGGGTTCCGCTGCGACCCGCTCCTCCTCTCGCTCCATTGGTTCAACGGCCCGACCCTCCAGGACCGCCACGGCGGGCTCTGGATCGGCACGGCGGGCGGGCCCTACCGGCTCGGCCCCGGCCGGACCACTCTCCCCCTCGCGCTCCCCTCGTTCCAACGGCCGTACCCGGCGGCGGACTACGCCCGCCTCGACGCCCTCCTGGCCGCGCGACCACCCCTCGCCGCCTTCACTCGCGTCGGGAATGATGCGGACCGCACGGCGACGTTCGACCTCACCCGGCGGACGACCCTCCTCCTCGTGGGAGCGGGCGAATTCGACCGGAGCAGCGCCCACGACGTGGGGTGGCTGGAGAGCGCTCGGGGCGACACCCTCTGGGCCATGGACCTCCTCCGCTCGGCGTGGGCCGGCGGCCGGAGGAGCAATCAGCTCGTCGTGGACACGCTCGCGCTGCCGCCTGGGCGCTACCGGCTCCGCTACCGGAGCGACCACAACTGGAGCTTCGGCAACTGGTTTGCCCCGCACGCGCCCCCCGTGCGGCCGGCGTGGTGGGGCCTCCAGGCCCTCGCACTCTCCCCCGGCGCCGCCGATCTCCCCACCATCACGCGCCGAACCGAGCCGGACGCGACGGCTCCCGCGTTTCCCACGGCGCTGCTGGAGGGGCGCGACGGGGCGATCTGGATGGGCACGCGGCGCGGCGAGCTCCACCGCTACGACCCGGCCACCAACCGCTATACCCCCCTCGACTTCTTCCGCCCTGCCCCCTTCGGCCTCGACCCCGCCCACGTCCGGGCCCTCCACGAGGACGAAGAGGGCGTGCTCTGGGTGGGCACCTGGGGGAAGGGGCTCTACCGCGTGGACCCCCGCACGCGAAGCGTCCGGCGCTTCCGGTTCTCGGCCCACCTCGACCCCGAGGCGTGGCCCCGCGTCGACGACGTCCGCACCATCGCCTCCGACCCCGACGGCACGGTGTGGGTGGGCACGATGTCCGGGCTCGTCCACCTCGACCCCCGGACGGGCGGCTTCAACATCTACGGGCGCCGGTTCGAGGCCAACGCGCCACCCGGCATCGTCATCATGCGGGTGCTCAGGGGACAGGACGGCACCCTCTGGGTCAGCACCGGGTACGGAGGGCTCGCGCGTCTCGACCGGACGGCGAACGCGATCCGCGTCGTCACGCACACGGAGGGGGAGTCCTACGACCTCCCGGCCCGCCAAGTCGAGGGGTTGGTCGAAGGGGCCGACGGCACCGTCTGGGTCGGCTCCGACCGGGGCCTGATGCACTACGACCCCGCCACGGGCTCGATCATCACCCCTGACCTCGGCGCGTTCGCGACGGTGTTCGACCGGGGGGTCGTCCCGCTCCTCGCCGAACCGAACGGGGACCTCTGGCTGATCGACCGGGCGCGCCGCGTGCTGTACCGCCACAACCCCGGTGCAGGGACGCTGACGACGTTCCCGTCTCCAGAGGAGGGGTTCCCGGGTGTTCCACCGCGCCTTCGCAGGGTGGACGGGACGTACTGGTTCGCGACGGGGAACGAGGGGCTCTTCCGGTTCGACCCAGACGACGGCTCCTTCACCCCGTACCCGTTCCGCCCCGCCCCACGCGCCAGCGGTCGCGTGGGCAGCCGGGTCCTGCCGCTCGTCTCCGACAGCCTGAATCAGCGCGAGATCCGCGTGTTCTACGGGGACCGGCGGGGCCGCCTCTGGATCGGCACCGACGAGGGCGGCCTCGACCGCTTCGACCCCGCCACCGGCACCTTCGCCTCGTACTACAGCCCTGAGGGTGGGCTCCCGAACGTTTATGCCATTGCCGACCGAGGGGACGGCACGCTCTGGCTGGGTGGCTGGTACGGGCTGGGCCGCTTCGACCCGGCCACCGGCGAGCACGTCCGCATCGAACCGACCGGCGGCGAGGCCCTCATCATCTACAGCCTCGTCCCGGACGCGCGCGGCTCCCTCTGGGCCGCCACCGACCGCGGCCTCCTCCGCTACGACCCCGAGCACGGGACCGCTCGCCTCTACGGCGCTGACTACGCCCTCGGCTGGCTCTACGGCCCCCTCCGGCTCCGGAGCGGTGAAATCCTCTTCCACAGCCGCGAAGGCCTCGTCGTCGTCGACCCCGACGCCCTCGAGCCGGACACGCGCCCGCCCCGCGTCGTCCTCGAAGCCCTCACCGCCGAGGGACGCGGCACCACCGAGACCATCCCCCTCCTCGACCGCGCCGCAGTCGCGCTCCCCCACTTCCGCAACGACCTCGCCCTCGCCTACGTCGGCCTCGACTACGACGCGCCCGACGACGTCACCTACGCCTACCGCCTCGACGGCTACGACGAGCGCTGGCAGGAGGTCGGGGACCTCCGCACCGCCCGCTACCCCAACCTCCCCCCCGGCCGGTACACCTTCCGCGTCCGGGCGCGCAACGCCGACGGGTACTGGAGCGCCGAGGACCAGCCCGGCGCCTCCTTCTCGCTAGTCGTGCGCCCGCCGTGGTGGGAGACCGCGTGGGCCCGGCTCCTCGGCGCCCTCGCCCTCGCCGGCCTCCTCTACGGCGCCTACCGGTACCGGCTCGCCCGCCGCCTCGCCGTCGAGCGCCTCCGGCTCCGCATCGCCGCCGACCTCCACGACGACCTCGGCGCCGGCCTCACCCAGGTCTCCCTCATGAGCGAGCTCGCCCGGCGCTCCGCCAAGGAGCCCGCCCCCGAGGCAGCCGAGTGGGCAGAGAAGATCGGGGAGGAGACGCGCTCGCTCGCCGAGCGGATGCGCGACGTGGTGTGGATGATCCGGCCCGACGAGGAGGCGTGGGCCGCGCTCGAGGACCGGATGCGCGACGCGGGCGCGGGGCTCCTCGGGCCGCTCGGCGTGGCGTTCGAGATGCAGGGCGAGGCCGAGGGGCCGGCCCCGGCGCTGCCCCTGGAGGTGCGCCGGCACGTGCTGCTGGCCTACAAGGAGGCGCTGACGAACGCGGCGCGCCACGCCGGGGCCGCGCGGGTGGAGGTGGCGTGGCGGCTCTCGCGGGGGGGCCTGGTGCTGCGGGTGTGTGACGACGGCGTGGGGTTCGACCCGGAGACGGTGCAGCGCGACGGGAGCGGCGACGGGGGCGGGAACGGGCTGCGGAACCTGCGGGCGCGGGCCGAGGCGGTGGGGGGCGCGGTCGAGATCGAGAGCGGGGTGGGGTCGGGGACGTGCGTGACGTTCTCGGTGCCGCTGCGTCGGCGGCGGTGGCGGCCGTGGTCTCGCCCGGGGCCGCTGCCGCTGCCCCCGCCTGCCCCGATCCCCTCGGGCGACGGGCAGCCTGCCGCCTCCCTGCCCGCCTCTGAGCCCTCTCCCCCGACAGAGAAGAACTACCCGGCCGGGTAGGTGCGAAGTCCAGTCATCCCGGCGATCTTGCAATCGCAATGTGCAAGCTTTAGCTGACACCAGACCCCCTGCTCGCGCTCAGATCCCCCTCGCGATCCCCGCTCGCGCGAGCTGTCCCCTTGGTCAAGGGGGACAGCTTGTGCGGTGCTTGAGCGAAGCGATGCACCGCACGAGCAGGGGGTCCTGACCCGAGAAGAACCTGCAACCCCCCGATTGTAAATCGATCCACCGTCTCGGCTATGCCTGCCCCTCCCCCCAACGTCCCCCTCCTCCACGTCTTCGTTGTCGAGGACCAGCGGGACGTGCGGCGGATGCTGGGGCTGGTCATCGACGGGGCCGAGGGGTTCGCCTGCGCCGGCACGGCCGGGAGCGCCGAGGAGGCGCTGGAGGCCACACCGGAGCCGCCGCCCGACGTCGTCCTCCTCGACATCGGGCTGCCGGGGCGGAGCGGGATCGAGGCCCTCCCCGACCTCCGCGCCCACTGGCCCGACGCCGACGTCCTCATCCTCACGGTCCTCGACGACGACCGGAACGTGTTCGACGCGCTGTGCGCCGGGGCCACGGGCTACCTCCTCAAGGCGACGCCGCCGGCCGAGATCCTGACGGCGCTCCAGGAGGTCCATGCCGGCGGAGCCCCGATGTCGGCCAGCGTGGCGCGGCGTGTCGTGGACCGCCTCCAGGAGGCGACGCCGCCCCGCGCCCACCCCGAGGCCGAGCCCCTCTCGGAGCGCGAGCAGGAGGTGCTCGACCGGCTGGCCGAGGGGAAGACGTACCGGCAGATCGGCGAGGAGGTGTTCATCAGCCGGAACACCGTGGCCTACCACGTGAAGCGGATCTACGCCAAGCTCCACGCCAAGACGCGCGCCGACCTCATCGCCCACGCCCTCGGGCACGGCGACGGCTGAGCGCGACCCCCGGGTAGCGCGGAACTACCCGCGAGGAGGCAGGAGAACAGTCAGGACTACCCGGTCGGGGAGGTGACGCGTCGCACGGGCGCCGCTAACGTGACCGCCAGGATTCCCTCTTGCTTTTCCGGTGGTCCCATGAACGCCTGGCTCCGCGTCGCTCCCCTCCTCACCGCCGCCCTCACGCTTGCCGCCTGCGACGGCCTCACGCCCTCCTCCCTTTCGGGCCCCGCCGCGGGGGCGGACGCCCGGCCCCTTCAGGCCCTCGTGCTCCCGCTGGGCCAGCCCGTCCCCCTCGACAACGGGAGCCACCTCACCTTCACGCGGATTGACACGGACAGCCGCTGCCCCGCCGGCGCGCCGTGCTGGTGGGAAGGCGAGGCGCGCGCCCGCTTCACGGTCCGGACGGCCGGCGACACCCTTTACGCCTTCCCCCTGGTCATTCCTGGCGGGACACCGCAGCAGTTCCCGCCCGAGCGCGTCCAGCCGGCGGCGGCGAACGGGTTCCTCTTCCGCCTCGTCCGGCTCCAGCCCTACCCTGGCTACCCCCCGGAGAAGGGCATGAACCCGACGGCTACCGTCCTCGTGGAGCCGTGTCCTCACCGGTGTCCCGAGGTCTGGCCGCCGCCCATCGATCAGTAGCGTCCTCCTTGTCCCCCGGTCCCTCCTCCCAAGCCCCAATCTGCCATGCGTCCCCTCCGCTACGCCTCCACCCTCCTCCTCTTCGCTCTCGGCGCCGCAGCCTCTTCGGCGCCCGCCGCGTCCCAGACCGCACCCCGAGGTTTCGCCACCCCCTACGGAACGGACTTCGACGGACGCGCGGGCGTGGCCGTCTCCCGTGCCGCGGACGGCGGGGGCCCGGGCGCCCTCGACCCCTCCTTCGGCACCGACGGCATCGCCAGCTTTGCTGCCCCCGAGGCAGGCGGGCTCGCCGTCCAGCCCGACGGGAAGATCCTCACCGCCGGCCGGTTCATCGGGCAGGCCGCCGTCTTCCGCTTCCTCCCCGACGGCGCGCCCGACCCCGACTTCGGCTCCAATGGGATCGCCCTCGTCGATCTCGGCGGCTCGCTCGACTTCTTCGGCGCCCTCGCCCTCCAGCCCGACGGGAAAATCGTCGCGGCCGGCTCGAAGTTCCTCACCCCGAACGGCGACGGCGATGGGGCCGCGATCGCCCGCTTCCTCCCCGACGGCACGCTCGACGCGGACTTCGGCACGGGCGGCCTCGTCCTCGAGCCGGGCACGCCCCAGAGCGACACGCCCGACGCCTTCTGGTCCGTGGACCTCCGTCCCGACGGTCGGATCATCGCGGGCGGCCTACGCGGCGTCGTCTTCGCCGGGAGCGAGGACAACGCGTGCTACGCCGCGCAGTACCTCGCGGACGGGACGCGCGACGCCTCCTTCGGCACCGACGGCCTCGTCTCGGCCGACCCCGCTGCCGACATCTACTGTGGCGGCGGGACCCTCTTGCCCGACGGCCGCTACGTCCTCTCCGCCGACATCACCAACTTCGAATGGGCGGCCATCCGCCTTCTCGAGGACGGGACGCTCGATCCGGCGTTCGGCGCA
>JAWWCA010000194.1:0-6808 GCA_033720695.1 Rubricoccaceae bacterium
GACGAACCCGTCGGCGATGAAGAAGAGGCGGGGGAGGCGCATCGGCTTCCGCGCGTGCATGGCCGGAGAGGCGTGGGGGCGCAGGGCAGACGGCGCGATGTCGACTTCCATGATAAAGTGTTCCGTTTCTGAGCCTTACAGGATAGGGGCTTCCCCGACCCCCCGTCAATGGCCGCAGGATAACAAATCCTGCAGCTACGGATCGGCCTGCCCTACCCTCCAGCGGCCGTCAGCGCGGGCGGTCCACCTCGATCAGGCCCGTGCTCGGCGTGGAGGCCCGCGCGTAGAGCCGGCGCGGGATCCGCCCGGCCCGGTAGGCCAGCCGCCCCGCCTCGACGGCGTGCCGGACGGCGGCGGCCATGAGCGCCGGATGCTCGGCGCCGGCCACGGCCGGGTTGAGCAGGACGCCGTCGTAGCCGAGCTCGAGGGCGCGGGCGGCGTCCGAGGCCGTGCCGATCCCCGCGTCGACGACGAGGGGGACGCCCGGGAGCTGCTCGCGGATGAGGCGGAGCGCGTAGGGGTTGACGAGCCCCATCCCGCTCCCGATGGGGGCGGCGAGCGGCATCACGGCGGCACAGCCGAGGTCGGCCAGCCGCCTCGCCGTCACGGGGTCGTCGCCGCAGTAGGCGAGCACCTGGAACCCGTCGGCGACGAGCTCGGCGGCGGCCCGGAGGAGCTCGACGGCGTCGGGGTAGAGCGTCTCGTCGTCGCCGATGACCTCGAGCTTCACGAGGTCGGTCTCGAGCGCCTCGCGCGCGAGTTGGGCCGTGAGCACGGCCTCGCGGGCGGTGTAGCACCCGGCCGTGTTGGGGAGGACGTGAACGCCGCGGGCGAGGAGGGCACCGAGCAGGCTCTCCTCCTCGCCCACCTCGCCCAGGTCCACCCGGCGCACGGCGACGGTGGCGAGCTCGGCGCCGGAGGCGTCGAGGCTGTCGAGGAGCACCTGGAGGCTGGGGTACCGGCTCGTGCCCAGCAGCACGCGCGACCGGAGCGTCAGGCCCGCGACCTCCCACGGGTCGGAGAGCGACGGGTCGGCGGGGGCGGGCGGATGGGCGCCTGCTCCGTTCGTCTCACGCGCGAGGTCGGGCCCGCTCATCGTCGTCTACCGTCCGCAGCCAGGGATCCGCCGAGGTCACCCCCCCTGCGAGGCGGTGACGATCTCGACACGGTCGCCGTCGTGGACCGTCGCCCGCACCCACTCGTCGCGGCGGACGACGGCGTCGTTGACGGCCACGGCGAAGCCGGGCAGGTCGGGGTCGCGGCCGATGTGCCGGAGCAGCCGCTCCACAGTCACGCCCGAGGGCGCCTCGTGGGGCTCGCCGTTGACCTGGATCGCCATCGTATCGTGCGGGGTCGCCATGCCTCAGTCGGGGGAGAGACGGGCTGGCGAGAACGGGGCGAGCCAGGGCGAGGTTTCCCCCGACCCGGCGAGCAGGGCCTCGACCTCGCGCGCCACCTCGTCGGCGGTGACGGGGGCGAGGAGGACGCCGTGGCGGTAGTGGCCCGTGGCGAGCACGACGCCGGGCGCGACGGGCCCCAGGAGGGGGGCGCCGTCGCGGGCGGCCGGGCGGAAGCCGGCCCACGCCGACTCGTAGGCCCACTCCTCCACCGCCGGCACCAGCTCGACGGCCCCTTCGAGGAGGCGGTAGAGCCCCCCGCCCGTCACGTCGGCGTCGAACCCCTGCTCCTCAACGGTGGCCCCGACGATGAGGCGGCCGTCGGCCTTGGGCGCGAGGTAGGCCCGGGGGCCGCGCACGACGTGCCGCAGCCGGAGCGACGGCCCCATCCGCAGCGCCAGCATCTGCCCCTTCACCGGCCGGACGGGCGGGCGCGGCGCGAGCCCCTCGACCTCGCGCACCCAGGCTCCCGCGGCGAGGACCACCACCCGAGCCGGCACGCGCGAGCCGTCGGCCAGCACCACAGAGGGCTCCTCAGGGTCGGGGACGACGGACCGGACGGGCGCGTGCTCGTGCAGGTCGGCGTCACGCCGGAGCACACTGGCGAGCCCCTCGACGACCGCCCGGTTGTCGACCTGGTGGTCGCCGGGCGCGAGGACGGCCGCGGGCAGGCGGGGCGAGAGGAGCGGCTCTCGCTCGGCCGCCTCGAAGCCGGCCAACCACTCGACCGACGCCCCCTCCTCCTGCTGGAACCGGAACCGCCGCCGGAGGGCCTCGACCTCGTCGCGGTCGGTCGCCGCGACGAGGGTGCCGGTGGCGTCGTAGCCGACGGGGGTGCCGCTGGCCCGCTCCAACTCGGCCGCGAAGGCGGGCCACCGTCGGCGGCTCTCCACCATGAGCCGGTACAGCGCCGGCTCCTCAAACCCGAGCTCGACCGCCGGGGACAACATGCCCGCCGCGGCCCACGACGCCCCGCGCCCGGCCGCGCCGCGGTCGTAGAGGGCCACCCGATGCCCCCCCTGCACCAGCCGCCACGCGATCCCGAGCCCCACCAGCCCCGCTCCCACGACGACGACCTCGACCGCTCGTGTCATCGCCCCCCGGACCGGTACCGAGACCCGCCACCTGGAATGCGAGGCCGTCCGCCCCGGACCGCGGGTAGCAATGAAAAGAGGCGGCGGCGCACGGGACGGTAGCTTGGGCGTCGGAGGAGCCGTTCAGTATACCGCCGACCCACTCCCCTTGCGCTACGACGTCGTCATCGCCGGGGCCGGCCTCGCCGGGGCCTGCGCGGCCTTCCATCTCAGCCGGACCCGGTCGGTCTTGGTCCTGGAGAAGGGGGAGCCGGGCGAGGGGGCCTCGGCCGCTGCGGCCGGCCTCGCCAACCCGTTCATGGGGCGGAAGGCGAAGCCGGCGTGGCGCCACGCGGAGGCACTCGACGCGCTCGGCGCCCTCTGCGACGAGGCGGGGGCTCCGGCCCTCTTCCGCCGCACCGGCGTCCTCCGACCGGCCGCGAGCGTGGCCCAGTCGGAGGCGTTCGGGGCGACGGCCGAGGCCCACCCGGGCGAGGCCTCGTGGCGTTCTCCCGACGCTGTCGTGGAGCGGTGGCCAGGCGTGGCGGCGCCCCACGGCGCGCTCTGGATCTCCAGCGGGGGGCACGTCTCGATCCCCGCCCTCGTCCGGGCGCTGCTGCGAGCCGCGGCGGACCGCGGGGCGGTTATCTGCGCGGGGCTCGGGCTCTCGGGGTGGGAGGAGGGGGCGGATGGCCTCACTGCAATAACGGACCAAGGAGGCCGCCTCCCTACCCGCCGCCTCCTCCTCGCCCTCGGCGACGGCTCCCGGCGGCTTCCCGCCCTCGCCTCCCTCCCCCTCCACCGCATCAAGGGCCAGACGATCCGCGTGGCACGGCCCGCCGCTCTCCCCGTCCTCCCGCCCCTTTCCGGCCGCGCCTACGTCGTGCCCGCCGAGGACCACCTCGTCGTCGGCGCCACCTTCGAGCACGACTTCGACACGCTGGCCCCGAGCCCGGCCGAGAGCACGGCGCTCCGGGCGAGGGCCGCTCGGCTCCTCCCCGCCCTCGCCTCGGCGCCCATCCTCGGCGCGGCGGCGGGCGTCCGCGTGACCGTGCCGGGGGTCCGGCTCCCGCTCCTCGGTCCGCTCCCCGGAACCGCGGCGGTGTGGGTGTTCACCGGCCTCGGTGCCAAGGGCCTCCTCACCGCCCCCCTCCTCGCGCGGCGCCTCCCCGGCCTCCTTGACGCGCCCGAGACGATCCCCCCGGAGGTGAGCACGCTCGGACCGGCCGGCTCGAACCCACGGGCCTGAGCGGTGCCCCGGACCGGTGCGTCGCGGCCTCGCACCGCGTATTTTCTCTCCCCTGTTCATCCGAACCGATCTCCCCTCCCGATGGCTGAAGTCACCGCCTCCCGCCTCGAAGAGCTCCTCGGCGACGACGCCGACAGCCTCCTCGGCTTCTCGACCCCCAAGATCCCGAAGGAGCGCCTGCACCTCCCCGGCCCCGACTTCGTGGACCGCGTGTGGCGGGACTCGGACCGCTCGGTCCCGGTCCTCCGGGCGCTCCAGACGCTGTTCGACCACGGCCGCCTCGGCGGCACCGGCTACCTCTCGATCCTGCCCGTCGACCAGGGCATCGAGCACTCGGCCGGGGCCTCGTTCGCGAAGAACCCCGACTACTTCGACCCCGCCAACATCGTCGAGCTCGCCATCGAGGGCGGGTGCAACGCCGTCGCCTCGACCTACGGCGTGCTCGGGGCCGTGGCGCGGCGGTACGCGCACAAGATCCCGTTCATCCTCAAGTTCAACCACAACGAGCTCCTCACCTACCCCAACACCTACGACCAGGTGATGTTCGCCCAGATCGAGCAGGCGTTCGACATGGGGTGCGTGGCCGTCGGCGCGACGATCTACTTCGGCTCCGACGACTCGACGCGGCAGCTCCAGGAGGTCACCGAGGCCTTCGCCCGCGCGCACGACCTCGGCATGGCGACGATCCTCTGGTGCTACCTCCGCAACAGCGGGTTCAAGGTCAACGGCACCAACCACGAGGGGAGTGCCGACCTCACCGGGCAGGCCAACCACCTCGGGGCCACCATCGAGGCCGACATCCTGAAGCAGAAGCAGCCCACCTCGAACGGCGGCTACAAGGCGCTCAACAGCGGGGACTCGTCCTACGGCAAGCTCGACGAGCGGATCTACTCGGAGCTCGCGAGCGACCACCCCATTGACCTCACGCGCTACCAGGTGGCCAACGGCTACATGGGCCGGGCCGGCCTCATCAACTCGGGCGGGGCCTCCGGCGCGAACGACTTCGCGCAGGCGGCGAGGACGGCCGTGATCAACAAGCGCGCGGGCGGGATGGGCCTGATCTCGGGCCGCAAGGCGTTCCAGCGCCCGCGGAAAGAGGGCATCGAGCTCCTCCACACGATCCAGGACGTCTACCTCAACGACGAGGTCACGGTGGCGTGACGGCGCGGGGCGCGCCTCCGGCCTGGACCGGCGCGCCCCGCGGGATCACTCCGGGCGCTCGAAGACGAGGAAGTGCTGCTGCGGGAGGAAGTCCCGGTTCTCGACGAACCGGAAGCCGACGGACGCCAGCTCGCGGCGGACCTGCGCCTCGGTCATCTTGTGGAGCGGCCGGATGGGCACCGAGGGGTCCTCGGCGCGGTACTCGACGAGGACGAGACGCCCGCCCGGCTTGGTGGCCCGGTAGATGGCCTCCGCCATCTCGCGGGGGTAGGCGAACTCGTGGTAGGCGTCCACGATGAGGGAGACGTCGACGGAGCCGGCGCGGAGGCGGGGGTCGTCCTCGGCGCCCCAGATCGGCGCCACGTTGCGCATCCCGAGCTCCTCGGCGCGGCGCTCGAGGATGGCGAGCATCTCGGGCTGGATGTCGACGGCGAGGACGCGGCCCTCGGGCACCTCCGGCGCGATGCGGAAGGCGAAGTACCCCGTGCCCGCGCCGATGTCGGCCACGACGGCGTCGGGCGCGAGGTCGAGGTTCTCGACGACGAGGCCGGGGAGCTCGGTGCGCTCGCGCTCCGGGCGCTCGAGCCAGGCGGCGCCACGGTGGTCCATCACGCGGGCGATCTCGCGGCCGAGGTAGTAGCGGCCGGTGCCGTCGTAGCTCGCCGGGCCCGTGGTGTAGGGGCTCTCTTGCTCGCGCGCCGCCTGGGAGTCGGCGAAGGCGCTGCGCGGGTTGGAGGGGGGCGTCTGCTGGGCCTCGCAGCCGAGGGCCGCCGCGAAGAGCGCGGCGACGAGGAGCAGACGGGGGGACGGCGTCATGGGGTCGGGGTCACGGTCGCAGGGGGAGCCGCCGGAGGGCGTGGCGGGGTCACATGTCGGGGCGGCCGAGCGGGATGGGCCGCTCGATGGCGTCGGGCACCGGCACGCCGGGCCCGGCCTCGGCGAGGGCGTAGGGCTCGCGCAGCTCGACGGGCGGGAGGGACTTCCCCTTGGCCCGGATGTTCAGGAGCTCGACGAGGAGCGAGAACGCCATCGCGCTGTAGATGTACCCCTTGCCGATGTGCTGGTTCAGCCCCTCGGCGATGAGCGTGACGCCGATGAGGATGAGGAACGCGAGCGCCAGCATCTTCACCGTGGGGTGCTTGTGGACGAAGTTCGAGATCGGCGTCGCGAACACCATCATGACGCCGACGGCGATGATGACGGCGATCACCATCACCGAGATCTCGTCGGCCATGCCGACGGCCGTGATCACGGAGTCAAGCGAGAACACGAGGTCGAGGAGGGCGATCTGGAAGAGCACGCTCGCGAACGAGAGGGTCTTCGCCTTCTCGGTGGCGTGGTGGGCGTCGCCCTCGAGCTTGTGGTGGATCTCGTGCGTGGACTTCCCGACGAGGAAGAGGCCGCCGAGGAGGAGGATGATGTCGCGCCCGGTGATGGCGGCGGGCCCGTCGGCGAGGGCGGGCCCGTGGCCGGAGCCGTGGTCGCGCCCGGTCTCGCCGAGGCCTTCGAGCCCCTCGAAGAACGGGATCTCGAAGAGCACCTCCGTCAGCCCCATCACCCAGGCGAGCGAGAAGAGCAGGGCGATGCGCATCCCCATCGCCAGGCCGAGCCCGATCACGCGGCCCCGCCCCTGCTGCTCCTCGGGGAGCCGCCCCGTCAGGATCGAGATGAAGATGATGTTGTCGATGCCGAGGACGATCTCGAGCGCGGTGAGCGTCCCGAGAGCGGCCCACGCCTGGGGGTCGCTGAGCCAGTCGAACATGGAGAGAGGGGCGGGATAGAGAGAGGGGGCGCCGTCTATATTACCCCGCGACGGGGTCTCCGGGCGATCCCCCCCCGGCGCCCGCACCCCACCCCCCCCCCCATACGGATATTGCCCCGCCCCACCACCACCCCCCCCACGGCCCCAACCCCCCCGGGGGGCGCGC
>JAWWCA010000195.1:0-6795 GCA_033720695.1 Rubricoccaceae bacterium
CGCCCTCGCCGACCGCCTCGACCCGCTCGCCGACCTCCTCTACCAGCTCGGTGACCGCCAGCAGGCCGAGCGGCTCACCGATCGCATCGCCGCCCTCGAGGCCGAGCGCTACGGCGACGCCGGCGTCGAGGCCGCCGTGCGCCTCGCCGACCGCGCCCGCTTCCGGGCGGGGGAGGACGACGTCGAGGCCGCGCGGGCGTACCAGGAGGAGGCCATCGCCCGTCTCGAAGCGGTCCTCGATCGGGGCGCGCCCGAGCCCGTCGCCGCCCTCCTCGTCGCCTTCCGCGGGACGCTCGGGCGGTACCTCCTCCACCTCGGCGAGGAGACGGAGGCCCTCCGGCTCGTCGCGGCCGCGCGCGACGACGCGCGCGAGCGCTTCGGCCCCGCGAGCCCGACCTACGCCCACGCCCTCGGCACCCACGCCACGGTCCTCGCCCGGACCGGCGACCTCGACGGCGCTGCCGACGTGCGCGCCGAGGCGCTGGCGATCCTGGAGGCCCGCCTCGGTCCCGACCACCCCGAGACGGCCCAGTTCCGCCTCGACCTCGGCCAGCTTCGCATCCTCCAGCGCCGCGTCGACGAGGCCGCCCCGCTCCTACTCGACGCCGCCGACGCCTACGACCGGTACGTCCGCGACGTGCTCCCCGCGCTGTCGCTCGCCGAGCAGCGCGCCTTCCTGGCGTCGACGCTCGCCGAGGCCACCAGCCTCCTCCTCCTGGTCTCCGCCGCCCGTCCCGAGCACCTGCCGGAGGCGTACGCCTTCCTCGGCGGGTGGAAGGGGCTGCTCCTGCGCGGCGTGGCTCAGCAGGCCGCCGCCGCTCGGCTCAGCGCGGACCCAGAGCACGGCCCGACCGTCGCCCGGCTGCGGGAGGTCCGCGCCGAGATCGCCGCCCTCGTCCATGAGCAGGCGGGGGCGGACCCAGCCACATGGGCCGACGCGCGCGACCGCCTCACGGCCGAGAAGGAGCGGCTGGAGCGGGCCCTCGCCGCCGCCCTCCCTGGCTCCGCCCTCGACGACCCGTGGGCCGGGAGCGACGTGGCGACGCGCCTCCCCCCCGGCACGGCGTTCGTGGACGTGTACCGTCACGGCCCGCGCTACAGCGCCGTCGTCACCGCGGCCGGCAGGGCCCCGACGCTCGTCGACCTCGGGCCGGCCGAGGACGTGGACGCGGCCATCGGCGCGTGGCGGGCGGCGGTCGTCCGCGGCGAGGCTGCCCTCGCGGAGGCCGAGGCGCTCGGCCAGGCGGTCTGGCGGCCCGTCGCCCGGCGGCTCCCGAAGAGGACCACCGCGCTCTGGGTGAGCAGCGACGCCGCGCTCGCCCGCATCCCCTGGGCCTCCCTCGCCCTCGCCGACGACGCCTCCGAGACGCTGGCCCTGGCCGAGGTGCCGAGCGGGCGCGCCCTCCTCGCCCTCCTCGGCGACCCGCGCCCCGCGCCGAGCGGCCCCGTCCTCCTCGTCGGCGGCGTGGACTTCGACGCGGGCGTGGGCGAGGCCGTCGGGGCACGCTGGCCTGCCCTGCCAGGGACGCAAGCCGAGGTGGACGCCCTCGCGGCCCTGGCGCGGGAAACCGGCCGGGCCGCGAGGGTCCTCACCGGCGCCGGCGCCACGCCGGCGGCCGTCACCCGCGCCCTCGACGGGGCCGCGCTCGCCCACTTCGCCACGCACGGCTTCTTCTACGGCGACAACGCGACGCCCGCCGCTGTCGCCAGCCGGACCGAGGTGCTGGGCGCCGCGCCCGGCGTCGAGGCCGGGATGGTGCGCAACCCCCTCGCCGAGAGCGGCCTCGCCCTGGCGGGCGCGAATGCGGGCCCCGCCGGGTCGCTCTCGGCCGAGGAGATCGTGGGCCTCGACCTCTCCGGCCTCGGGCTCGCCGTGCTGAGCGCGTGCGAGACCGGGCGCGGCACCGCGGTGACCGGCCAGGGCGTGCTCGGCCTCCAGGCGAGCCTCCTCGCTGCCGGGGCGCGGACCCTCGTGATGAGCCTGTGGAAGGTGCCCGACGCGAGCACCGCTCTCTTGATGGAGCACGTCTACCGGAACCTCTGGGAGGCCGAGATGCCGCCGGCCGCCGCCCTCCGCGAGGCGCAGCGCGCCGTCGCCGCCGACCCACGCTTCGCCGCCCCGGTCCACTGGGCCGCGTGGGTCCTCGCAGGCGAGGGGTGGTGATCCCTCGCCCCCCTCGGAGCGCTAGCCGAGGCTGAACGCGCTGACGCCCCGCATGAACATCTCGACGGCGATCGCCGTCAGCACCATCCCCATCAGCCGCTCGATGGCGACGAGGCCGCGCTGGCCGAGCGCGTGGCTGAGCCGGTTGGCCAGGAGCAGGATCCCGGCGCTCGCGCCCCACGCCCCCACGAGCGCCCCCAGCCACACGGGCCACCGGCCGGGGTCGCCGCTGACGAGGAGCATCACGGCGGCCATCGCGCTCGGGCCCGCCACGAAGGGGATCGCGAGAGGGACCACGAACGGCTCCCCCTCGACCTCCTCGGCCAACGTGCCGTGCGAGGGGAAGATCATCCGTAGCGCGATGAGGAAGAGGATGATGCCGCCCGCGATCGTGAGCGCGGGCTCGGAGATGCCGAGGAGGCGGAGGAGGTAGGGCCCGGCGAAGAAGAACAGGAGCAGGACGCCGAGCGCGATCAGCAACTCGCGCGCGACGACGCGCCGCCGCCGCTCCGACGCCACCGGGCGGAGCGCCGCGAGGAACATCGGCACGTTGCCCACCGGGTCCATCACGAGGAAGAGGAGGACGAAGGCGGAGACGAACGTCATGGCTCGCGGCCCTCAGCCCTCGTCGCAGTCGGCGGGGCGCGCGCGGGCCTCGTGGGCGGCCTTCCGCTCCTGGTAGACGGGGTCGTCGCGGATGGCGTCCCACTTCGCCTTGAAGAGGAGGGCGCCCTCGCGCTTGGCCGCGTCGGCCCACCGCTGCGGCTCCACGAGGTCGCCGTCGGGCGTGACCTTGCGGCCGCCGGGGTACTTCGCGTAGCGCATCGACCGGGTGAAGCCCATCTGGAGGTACTTCCGCGCCATGTCCATCCCCACGAAGTCGCCCGCCTCCCGGTACGCCTCGTACCTCGCCCACAGCCTCTCCGAGGACGCCCGCGCGACCTCGACCGACCGGAAGCTCCACAGCGGCAGCAGCTCGCTCTTGTACGGCTGCACCTTGAACACGCCGGCCTCGCCGCGCCCGATCCGGTAGCACTCGGGGCGCGCGCGGAAGTCGGTGGTGTACTCGATGGATGCGGCCATGGGGAGAGAGGATGGGGCGAGCCCCTACGACGGGGCCGGCCCCGGGTTCAGGTTCCCAAGGGTACTAGCCCTCCACGTCTCCGTCGCGGTCGGTCTGACGCTGGTAGCCGAAGGCTTCCGGGGTGCTGCCGCCGAGGGCTCGCAGGAGCAACAAGATATCACGACCCTCGTTATACTCGCGACCGTCGCGTCCCCACTCGTCGATGATCGTCTCCGTCCACGACGCCGGCACCGAGGCCATCTTCGACGGCCGAAGCACGAAGCGAAGTCGTAAAACGCTCCCTACCTCCCTCCACGCCATCGCCCAGCGGAAGCTGGACCTCCTCAACACTGCGGCGGCCCTTTCGGACCTCCGCGTGCCTCCGAGGAACCGGCTGGAGAAACTCGTCGGCGATCGGAAGGGTCAGCATTCGATCCGGATCAACGACCAGTACCGCATCTGCTTCGTCTGGACAGACGGAGGCCCAGAGCGCGTCGAGATCACGGACGCCCCGTGAGCCCCGTAGCCGGCCGGCCGCCGCACCCGCCCTCATCGCCATGCCTCGTATCCCAACCCACCGAGCACCGACGCCCCCCGGCGAGGTCTTGCTCCACGAGTTCATCGAGCCCAACGGACTCACCCAGGCAGAAGTGGCGCGAGCGACCGGGATCTCCTTTCAGCGTCTCAACGGCGTCGTCAACGGCCACCGGAAGATCACGCCAAGCACGGCCCTCCGGCTCTCCCGGTACTTCGGGACAACGGCGGACCTCTGGATGAACCTCCAGATCGCCGTAGATACCTACGAGACGCTCCAGGCGGAGAGGCCACAGATCGAGGCGATTCAGCCACTCCTCGACGCCTAGCGGTGTCCATGCGCGGGACGGCGGGAGCGAAGCCGGCCTCGCCCCTGGTCCCCGACCTCGCCCCCGGTCACTCGCCCGTCCCGAGAGCGGACACCCCCGCCCTCACTCGTCGTCGAGGTAGCGGCGGACGCGCTTCTGGAGGCTCTCGGCCTCGTCGCGGGCGCGCTGCTCCGCGAGGCGCTCCTGGACGGCCGCCTCGTAGCCCTGCGCCGTCGGCTCGTAGAAGTACGTCCCCTGCATCCCCCCCGGCAGGTACTGCTCGGGCACGTAGTGGTCGCGGTAGGCGTGGGGGTACCTGTAGCCCTCGCCGTGGCCGAGCCCCTTCCGGTCGCGGCTGGCGTCCTTGAGCGCGTTCGGCACGTCCTCGGTTTGCTCCTTCTCGACGTGCTCGAGGGCGCTGAAGAAGGCGAAGGCCGAGTTGCTCTTGGGCGCCGTGGCGAGGTAGAGGCAGCACTCGGCGAGGTGGAACCGCCCCTCCGGCATGCCGACGTAGTCGAACGCCTGCGCGCACGCGGCGGCCACCTGGACGGCCCGCGGGTCGGCGAGGCCGACGTCCTCGGCGGCGAAGATGAGGAGTCGGCGGAGGATGAAGCGGGGGTCCTCGCCCGCGTAGATCATCCGGGCCATCCAGTAGAGCGCCGCGTCGGGGTCGCTCCCGCGGAGGCTCTTGATGAAGGCGGAAATCGTGTCGAAGTGGGCGTCGCCGTCCTTGTCGTAGAGCACGGCCCGGCGCTGGATGGAGTCCTCGGCCACGGCGAGGTCCACGCGCACGACGCCGTCGGCGCCCGGCTCGGTCGTCTCGACGGCGAGCTCGAGCGCGTTGAGGAGGGAGCGGGCGTCGCCGTTGGCGGTCGAGACGAGGTGGGCGAGGGCGTCGTCCTCGATCCCGACGGCTCGGTTGCCGTAGCCGCGCGCGGCGTCGTCGAGGGCCTGGCGGGCGACGGCGCGGAGGTCGCTTTCGGTGAGCGTCCGCATCTCGAAGACGCGGCTCCGCGAGACGAGCGCCTTGTTGACCTCGAAGTACGGGTTCTCCGTCGTGGCCCCGATGAACGTGACGGTGCCGTTCTCGACGTGCGGGAGGAGGGCGTCCTGCTGCGCCTTGTTGAAGCGGTGGACCTCGTCGACGAACAGGATCGTCCGCTGGCCGTGGAGGCGGAGCCGCTCCTGCGCCGCGGCGATCTGCTCGCGGATGTCCTTGACGCCGGCGAGGACGGCGTTGAGGCTCGCGAAGTGGCTCCGGGTCGTGTTCGCGATGATGCGGGCGAGCGTGGTCTTGCCCGTCCCCGGCGGGCCGAAGAAGATCACCGAGGTGACGCGGTCGGCCTCGACGGCGCGGCGGAGCAGCTTGCCCGGCCCGAGGATGTGGGCCTGCCCGACGAACTGGTCGAGCGTCTGGGGGCGCATGCGGTCGGCGAGGGGGGCCGAGGCGGCGCGGCGGGCCACGGCGGCGGCGTCGAAGAGGTCGGACACGGGGGGTCGGCGGAGGGCGGCAGACGGGGGGCGGGGCGCGCTGGTGCGGGCTCGCGGCTCCCCGTCTACGGCCGATCCGCCGGGAGTGTCCCTGGGCCCTCCGGCGCTGGAATGAAAGCGCTTGCATCTTTCCTTGATGTTCGTTTGCTTAGGGACGCTGGGCACGGCCCGGCACCGCCCGTTCTGCAGCCGTTTGGCCTTTTCGGCCGGCGCGCTGGAAGCGTAAGCCCTTACACCCCTTCCCCTATGCCCCGCTCTCTCCTCGCGCTCGCCGCAGCGCTCCTCGTCGCCCTCCCCGTCGGCGCCCAGACCCTCGACGGCGACCTCTCGGACCCCGAGTACCAGACGCTCGCCACGAAGCTCAACGCGAACGGCGACTTCGGGCCCGACATCGACGTCACCGAGATCGTCTACTTCGCCGACGCCACCAACGGCGTCCTCTACCTCGGCCTCAAAGGCAAGCTGAACACCGGCTCCTCCGACGGCATCAGCGTCTGGCTCGACTTCTCCGAGCTCTCCGGCGCCCCGGCCGGCACCGCCCTCGGCGGCATCCCCAACACCCCCTTCAGCTACTACGGCGCCGCCAACGGCGCCTTCACGGCCGACTTCGAGGTCGACTACTCCCTCGTCGTCAACCCCGGCGCCCGCGAGGACTCCGTCTTCGTCGACGCCGCCTCCTACGTCGGCATCCCCGACACCGACTTCCTCGGCCGGGCCGACCAGGCCGGGACGGCCGCCCTCGGGCCCCCCGACGCCACCACCAACAACGGCAACGCCTCCTTCTTCAGCGTGAACTCGGTCGGGTTCGCGTTCGACAACAGCGGCGCCGCCGACACCGGCTTCGAGGTCGCCATCCCGTTCTCCGAGCTCGGCATCACGGGCACCGGCGACCTCAGCGCCTTCGCCTTCGTCGTCTCCAGCTCGGCCTACTTCTCCAACGTCACCGTCCCCGGCGACGTCACCGCCGGCAACCTCGGGTTCGACCCCGACTTCAACGCGAACCTGACGAGCGGGGACTGCGCCTGCCCCAACCCCAGCTCCCCCATCGGGACCGGGCCGTACCACGCGACGGTCTCGCTCGGCGGCGGCGTCTCCTGCGAGGCGAAGTTCACCTCGGCCGACCTCGCCTACGACGCCGGCACCCGACGCCTCTCCGTCACCGGCGGCGTCCGGAACAACGGGGCCGACCCCGTCCCGCTCCGCCTCGAGCTCCGCTACAACCGCGACGGCGGCAA
>JAWWCA010000196.1:0-6745 GCA_033720695.1 Rubricoccaceae bacterium
GAGCTCGTTGTGGAGCTCGGCCGCGCGCGCGGCGAAGGCCTCCTCGATGGGCTCGAACGACGCCTGCCCCTTGTCGTCGAACCGGATCTGCTTCATGAGCAGGACGTCGATGATGGTGCGGGTGCCGGCGCCGCCGGGGAGTTGGACCGGCGTCGCGGCCCGTCCGAAACGCTCCTGCATCTTCGCGAGGGCGGAGTCGAAGTCGGCGCCCTGGGTGTCGAGCCGGTTGAGCACGAACATCGCGGGCGTCTCGGTCCGCTCGCAGTAGCTCCACGCCTGCTCGGTCCCCACCTGCACGCCCTCGGCCGCGTCGATGACGAAGACGGCGGTGTCGGCCACCTTCAGCGCGGCGACGGTCTCGCCCACGAAGTCGAGGTAGCCGGGGGTGTCGAGGACATTGATCTTGTGGCCCTCCCACTCGGCGTGGAGCAGCGACGTGAACACGCTCATCTGGCGCTCCTTCTCGGACGGGTGGTAGTCCGAGACCGTGTTGCCCTCCCCGATCGATCCCATGCGGGGGATGGCGCCCGCGCTGAGGAGCATGGCCTCGGCGAGCGTCGTCTTCCCGCTGCCCTGGTGCCCGACGAGGGCGACGTTGCGGACGTGGTCGGCGTCGTAGACTTGCATGGAGGTGGGGAGTTGAGCGGCCGAGGCCGCGTGTTAACCTGACGTGAAGGGGCGCCCAAGATAGCGGGCGCCCCTCCCGGGTTCAAGAGGATCGGCCCGCGTACACGGCCGGCGGCGACGGGCGAGCGGGCAGCCCCCTGCCCTCCTCAGAAACTCCGCCCTTCGCTCGCCGTCCACTGCTCACCGTCCACGGATCCCATGCTTCTCCTCGCCATCGAGACGGCCACCGACGTGTGCAGCGCCGCCCTCCACGACGGCCGCCGCGCCCTCGCCGACGCCTCGGTCCGGGTGCCACGCTCGCACGCCGCGCGCCTCGCCCCCCTCGTCCGCGACCTCCTCGCCCACGTCGGCGCCGCGCCGCCCGATCTCGACGCCGTCGCCGTCTCCGCAGGGCCGGGCTCGTACACCGGTCTCCGGATCGGCGCGAGCACGGCGAAGGGGCTGGCCGTGGCCACCGGCGCGGCGCTCGTCGCCGTCCCTTCGCTCGACGCGATGGCGCGGGCCGCCTGGCCCGTGGCCGGCCTCGACCCCATCCTCGCCGCGTTCCCGTCCCGGCGTGGCGAGGTCTATGCCGCGCCGTTCCGCCCCGAGGCCGACGGCCTCGTCCCCCTCGAAGGACCCGCTGCGCGCGTGCTCGACGAGGTCGCCACCTGGGTGCCCAGCGGCCCCTCCTTCGCGCTCGTCGGGCCCGGTGCGGAGGCGATTGCGGCGGCGCTGGCGCGCGCCGGCCGGACGGGCGTCCGCCTCATCGAGGCGCACGCGTCGGCCGTCCACGTGGCCGCCCTCGGCGCCGGCCGCTTCGAGCGCGGCCAGACGGAGGACGTGGCGGCCTGGGAGCCGTTCTACCTCAACGCCGTCGTGGCCCAGCCGCCACGACCTATCTTTGGGGCGGAGCAGGACGCCGGCTGACGGGGCGCCGCCGCCTCACCTCCCTCTCGTCCACCACCTCCCGCTCACCCCTCGATCTCATGGCTTGGTTCAAGCGGCAGTCGGCCGGCATCCAGACGAAGAAGCACGAGCAGAACGAGACGCCCGAGGGGTACTGGATCAAGTGCCCCGAGTGCAGCCACATCACGAGCCGCCGGGAGCTGGAGGACCTGCTCCAGGTGTGTCCGAAGTGTGGGCACCACCACCCCATGAGCGGCCTCGGCTTCTTCCGCCTCATCTTCGACGAGGGCCGGTTTGAGCGCCATGACACCCACCTCCGCTCCGTCGACCCCCTCGACTTCGTGGACCGGAAGACGTACGAGGCCCGCATCGAAGCGGCGGAGCGGTCGAGCGGGCTCAACGACGCGGCCGTGGCCGCGACGGGCACCGTGGGCGGGCACCCGCTCTCGGCGGCGGCCATGGACTTCTCGTTCATCGGCGGCTCGATGGGCTCGGTCGTCGGCGAGGTCGTCACGCGGGCGATCCGGCGGGCGACCGAGGAGGACCGGGCGCTCCTGATCATCAGCCAGTCGGGCGGCGCGCGCATGATGGAGGGGGCGCTCTCGCTGATGCAGATGGCCAAGACGAGCGCGAATCTCGCCCTCCTCGCCGAGAAGCGGCTCCCCTTCTTCTCGCTCATGACGCACCCCACGACGGGCGGGGTCACCGCCTCATTCGCCATGCTGGGCGACTTCAACCTCGCCGAGCCGGGCGCGCTCATCGGCTTCGCGGGCCCGCGCGTCATCCGGGAGACGATCGGCCGGGATCTCCCGAAGGGGTTCCAGCGGGCCGAGTTCCTCGTGGAGCAGGGGTTCGTGGACCTCCTCGTCCCGCGGCCCGAGCTGCGCGAGACGCTCATCGGCCTGCTCGACCAGCTCTTCGAGCACCGCCAGCGGGAGGTCGAGCCGGAGCCGGTGGCGGTCGGCAATGGGCGCGCCGGCTGAGGAGCCGCCATGCAGCACACCCCCGGCACGCTCCCGGCCCACGACGGGCTCGCCCTCTTCACGCGCCGGTGGTGGCCCGACCGCGAGGCCCGCGCCGTGGTCCTGCTCGTCCACGGCATCGGCGAGCACAGCGGGCGCTACGCCTACCCCGCCGCCCACCTCCTCCTCCACGACGTCGCCGTGCTGGCCTACGACCATCGGGGCCACGGGCAGTCGGAGGGGCTCCGGACGTACGTGGACGACTTCGAGGAGTACGTGAGCGACCTCGCGCTCGTGCATGAATGGGCGGAGCGAGAGGCCGGGGACCTCCCCTTTTTCTTGATGGGGCACTCCCTCGGCGGTCTCATCGTCGCCCGGTACCTCGTGGACCGGCGTCCCGAGGGGTTACGGGGCGTCATCCTCTCCTCCCCGGCCCTCCAGATCCCCAGCGACCTCTCGCCCTTGCTCCAGCGGCTCAGCGGCGTCCTCAGCCGGCTCGTCCCCCGCCTCCGCCTCACACGCCTCGACCTCACCCACCTCTCGCGTGACCCGCGCGTCCGCCGCGCCTACGAGGAGGACCCCCTCACCGACAAGAAGGGGGTCCGCGCGCGCCTGGGCGCCGAGGTCCTGGAGACGACGCGGCTCGTCCGCCAACACCCCGAGGCGTTCACCGCCCCCCTCCTCCTCTTCCACGGCACGGCCGACAGGATCACCGACCCCGACGGCTCGCGCTGGCTCCACACAAACGCCCCGAGCGAGGACAAGACGCTCCGCCTCTACGAGGGGCTCTACCACGAGACAATGAATGAGCCCGAGCGCGAACAGGTCTTGGACGATCTCGTGGCCTGGATCCACGCCCGCGCCGCGCCGCCGTCATGAGCCCGTCGCCGCCGGTGGAGGCCTCCTTCGCGCTCGCCCTCCTGGACCTCGACGGCGTCGGGCGCGTGACGGCCCACCGCATCCTCGGCCGGTTCCCCACGCTCGACGCCCTCCGCGACTGCCCGCGCGAGCAACTCCTCCTCCGTCTCAAAGGGCTCCCCCACGCCGAGCGCACCGTCGGCATCCTCCACGACGACGCGGCCTTCGGGCCCCACCTCGACCGCGCGAGCGCGGCCGTCGCGGAGATGGCCGCGCGGCGGATCGCCGTCGTCGTTCCCGGGCACCCGCACTGGCCGGCCGCCCTCGACGCCCTGCCCCCCGGCGACCGCCCCGTCGCGCTCTACGCCTTCGGCGACGCAGCGCGTCTCGCGGCGCGCCCTGTCGCGCTGTTCGGCCGGGCGCCGCTCCCAGCCGACGCCTTCGAAGCGTCGCAGGGGCTGGCCGAACGGCTCCTCGCCGAGGGGCTCCCGCTCGCCTGCGGCGCCGACCCCGGGTTCGACGTGGCGCTCCACAAGCGCTCCGTGGCCGCCGGCGCGGGGTGCGTCATGGTGGCCCGCACGGGGCTCGCCCGCATCGACGGGCCGGCGCGGCCCAGCGTGGCGGCCGCCGTGAAGGCGGGCGGCGTCCTCGTCTCCCCCTTCCCCCCGACGCACGGGCCGTTCGACCACGACGACCGCGAGCGGGCGCTCGTCCAGGCCGCGCTCGCCGGGCCCGCCGCGTTCTTCGCGCCCACCGAGGGGTCTCCGGAGGCGAAGGCGCTGGGGTGGGCGCTGGAGGCCGGCCGGCCCGTCTTCGGCGTCGAGGGGGACCCCGCCGCCGACGCCCCGCTCCTCCACTTCTCCGAGCGCGTCCACCGCCTCGCCCGCCCCGTGGACCTCGACTGGGTCGTCGCCGCGGCTCGCGCCGGCCTGCCCGAAGGCGAGGGGTCCTGAGCGGCATGGCGCCTCCCTCCCACCTCCTCTTCGTGTTCCTCGACGGCGTCGGGCTCGGGCCGCCGGGCGCGATGAACCCCCTCACGGCCCGTCCGCTCCCAGCCTTCCGCCGCCTCGCGGGCGGCGCGGACTGGAGCGCCGTCGCTCCGGCGACGCGCACCCCTGCGCACGTCTTCCGGTCGCTCGACGCCACCCTCGGGCTGGAGGGCCTGCCGCAGAGCGGGACGGGGCAGGCCTCCCTCTTCTCCGGGGTCAACTGCGCCGCCCTCGCCGGGCGCCACTTCGGGCCGTACCCGCACTCGACGTCGAAGCCGGTGCTGGAGGCGGAGAGCGTCTTCGCCCGCCTCCGGAGGGCCGGTCACGCGGCCGGCGACCTCGCCTTCGCGAACGCCTACCCCGATCGGTTCTTCCGCTACGCCGAGGGCCGGAGCCGGTGGACCGTCACGACGTTCAGCTGCCGCGCGTCCGGCGTCCGCCTCCGGACGGCCGCGGACCTCCGCGCCGGACGCGCCCTCGCCGCCGACCTCACCGCCGCCGGCTGGCCGGGCGCCGAGGTCCCCGTCGTGTCCGAGGCGGAGGCCGGCGCCCGCCTCGCCCGCCTCGCGGCGGCCCACCGGTTCACGCTGTTCGAGTACTTCCTCACCGACAAGGCCGGGCACGCGCAGGACGCCGCCCGCGCCGGGGCCGTCCTCGGTGCCCTCGACCGCTTCTTCGGCGCGCTCCTCGACGCCCGCGACCCGGGGACGCTCCTCGTCGTCTCCAGCGACCACGGCAACCTGGAGGACCTCTCGGTCAAGACGCACACGCGGCACCCCGTCCCGCTCGTCGCCCTGGGCCCGAGGGCTGGCACGCTGGCGGATGCGGAGAGCCTCACCGACGTGACGCCGGGGCTCGTGGGCCTCCTGGCGCGCTAGGCCTCCAGCTAGACCTCCAGGGGCCGGTGGATGCCGATGAGGCCGATGAGCTCGCCGGCCCCGTCGTAGACGGCGGCGGCGCGGAGGCGCACCCGGACGTGATGGCCCGAGCGGGCGATGAAGGTGGTCTCCCCCTCCCACGGCTCCCCGGCGCGGACGGCGTCGAAGACAGCGCCGGCCACCTCCGGGTCGGCGTAGAGCGAGGGCGGGCCGCCGGCCGCGTTCATCGCGTCGAGGGAGTACCCGAAGAGCTCTTCCATCGCCCGGTTCACGAAGAGCGCTCGCCCATCGACGTCGGACACGCCGATGGCGTCGGCGGCGGCGTCGAGCGCGTAGGCCACGCGTCGGCGGGCGCGCTCGGCCTCCTCGTGCTCTGTCACGTCGTGCGCCACCATCACGAGGCCGTCGGGGCGGCCGCCGCGGTCGAGGCGGGGGAGGAACCGCGTCCGGAAGAAGCGGCCCCGGACGTCGAGCACAGCCTCGCACGGCTCCCCGGCGAGGGCCCGCCGCACGTAGGCCGCACGGTGCGGGCGGCGTTCGAAGAGGTCGAGGAGCGACTCCCCTTCGAGGTCTTCGGCCGTCAGCCCGAACGCCTCGATCGCCGCCCCCCCGAGGTAGCGGACGTACCCCTCGGCGTCGGCGAGGAGGACCACGAGCGGGAGGCTGTCGAGCACGTGCTGGAGCGCGACGTGGGCCTCCCCCTCCCCTCGGCGCGCGGTCCCGGCGCGCGCGACGGCCACGGCGCCGCCCACCGGCAGCGGCGCGACGACCCAGTCGATGGCGGGCTCCTCGTCGTCCCCACCCGAGCGGAGGCGGATGGCCTGCCGCTCCGCCCCGCCGTCGAGGAGCGTCTGCACGGCTGCCTCGGCCTCGCCTTCGAAGACGGCGCCGAACAGGCGGCCGACGGCGTCGCGGGGGTCTGTCCCGAGGACGGGCGCGACGCCCGCGGAGGCCCGGACGATGAGCCCCTCCGGGTCGAGCTCGAGGAGGGCGAGGTCGGACTGCCGCAGGGCCGTGCCGAGGACAACCTGCTCGTGGCGGAACGCGGCGACGGCCTCGCGCCGGGCGTGCGCGACGAGGAGGGCGCGGAGGAGCTCGCCGGCGGAGAGGCGGCTCCGGAGGACGTAGTCGGCCACCCCCTCATCGCGGAGGGCCTCGGTGCCGGCCTCGACGTCGTCCACGAGCGCGATGACCGGAACGAAGGCGGCGGCGCGGGCGAGGCGGAGCGTGAGGCCGGCGGCGAGGTCCGGGCCGCGCTCCGAGGGGGCGAGGCAGACGTCGGCGCGGCCGTCGTGGAGGACGTCGAGGGCGGCCTCGCGCGTCCGCACCCGCTCGGCCGCGACCTCGAGCCCCTCGATGCGGGCGAGCGCGTCCGCGAGCGTCTCGTAGCGGGCGTCGTCAGGCTCGAGGACGAGGACACGGAGGACGGAGTCGGGGGACATGGGAGCGGAGCGGCAAACGAGAGGGGCGGGCCGGCGGGGGCGGCGCGCCCCCGCGGTACCCCGGGACGCGGAGACCGGGGGCCCCGAGGGGGGGGTGCCGA
>JAWWCA010000197.1:0-6688 GCA_033720695.1 Rubricoccaceae bacterium
AACGGTTCACCCGCCCCCTCCGCGGCCACCACCGCATCCTGTGGGGGGCGTGCGACGACCTCTTCCCCCCCCGCCCCCTCGGCCCCCTCCACGATATCGCCCACCAGACCGGCGGCCCCCTCCACAACCCTCCCGACGGCGAGGAGCGCGTTCGCCTCCAGGCCCTCCTCGACCGCCTCGCCGACGCCCGCCCCGCCGACCTCGACGCGGGCCGCGCCACGGTCCTCCTCGACGGCGGGCCCGACCCGCACGCGCGCTGGAACCTCGCCCCACTCGCGCCCCTCTACCGACGGTGGCTGTAGCGGCCCGTTCCCGGGTACCTTCCCTGCGCTCCCCCACGCTCCCCCCGCGATGCGCTCCCTCGGACGCCTCCTCGCCCTGACCGGCCTGCTCGCGCTCGCCGCGCCGACGGCCTCCGCCACGCCCGTGGCCGACTCCCTCACGCACTACTACGCCACCCAGGACACCGGCGCCATCCTCCGGCTCTACCGCCAGGCCGAGACCCAGGAGGAGCGGCTGCTCTGCACCTACCGCCTCTTCCCGCTGACGCAGAACCCCGCCTGGCTCTCGGGCCTCCCCGACGCCGAGGAGGCCCGGACGGCGCGGGAGCTGGCCCTCGTCGCGGCGCACTGGGGGTACCGGACGGCGAACGCGGCGCCGTGGCAGGTCCCCTTCTACGGGCGCCGCTCCGAGGGCGCCCTCGCGCAGGCCCGCGCCCTCGACCCCAACGAGCCCTACGTCCTCCTCGTCGAGGGGCAGTCGCTCCTGTACAAGCCCGGCATCTTCGGAGGCGACGCGGCGGCGGCGCAGGCGCGGTTCGAGCGGCTGCGCGAGGTGCTCCGCGCCCGCCCCGCCCCGGGCCTCCACCCAATGGAGGCCGAGGTGTGGATCTGGATGGCCCTCCGAAAGCAGAACGCCCCCGGGGCCGAATCCGTCCGGCAGCGGCTCCTCGGCCGCCGCCCGCCTCCCCTCTTCCGGCAGTTCCTGATCGACCCGCCGTAGGGCTTGAGGATCCGGGGTGGAGGATTGAGGATCGCAGTTCCATCTTCCATCCTCAATCTCCCATCCTCCATGCTCCTCCTCCTCGCGGCCCATGCGGCCCTCCTCGGCCTCGTCGTCGTGAACCTGGGGTACCTGCGGCGGACGCGGCGGGAGCGGAAGGCACCCGGGGCTTGGCCCCGCGTGTCGGTGCTCGTCCCCGCGCGGAACGAGGAGACGAACCTCCGGCGCCTCCTCCCCTCCCTCCTGGCGCAGGACTACCCGGACGTCGAGGTGGTCGTCGTGGACGACGCGTCCGAGGACGGCACGTGGGCCGTCCTGGAGGCGCACGCCGACCCCCGCCTGCGGCCGATCCGGGGCGAGGGGCCGCCGCCCGGGTGGCTCGGCAAGCCGCACGCCCTCCACGTCGCCACCGGCTACGCCACGGGCGACCGCTACCTCTTCCTCGACGCCGACGCCGTGCTGGCCGACGCGGGCGCGCTCCGCCGCCTCGTCGAGCGGTTCGAGGCGCTCGAGGCCGACGCGGTGATGACGGGCCTCCCCCGCTACCGAGGCGAAGCGGGCGGCCTCCTGCTCACCAGCCTCGTCCCCTTCGCCATCCTCGCGGCGCTCCCGCTCCCGCTCGTGCCGCGCTCGCCGCGCCCGTCGCTCTCGGCCCTCAACGGGCAGGTGTGGATGATCGAGGCCGCGGCGTACCGGCGGCACGAGCCGCACCGGGCCGTGGCCGCCGACATCCTGGAGGACGTCGAGATCGGGCGGCTCCTCAAGCGCGCGGGGATGCGGCTGTCGCTCCGCGACCTCGGCGGCGAGGTGTCGGTGCGGATGTACCGGTCGTTCGGCGAGGCGTGGCGGGGCTTCCGGAAGAACGCGTACCTCCTCTGGGGCGGGCGCCCGCTCCCGTTCGCCGCGCTGTGGACGCTCTACGCCCTCCTCTACGTCGCCGCCCCGCTGTTCGGATGGCCGCTGCTCCTCTCGCTCTACGTGCTGAAGGGGACGGCCGACCAGGGCGCGCGGCTGCCGCTGTGGGTCAGCCTCCTGGCCCCCCTCGTCCTCGCCGCGGGCGCCCTCCTCGCCCTCGACTCGGCCCTCGCCCACGGGACGGGACGCGTGGCCTGGAAGGGTCGCCGGGTGGCGGGGCGCACGGGCGAGCACGCGGCTCCGTGACGCGTGCCGTCCATCTCCCGGCGCGGCTTGCCCTCAGTGCCCCTTTTCCGCTAACGTGTGGACTCCGCGCGCTCCTCCACCACCCGCCTCCCCCCATGCGCTTCGCCCTCGTCCTCCTGCTGCTCCTCGCCCTCGCCGCGGCCCTCTTCGCGACGCAGGACCTCAACATGGAGCCGGTCCGGTTCGCCATCCCCTACACCGACCTCTTCTTCACCGGGCCCCGCCTCGTCGTCGTAGGGACGACGTTCCTCCTGGGGTTCGCGCTGGGCTACCTCGCCACGCTGCCGGGACGGATCGGCGCGGCGCGGCGGGCGCGGCGGGCCGAGAAGCGGCTGGAGAAGGTGGACACCGCCCGGGGCGCCGCCATCAGCGCTGAGGCGCAGGCCGCCGAGGCCCGCGCCGAGGCCGCCGCCGCCCACCGCGACGCCGAGGCCGCCCATCACGATGCCGAGGCCGCCCACCACGAGGCGGAGGCCGCCCGCGACGCCGCCGACCTCGACGCGGCCGAGACCCAGCGCCTCGCCGACGAGGTGGCCCGCCGCACCGCCGGCGTGCAGCGCGACGTCCCCCCGCCGCCGCCCGAGCGCTGACCCATGACGCCCCCCGACGACGCTCGACCGGACGAGCCCGACGAGCAGACCCTCCTGCACCGCGGCTTCCGCCGCGCGAAGCGCGCCGGGCTCGAGAAGGCCGCGCGGACGCGCGACGAAGGCCGCCGCCTGCTCCGGGGGGCCGGCCGCATGGTCGGGACGCCTGTGCGCCTCTCGCCGCGGCTCGTCGAGCGGCGCTCGCACCTCGCCGGCCTCCCCCCCGGCACGCTCGCCGCGCCCGCCTCCGAGGCGCCCGTCCGGCCGGCCCGCCTCCACACCATCCACTACGACGCCGACACCCTCACGGAGCGCGACGACCTCCCGGTCGGGGAGGCCCGGGCCTGGGCCGACCGGCCCGGCGTGACGTGGATCAACCTCGACAACGTCCGCGACGTCGAGGCCGTGGGCCGGATCGGCGACGCCTTCGGGCTCCACCCCCTCGTCCAGGAGGACATCACCCACCCCACGCAGCGCCCCAAGCTCGACGTCCACGGCGACCAGCTCTACATCGTCCTCAAGATGGTGGAGCCGGCCGAGGAGGACCCCGCCGAGACGTACGGCGCCGGCGAGCCCGGCCACGAGCTCGAGCAGGTGTCGTTCGTGCTCGGGCCCGGCTACGTGCTCTCGTTCCAGGAGGACCCCACCGACGTGTTCGAGGCCGTCCGCGACCGCCTCCGCACGCACAGCGGCAAGATCCGCGAGGTGGGGGCGGACTACCTCCTCTACGCCCTCCTCGACGTGCTCGTGGACCATTACTTCATCACGCTCGAGCGCATCGGCGACGCGACGGAGGTGTTCGAGGACCTCGTCTTCGCCCGGCCCGGGCCGGAGGTACAGGAGGCCATCAGCGCGCTCCGCCGCGAGATCGTCGTGCTCCGCCGCGCCATCTGGCCGCTCCGCGAGGTGCTCACCGGCCTCCTCCGCGACGACACCCCCGGCGTCACCGACCGCACCCGCGTCTACCTCAAGGACGTCTACGACCACCTCATCCAGGCCGTCGAGATCCTCGAGTCCCTCCGCGACGTGCTCGGCGGGCTGGCCGACCTCTACCTCTCGGCGCTGAGCCACCGGATGAACGAGGTGATGAAGGTGCTCACCGTCGTCGGCGCCATCTTCCTCCCGCTGTCGTTCCTGACGGGGCTCTACGGGATGAACTTCGCCTACATCCCGGAGCTGGGCTACCGCTACGGGTACTTCGTCCTGCTCGGCGTGATGACGCTGCTGACGGTCGGCAGCCTGCTCTACTTCAAGAGGCAGGACTGGCTCTAGGCCGGCGCGCGCGCCGGACGGCGCCGGGCTCTATGGATCCTCCGAGGTCGGCGCGTACAGGTCTACGGCGCCGCACTGGACGCAGCGGTAGGCCGTGAGCGGAAGCTTGCGGCGGCCTTTCGTCTTGAGCCCTGTCCAGATGCTCTTCTCGGCCGCCCCCTCCACCCAGCGCGTGGTGCGGTAGCCGCCGTGCGTCTCGTCGAGGAGGTAGCCCTCCTCCATCTCGCCGCCGCAGCGGATGCAGGTGCGGTGCCAGGGGGTCTCGGCCATCAGCGGAGGCGGGTGAACGACGCGGCCGCCAGCACCTCGCCGGCCGCCTCCAGCTGCGCGAGGTAGGTCCCGCTCGCCACCCCAGCCGGCGTCCACGCGGCGGCCGCCTCGCCCGCGCCCACGGGCACGCGCGCCACCTCCCGCCCCTGGCTGTCGTAGACGACGAGCGCGGCCCGCCCCCCCGGCGCCACCGACTCCCCGAAGAGGAACGTGACGCGGCCCGTGGAGGGGTTCGGCACGGCGCGCAGCGACGGCCCAGGGGCCGACCGCGGGCCCGCGTCGCCGATGCTGGTCGCGAAGGCGCCCTGGCTGAAGAAGAGGAGCCCGCCCGCCTGGACGCCCGCGACGAGGTCGGGGTCGCCGTCGCCGTCGAGGTCGCCGACGGTGGGCGTGGGCGTGGGGCGGTAGGCCTGGATGGCGTCCTCCTCCACGAAGTCGGGCGCCGACGGCGTGCCGGCGTTGCGGAAGACGCGGATGGGGCCGTCGGAGGTGCCGAGCGCGAGGTCGAGGTCGCCGTCGCCGTCGAGGTCGGCGAGCGCGGGGGCGCTGTCGAAGCCGACGTCCTCGGGGATGCCGATGGCGTCGCGGTAGGCGAGGTCGGCGGGGACGGGCGCCCCGTTGCTCTCGGTCAGGAACGCGGGCTCGGCCGGCGTGCCGACGTTGCGGTAGACCTTGACGAGGCCGTTCGACTCGCCGGTGAGGAGGTCGAGGTCGCCGTCGCCGTCGAGGTCGCCGAGCGTGGGCCGGATGTACTGGCCGACGTCGACGTTGCCGAACCGCTCGTCGCGGAGCGCGAAGTCGCCGGTGCCGGGGCCGGTGCGCTCGAGGTAGGCGAGGCGGCCGTTGAAGCCGCCGACGAGGAGGTCGCGGTCGCCGTCGCCGTCGAGGTCGGCGAAGGTGGGGGCGTAGGCGCCGAAGTCGTAGACGAGCGCGAGCCAGTCGGGGTCGGCGAGGCGGAAGGCGGGCTCGGCGTCGGTGCCCTCGTTGACGAAGCGGGTGAGCTGCGAGCCCATGAGCCCGAGCGGGTCGTTGCCCACGACGAGGTCGAGGTCGCCGTCGCCGTCGAGGTCTTCGAGGGCCGGGACGGAGCGGGAGCCGACGTCGACGCCCTCGATGAGGCGCTCGGTGCGGAGGGTGTAGGCCGCGTCGTCGGGCGAGCCCACGTTCTCGTAGTAGTAGAGGTTGTCGAAGCGGTTCTCGATCGTCGAGCAGAGGCCGCCGAGGATGCCGATGACGAGGTCGGGGTCGCCGTCGCCATCGCCGTCGCCGAAGGCGGGGACGTTGTAGCCACCGGAGGTGAGGGGCTCGTCGAGGGGGAACAGCTCGGAGACGAGCTCGAAGTCCGCCTCCTGCGGGGTCCCCACGTTGCGGAAGAACCACATGCTCCGCGTGAAGAAGTCGCCCCAGAAGAGGTCGAGGTCGCCGTCGCCGTCGAGGTCGACGAGGGCGAGGGCGTTGGCGCCGTGGAGCGAGCCGCGCCCGAGGCCGGGCGCCCCGCCCCGTCGGGGCTCGCCGTCGCGCGTGGGCAGCTCGCACGTCGGGTTCGGCTCGAACACCTCGATCCCCTCCCACTCGTCGGTGACGAAGGTGTACTGGGGGAGGCCGTCCTGGACGCCGGTGTGGCGCCACAGCGTGATGTTGCCGCGGTCGGCCTGGCCGTGGAGGAAGTCGAGGTCGCCGTCGCGGTCGATGTCGGCGAGCGAGGGGATGGAGGTGTCCTCGTTGGTGACGGGGTCGCCGGAGAGGGCCAGGAGCTCGTCGGCGGCGAGGGTGAACTGCGGGGCCTCCGGCGTGCCGTCGTTGCGGTAGTAGCGGACGCGCGTGGAGGCGCCCTGCGTGAAGAGGTCGAGGTCGCCGTCGCCGTCGACGTCGCCGAAGGCGCTCCAGGTGCCGGGGGCGATGGCCTCGCCGTCGGCACGGAGGGCGTCGGTCCGCCAGTCGTAGCCGAGCCCCGGCCCGCCGGGCGTGCGCTCGTAGTAGGCGAGGCCCTCGCCGCCCTCGTTCACGACGAGGTCGGCGTCGCCGTCGGCGTCGAGGTCCACGAGGTGGGGCCGCGGGGCGATGAAGCCGCCGGCGAAGGGGTACGGCAGCGCCTCGCCGTCGAGGTCGAGCACCTCGAAGGGGCGGACGGCCCGCTCCCACTCGAACGGCGCCTGGGCCGCGGCGGGCACCGTCAGCGTCTCGGAGGAGCACGCGAGGAGGCCGAGGAGCGGGAGGAGGAAGACGGAGCGCACGGGCGGTCGGGCGGGGTGGCTGGGGGGGGACGGTGAGAACGGGCGGGGCGGGACGGGGGGAACACCCGGCCCCCCCCGCCCACCAAAAAGCACCAGAAGATAAAGACGGTCGTAGTTCACCCAACCGGAGGCCCACCCCCCCAAAGGGAAGACCGCCACCAC
>JAWWCA010000198.1:0-6679 GCA_033720695.1 Rubricoccaceae bacterium
AGCAAGTCGGAGGACTACATACCGGCCCTCTGAGGGGGCCAGCGCCTTCGTGATACCTTCGTTCGGGGCGAAGTGATTTGGGTGGAGGTAGGCGAGCTCGTGATATCCCTCGTACCTCACGGTCTTCCTCTCCCACCTGCCGACCCGGCAGGGCGTGGGGGCGAGGATGACATCGGCGAAGGGGTAGGCGAGCCACGAGAACAGCGGGACGGTGTCGGCGTCGTCCTCGTTGACGACGACAGACGGGATCCCCAGCAGGCGGCCCACGTGTGTGATGGCGGCCGAAGTACCGACCATGAGGTCGGGCTGAAATTCCCGCGCGGCGCGGAGCACCGCCGCGTCCCGCACCAAGAGACTCCAGGCGATCTCGAACTTGCTCGGGCCGCGACCCTGCTCCAGGATGTTCCGGTAGGCCCAGCCGGCCTCCTGCAGCAGCGACTCCAGCACGTCCTTCGTCTTGATGAGGACCTCGACGGCGTGGCCCTCCGTCTTGAGCGCGCCGATGACGTGCTTGAAGAGGTGGAAGTGGGCGGGGTGTCCGAGGTAAAAGAGGTATCGCTTCAATGGTGCTGAAGCTGGGGACCAGGGAGGTCCGGGGACGTGGACGCTTGGGGGAAGTGGTGGCAAGCAGTCGTTCAGACGGCTGAGCAGTAAGAAAACCGTTTTGAGTGCTACTCCCTCCGTTTGGGGCCGTAGGGCACAGACGTGAGGGCAGCGCTCAGGGTTCGATGGCTACTGCCCTGTTCAATGTAGCGGGCTGCGGCGGTAGGAGGTGACGGGAACACGTCTGGTTGCACAAGCCTACCTGAGGGCGTGCGCACGCGTCTCACAATTTTTCTACCACTCGGTGCCGGGTCGGCCTGCTTTCTCCCCTGCCACGCACCATGTCCTCCGTCAGCGTGCTCCCACAACAGCGGCCTCATCGGGTGGACTTCTGCAATCTCCGTGCACGCAACGTTTGATTCTGTGCGCCACCAACTCGGATCGGCTCCGCGCCAGTCCGAGTGGTTTCGTTGGGGGCCTCCGGGGAGGCACGGCGCGGGGGCGGGCGTTTCCCCTACACCCGCGAGTGGGGCGGCGGGCGTATCATCGGGCCCCCCCGAGCCAACCCCCCACGCGATGGCCAAGCACGTCTACCGATTCGGCAACGGAACGGCCGAAGGTGACCGCTCGATGAAGCCGCTCCTCGGCGGCAAGGGCGCCAACCTCGCCGAGATGAGTGCGATCGGGCTCCCCGTCCCGCCCGGCTTCACGATCACCGCCGAGACGTGCCGCCACGTGAGCGAGCACGACGGCGCCTGGCCCGACGGGCTGGCCGAGGCCGTCGACGCGGGCCTCCGCCACATCGAGGAGACGATGGACCGGACGTTCGGCGACCCGGAGCGGCCGCTGCTCGTCTCCGTCCGCTCCGGCGCGGCCGTCTCGATGCCGGGCATGATGGACACCGTGCTCAACCTCGGCCTCGACGACGCCGGGGTCGCGGGGCTCGCGCGGGAGACCGGAAACGCGCGGTTTGCCTACGACGCCTATCGCCGGTTCATCGACATGTTCGGCAACGTCGTGATGGGGGTGCACCACGAGCGGTTCGAGGAGGCGCTCCAGGCGCTCAAGGACGAGCGCGGCGCGGCCCAGGACGTGGACCTCTCGGCCGACGACCTCCGCGAGCTCGTCGAGCGCTACAAGGCCATCTACCGCCAGCACACCGGCTACATGTTCCCGGCCGACCCGCGCGAGCAGCTCCGCTTCGCCATCGACGCCGTGTTCCGGTCGTGGGACAGCGACCGGGCCGTGCGGTACCGCCAGATCAACGCGATCACCGGCCTCCTCGGCACCGCCGTCAACGTGCAGGCGATGGTCTACGGCAACCTGGGCGAGACCAGCGGCACCGGCGTCTGCTTCACGCGGAACCCCGCCACGGGCGAGGCCCGGCTCTACGGCGAGTTCCTCCCGAATGCGCAGGGTGAGGACGTCGTGGCCGGCATCCGCACGCCGCAGCCCATCCGCGAGATGGAGGAGCACTTCCCGGCGGCCTACCGCCAGCTCGTCGAGATGACGGGGCGGCTGGAGCGGCACTACGGCGAGATGCAGGACATCGAGTTCACGGTGCAGGAGGGCCAGCTCTACCTCCTCCAGACCCGCACCGGGAAGCGCACCGGCGCCGCCGCCGTCAAGATCGCCGTGGACATGGTCCGCGAAGGGCTCGCGACGAAGGAGCGGGCCGTCCGCGACATGGTCGAGCCCCGCCACATCGACCAGCTCCTGCACCCCCGCTTCGCCGACCCCCAGGGCTACCACGACGGCGTAATCGGGAAGGGGCTGCCGGCCTCGCCCGGCGCGGCCGTCGGCCAGGTCGTCTTCTCGGCCGACGACGCCGAGGCGTGGCGGGCCGAGGGCAAGCCCGTCGTCCTCGTCCGCGTCGAGACGAGCCCGGACGACGTGGGCGGCATGGACGCCGCCGAGGGCATCCTCACGGCCCGCGGCGGGATGACGAGCCACGCCGCCGTGGTCGCCCGCGGCTGGGGCAAGCCGTGCGTGGCCGGCTGCGGCGACATCGTGATCAACTACACCGCCAAGAGCTTCACGAACGGCGCCGTCACCGTCCACGAGGGCGACTGGATCTCGCTCAACGGCTCCACGGGCGAGGTGGTCCAGGGGCGTCGGGCGCTCGTGGAGCCCGAGATGAGCGAGGACTTCGGCACCATCATGGACTGGGCCGACGGCTTCCGCCGCCTCCGCGTCCGCACGAACGCCGACACGCCGGCCGACGCCGCGAAGGCCGTCTCGTTCGGCGCCGAGGGGATCGGGCTGTGCCGCACCGAGCACATGTTTTTCGAGGGCGATCGCATCTGGGCCATGCGCCGGATGATCGTGGCCGAGACGGAGGCCGAGCGCCGCGCCGCGCTCGCGGCGCTCCTCCCGTACCAGCGCGAGGACTTCATCGGGATCTTCCGCGCGATGGACGGCAAGCCCGTCACGGTGCGGCTCCTCGACCCGCCGCTCCACGAGTTCCTCCCGCATGAGGAGGCGGAGCAGCAGGCGATGGCCGAGCGCTTCGAGATGGACGTCGCGGCGGTCCGCACTCGCGTCCGGGCCCTCGAGGAGGCGAACCCGATGCTGGGCCACCGCGGCTGCCGCCTCGGCGTCACGTTCCCGGAGGTCACCGAGATGCAGGCGCGGGCGCTCTACGAGGCCGCCGTGGCGGTGAGCCACGAGGGCGTCGTCGTCCGGCCCGAGGTGATGGTCCCGCTCGTGGGCACCGTCGCCGAGCTGCGCGACCAGCGCGCGGCCATCGCGAACACGGCCGAGGCGGTGTTCGAGGCGCTCGGCGGCCGCGTCGACGTCGTCATCGGGACGATGATCGAGGTGCCGCGCGCCGCCCTCGTCGCCGACCGGATCGCCGAGGCGGCCGACTTCTTCTCGTTCGGCACCAACGACCTCACGCAGATGACGTTCGGCTACAGCCGCGACGACACCGGGAAGTTCCTCCCGTACTACATCGAGCACGGGCTCCTCCCGGACGACCCGTTCCAGACCCTCGACCGCGAGGGGGTCGGGTCCCTCGTGCGCCTCGCCGCCGAGCGCGGGCGCGCGGCCCGGCCCGGCCTCCACCTCGGCATCTGCGGCGAGCACGGCGGCGACCCCGCCTCGGTCGCCTTCTGCCACGAGGTCGGACTCGACTACGTCTCGTGCTCGCCGTACCGCGTGCCGGTCGCCCGCCTCGCGGCGGCCCAGGCCGCCCTCCGAGACGCCGAGGCGGGCGCAGGGTGAGGAGAGCCACGCCGCGAGCCAGAGGGGATGGGCACTTCATGTGACGCCGCGTCGGGCTGGCGCGGCAATTGCAGTCCGTGTTCCCGCCCCTCACCATCTGCCGATCCGACCGATGCGATTCCGCCACCGCACCGCCCGCCCGCTCCTCCTCGCCGCCGCGTTCATGCTCGTGGTCGGGGCCGCCCTCGTCGGCTGCGCCACGATCGGCGGGGCCAACTACGTCTCCCTCGAAGAGGAGTGGCAGCTGGGCCGGGAGCTCGAAGCCGACATCAACCGGCAGGTCACCCTCGTCAACGACCCCACGCTCCAGCGCTACGTGGAGCAGATGGGGCAGCGGATCGTCCGGGAGACCGAGATGGCCGGGCTCTCGTGGCGGTTCCACGTCATCGCCGACGACGCCATCAACGCCTTCAACATCCCGGGCGGGGCCGTCTACGTCAACACCGGGTTGATCGCCCAGGCCGGCTCGGCCTCGGAGCTCGCCGGGGCCGTCGCGCACGAGGTCGCGCACGGCGTGGCCCGGCACGGGACCCAGCGGCTGAGCCAGGCCTACGAGGCCAACCTCCTCGCCGGCGTGCTCCTCGGCAACAACCCCGGCCTCGTCGAGCAGCTCGCCGCGCAGGTCGTGGCCCAGGGCGCCTTTGCGTCGTTCTCGCGCTCCGACGAGCGGGAGGCCGATCGCATGGCCATCCCCTACATGGCCGGCGCCGGGTGGGACCCCGAGGGGCTGGCCCGGATGTTCGAGCGGCTGATGGCCGAGAGCGGCGGGGGCAGCGTCCCGTTCTTCTCGACGCACCCGACGACGCAGGAGCGCATCGAGAACGTCCGCGCCCTCGCCCAGGGGTACGACGGGCGGACGAACGACGGCCAGTTCTCGTCCATCCGGTCCCGCGCCGCGCGCTACTGAGCGGATCCGGTCCGTCGGCCGCGCGGTAGGTGCGGGCGCCCACCCCCGCCGTGATGCCGTCCGACTACGACCTCGCCGCCTACGACTTCGACCTCCCGGAGGCGCTCATCGCGCAGGAGCCCGCCGCGCGGCGAGACCACGCCCGGATGCTCGTCCTCGACCGCGCCACGGGCGCCATCGGGGACCGCCGCTTCTACGACCTCCCGCAGCTCGTGCGGCCGGAGGACGTCGTCGTCCTCAACGACACGCGCGTGTTCCCCGCGCGGCTGGTGGGGCGCCGGGTGCCGGGCGGGGGGCAGGCGGAGCTGCTCCTCGTCGCGCCCGCCGCCGACGGCGACTGGCTCGCCCTCGTCCGGCCGGGGCGGAAGCTCCGCGAAGGCGCCCGGGTTCGGTTCGACGGGGGGCTGGAGGCGGAGGTGGTGGGGGTCGAGGCCGACGGCAAGCGGCGGGTCCGGTTCACGAGCGCAGAGCCGCTGGAGGCGGCGATCGAGCGAGCGGGGCGGATGCCGCTCCCCCCCTACATCCGCCGCGATGCCCCCGACCCGCGCGACCGCGAGCGCTACCAGACCGTCTACGCCCGGCAGCGTGGGGCCGTCGCGGCGCCGACAGCCGGGCTCCACTTCACCGAGGCCGTGCTCGACCGGCTCCGTGCGCAAGGGACCGCGGTCACCTCCATCACGCTCCACGTGGGCTACGGGACGTTCGAGCCCGTGCACGTGGACGACCTCCGCACCCACGCCGTGGCGGCCGAGAGCGTCGAGGTGACCGCCAAGGCCGCCGAGGCCGTCAGCGCCGCGCGAGCCCGGGGCGGTCGCGTCCTGGCCGTTGGGACGACGACGACGCGAGCCCTGGAGTCGGCCGCCGACGAGGCGGGGACGGTCCGCCCGTTGCGCGGGGAGACCGGGCTGACGGTGACCCCGGGCTACCGCTTTCGCGCCGTGGACGCGCTGCTCACCAACTTCCACCTGCCCCGCTCCTCGCTCCTCGTCCTCGTGAGCGCGCTGGCCGGGCGCGAGCGTGTCCTCGCGGCCTACCGCCACGCCGTCACCGAGGGGTACCGATTCTACAGCTACGGAGACTGCATGCTCGTGCTCTAGCCAGCCTCGGAGATCGGGGGTATACCCGCCGGTGGCGTCGCGCAGGGGGTCCCATTCGAGTGCGGCATCCGGAGCGGCGGGGGGGGACGGTGGGGGCTTTGCCGGGAGTGGCCTCGACCCGCTCTCTCGCCCCCTCCCGACGTGCACACCCCCGACGGCAACGACGTCCCCCACTCCCCAGGTGCCCCGGCGACGGGCTCCTACGCGGCCCGTCCGGATCCTGCCATCGACGAGGCGGTGTACGTCGACCTTGAGACGGTCGACCCCAGCCCGCGGCCGGCCGTCGGCGAGGTCTTCGTCGAGGCCCCCCTGGTCGTGGCCGAGGAGATCGACGGGTCCGCTCCCGGCGGCGATGGGTCCTCTGGGGGCGCTACTGCACCGGACGTCGGGTTCAGCAAGAGCGAGGGGTTCAAAATTGGATTCGACGATGCGCCGGCAGGGGGCATCGTTCCTCTGCCTCCGCGCCGCCTCCCCGCACTCCCTGGCGCCGGGGTGGAGGCCGCGGCACCAACTCCGCTCCAGCCGCGCTACGCGTTTCGCGACCGGGCCGAGGTGCTGTTCCGATACCGCCGCCTGGTCGCAGGGGTCGTCGTCGCCTGCGTCCTGGGTGCGTTGCTCTACGGGCTCTTCGCCCCGCGGCAGTACGCTGCCTCGAGCGTCCTCCTGATCAGCACGTCGCGCCCGGCCGGGGCGCAGGAGGCCCTGGTGGGCGACTTCATCGACGTGCCCGGGATGGGGGAGGCGAACGCGCCCTGGTGGGTCGTCGGCTGCGTCGGCCTCGCGTTTCTCCTCGCGGGCCTGATGGTCGGCGTGAGCGGCGTGCGCGGGATCCTGCACCGGCGCCGGCGCGCGGCGCCCGCGCGCGACCGCCGCGACGGGCCGTGGATGCGCGACTACCCGTGGACGC
>JAWWCA010000199.1:0-6635 GCA_033720695.1 Rubricoccaceae bacterium
CGTCACGCTCGAGGACGAGATCGAGGGCCTGCGCGAGGAGAAGAACCAGGTCGTCAAGAGCCAGAACTTCGAGGAGGCCGCCCGCATGCGCGACAAGGAGAAGCGGCTCCAGGAGGAGCTCGAGAACGCGAAGGAGGAGTGGGAGCGCCAGGCCGAGACCGAGACCTACCCCGTCACCGAGCACGACATCGCCCAGGTCGTGGCCATGATGACGGGGATCCCGATGGACAAGGTCGAGACCTCCGAGGGCCAGAAGCTCATGCACATGGGCGACTCCCTCAAGGGCACCGTCGTCGGGCAGGACGAGGCCATCGAGAAGCTGGCCCGGGCCATCCGGCGCACGCGCGCCGGGCTCAAGGACCCCAAGCGGCCCATCGGCTCGTTCATCTTCCTCGGCCCCACGGGCGTCGGCAAGACCGAGCTCGCCAAGCGGCTCACCGAGTACCTCTTCGACAACCCCGACGCGCTCATCCGCATCGACATGAGCGAGTACATGGAGAAGTTCTCCGTGTCCCGCCTCGTCGGTGCGCCTCCGGGCTACGTCGGCTACGAGGAGGGCGGCCAGCTCACCGAGAAGGTCCGGCGCAAGCCGTACTCCGTCGTCCTCCTCGACGAGATCGAGAAGGCGCACCCGGACGTGTTCAACATCCTGCTCCAGGTGCTCGACGACGGCATCCTCACCGACGGCCTCGGCCGCCGCGTCGACTTCCGGAACACCATCATCATCATGACCTCGAACATCGGGGCGCGCGACATCAAGGACCTCGGCAAGGGGATCGGCTTCGCGCTCACCGACGAGACGTTCGACTACAAAAAGATGAAGTCGACGGTCGAGGACGCGCTCAAGCGGGTCTTCAACCCCGAGTTCCTCAACCGCATCGACGACGTGATCGTCTTCCACCCCCTGGAGAAGACGCACATCTTCGAGATCATCGACATCATGCAGAAGGACCTCTTCGCCCGCGTGACCGACCTCGGCATCGAGGTCGACCTCACGAAGGCGGCGAAGGAGTTCCTCGTCGAGAAGGGCTACGACCCGCAGTACGGCGCCCGCCCGCTCCGCCGCGCCATCCAGAAGTACGTCGAGGACCCGATGGCCGAGGCCATCCTCCAGAACGACCTCCAGGAGGGCTCGAAGATCACCGTCGACCACAAGGGCGACGAGGACGCGCTCGCCTTCAAGACGAAGAAGGCCCGGAAGAAGGCCAAGAAGGCCGCCAAGGCGGAGAACGCCGCCGGGGACCCGGAGGCCGAGACGACCGAGGAGAAGGAGTAGCGCCCGCTCCAAGGACCCCATCCAGCGCGAGGCCCCGCTTCCCTTTCGGAGGCGGGGCCTCGCCGTTGGCCCCTCGATCGCCGGCGGATCGGGTTGCACGACGTGAACCGCCCCCTGTATGTTCGGCGTGCCCCGATCTGTCTAAGATTGACGCGCTTGCGGGCGCAGTGCATCGGCCGGAGACAGACGCGTGTCGGCCAGGAGCAGACGGCGGATCGGGTGAGCCTACGATCCGTCCCCCATCATGGTAGTCCTCTGGCCCGCACGCGGCGGCGGGCGCTCCCTTGTTCCGCTCCTGGCTCTCGCGCTGGCGCTCCCCCTCTCGGCCTCCGCTCAGCCGCTCCGCGCCGCCTGGGTCTCGCCCCACCCCGAACGGCTCGGCGCCTTCGGCCGCGCGACGGCCGGCGTGCCCGACGCCGACGGCGACGGCCGCGGCGACCTCCTCGTCGGCGCCCCCAGCGAGGCCGGCAGCGACGTGGACGGCGCCGGCCGGGCGTACCTCTTCAGCGGACACGACGGCAGCCTCCTCCACACGTTGGCGTCGCCCAACGCCCGATCCGGCGGCGAGTTCGGGGCGTCCGTGGCCGCCACCGAGGACACCGACGGCGACGGGCGCGGCGACCTCCTGATCGGCGCACCGCGCGAGGAGGTCGGTGCGCACTCAGGGGCCGGGCGGGCCTACCTCTTCAGCGGAGCGACCGGCGCCGTTCTCCTGACGCTGGAATCCCCCCTCCCCCAGGGCGGCGGGCGCTTTGGCGGCGCCGTCGCGCGCGTGCCCGACGCTGACGGCGACGGGGTCGAGGATCTCCTCGTCGGGGCCGATCACGAGGACGGGGGCGACGTCGGATCCGGGCGGGCCCACCTCTTCAGCGGGGCGAGCGGCGCGTGGCTGGCGACCCTCGCCTCTCCGAATCCCCAGGTCGCAGGTGCGTTCGGGGAGGCCGTGGCCGGGGTGCCCGACGGCGACGGCGACGGCCGCGGCGACCTCCTCGTCGGCGCGTGGTTCGAGCGGGTCGACGGGCGCGACGAGGCGGGCCGCGCGTACCTCTTCAACGGGGCGAGGGGCGCCCTCCTCCGCACCCTGGAGTCGCCCAACGCCGATTGGCGCGGGGACTTCGGCCGGTCCGTCGCCGGGCTCCCCGATGTAGACCGCGACGGCGCGGGCGACCTCCTCATCGGGGCGCCGGGGGAGGACGTCGAAGGCCACATCGCCGCGGGGCGGGCCTACCTCTTCAGCGGTGCCGACGGCGCCCTCCTCCACCCTCTGGAAGCGCCGACCCCGGCCGAGGGCGAGCGCTACGGGTCCACCGTCGCCGCGGCCCCCGACGCCGACGGCGACGGGGTCGGCGACCTCCTCCTCGGTTCGCGCGAGCGCGTGGGCGGCGAGAGCGGCGCGGGCCGGGTCGCCGTCGCCAGCGGGACGTCGGGGGCGCGGCTCCTCACGCTCGTGTCGCCCAACGCCGAACGGTCCGGCTACTTCGGAGACTCTGTGGCCGGGGTGCCCGACGCCGACGGCGACGGCCGCGGCGACCTCCTCGTCGGCGCGTGGGGGGAGGACGCCGAGGGGCTCACGAACGCCGGCCGCGTGTACCTCTTCAGCGGCGCGCGCCCCCTCGTCGACCTCCGGGCCGAGCCGACGAGCTCCCGAACGGTCGCCCCGGGCGGGACGGTGTCGTTCGACTACACCCTTACCAACACGAGCGCGGACGCCATCACCGGCGCCCTCCGCGCGGGCGTCCGTGACGCGCGTGGGGATTCGCTCTACAGCTTCGGCCCCGTCGTCCGAGGGACGCTCGACGGCGGCGATCCGTACGCGGATGCGCTCGTCCAGCCAGTTCCTCCGGAAGCCCCTCCGGCCGCCTACACCTACGTCCTCGCAGCCGTGGCGAGCACCGGCGAGGTGCTCGACGAGGAGGTGTTCACCATCACCGTGACGCCCAGCGCGCGCCACGGCGGCCCGCCAGTTCCCTGGCCCGACCCCCATGTCGGCGAGCCCCTCGCACCTCCCCCGATCCGAGCGGACGGCGAGGCAGTGGCCGTTGCAGTCTCACCGAACCCCTTCCGCGCGCGCACCACCGTTCGCGTCCGGCTCGACGCCCCGGCGCAGGTCCGGCTGGTCGTGTACGACCTCCTCGGACGGGAGGCCGGTGCGCACACGTTCGGGCGACTGGCGGCCGGCGCGCATGCCCTCCCGTTCGACGGTCGGGCGCTCCCGGCCGGGGTGTACCTCTGGCGACTGGTGGCGGACGGGCAGGGGCGGTCCGGTCGGATGACGCGGCTGCCCTGACTCTGCCCGCCCGACGGATGAGCGGGGGCCGCCGCTACGAGGCGGTCACTCCACGATCTCCTCGACAGCGTCGCCGGGATCGATGGTCACGTCGATGTCGGTCCCTCCCTCGGGAGCAGCCCCCCCTCGGAGGAACATGAACCAGACGAGGACGAGGAGAACCACGATCGCAACGACGCCGACGATGGCGGTCGTTGCGCCGGAGGAGGCGCCTTCGGTGTCAGCCATGAGCGGGGCCGAGATCGGCCGGGCGGGTGAGAGATCGCGCTTCAACGCCGCCCTCCCCCGAAGTTCCGGACAGACAGGCCGCTCTCCCAGAGCCTAGCCCTCGGTGGTCTCGTCGTCCTCGGGTGGGCCCACGCGGCCGCTGGAGAACCCGGGGGGGTCGCTCGCCGGGAAGCTCTCGTAGGAGGCCTCGTCCACCTCGTTCTCGGGATCGATGGTGTCGTCCACCTCGTCCGGGGTCTCGCGGGGGGGCACGTTGGGGTCGCGGGGGTCGTCGGGCGTCATGGTCACAGAGAGAGGGTTACCAGAGTGGTCGGGTGCGGGGGTCGCGCTGCATGGCCGAGCGGAGGACGTTGGGGCGCTCCTCCGGGATCAGGGTGCGGAGGACGAGGGCGAGGACGACGCCGGCGGCGAAGCCCCCGATGTGTGCGCCGTAGGCCACGCCGCCGGTCTGCTCCGTCGCCGCGATCGCGCCGAACCCGTTGATGAACTGGAGCGCGATCCAGAAGCCGAGCGCGAGCACGGCCGGGATGGCGATGATCGTGTAGAAGAACACGGCGTGGACCCGGTTCTTCGGGAAGAGGACGAGGTAGGCCCCGAGCACGCCCGAGATGGCCCCGCTCGCGCCGAGGTTCGGGATCACCGAGTCGGGGTCGAGGAGGATCTGGACGAACGTGGCGGCGACGCCGCTGACGAGGTAGAACGCCAGGAAGGCGCCCGAGCCGAACCGATGCTCGACGTTGTCGCCAAAGATCCAGAGGTAGAGGAGGTTGCCGCCGATGTGGCCGAAGCCACCATGCATGAACATGGCCGAGAGCAGCGTGAGGTAGATGGGGACGGGCCCCGGGGCGTGCGGGATCGTCACGCGCTCGCCCGCCATCCCCACCGTCGTCGGCTGCGTGAGGTCGGTCCCCGTCGTGATCTCGGCGGGGACGACGCTCCAGCCGTAGGTGAAGCCCTCGTTGGCGCCGAGCCCCTGGAAGAGCACGAACACGATGACGTTGAGGAGGACGAGGGCGATCGTGACGTAGGCCGGCCCGTCGAGGTGGCGGTCGTCGTCGCTGATGGGGAACAGCATCGGTCAGCCCTCGCCGCCGTCCGGCTCCTCGGGCCCGGAGGCCGCGTCGTCTCCCTCCTGCACGATCACGTTCTGGTCGTCGATGTCGCGGACGAGGGTGACCTGGAGGCGGAGGAAGTCCTCGCTGGCGCCGCCCGGCCCCATCCCGCCGCCGGAGAGGGGGACGACGTGCTGGACCCGCCACCCCTCCTCGACCTGCGCGTTGACGTGCTGCATTCGGGTCTCCTCGTCCCACTCGGTGTTGACGGAGACGATGACGGTGGTGTGTTCCTGCGGCATGGGGGCGGGGTCGGAAGAGGGTGATCAGAAAGGCCCGAGGTGTACGCATCGCTCTGGAGCCGGTTCGCCCTCCCCGGCTAGGGCCTCGCGCCGACGTGCTATACTGGCCCCTCTGCATCCCATCGGCCCACCCAATGCTCGTCAGGCTCCGTCTCCTCGTCCTCCTCCTGCTCTGCCCCATCGCCCACGCGCAGGTCGTCTCGCTCGACGCCTACAGCGCCGGCGGCCCCCGCAGCGACGTCGGCGAGGACGTGGCGCTCGACGGGGCCGGCAACCTCTACGCCGCGGGCTCCTTCGAGGGCACGGCCTCGTTCGGCGCCCTCTCCCTCACCGCGGCCGACGACGACCCCGACAACGACTGGCAGGACGTCTTCGTCGTGAAGTACGACGTGGGCGGGACCGCGCTGTGGGCCCGCCGCGCCGGCACCGGCGTCTTCAACGATTTCGCCGAGGGCATCGCCGTCGGCTTCGACGGCAGCGTCTACGTGGCCGGTTCCTTCACCGGCATCGCGACGTGGGATGGCGGCACCAACCCGGACGTCACGCTCACGACGCGGAACGACTTCGACGGCTTCCTCGCCAAGTACACCACCGACGGCGACCTGGCGTGGGTGGCCCAGGCCGGCGGTCCCGGCCAGGACACCGGCCGGGGCGTGGCCGTCACGACCTCCGGCGAGGTCTACTTCGCAGGCGACTTCGAGCAGACCGCCCTCTTCGGCACGAGCACCGAGCTCACGAGCGCTGGCTCCGACGACGCCTTCGTCGCCAAGTACGCGGCCGACGGCACCCTGCTGTGGGTCCGCCAGGGCGGCGGGGGCGAGGGCGACAACGCCTGGAACGTGGCGACGGACCTCGAAGGCAACGCCTACGCCGTCGGCTCCTTCCGTGGCGTGGGGCTGTGGGGCGGCCTCCCGCTCCAGAGCCGCGGCCTCTCGGACCTCTTTGCGGTGAAGTACGACCCGAACGGGACCCCCCAGTGGGTGCAGCAGGTCGGCGGCAGCGGGAGCGACTTCGGGCGTGGGATCGCCGTGCCCCTCGGGCCGTGGGGCGTCTTCGTCACCGGCTCGTTCGAGAACACGATCCTCGTGGGCTCGGACGTCCTCGACAGCGCGGGCTTCTCCGACGTCGTCATCGCCCGCCTCGACCCTGTCACGGGCGCGCCCGTGTGGGGCGTCCGCGGAGGCGGCAGCGGCTTCGACATCGGCAACGACCTCGCCCTCGCCCCCATCGTCGTCGGCGCCCCGAGCTACGAGCTCTACACGTCGGGCTACGTGGACGGCGACGGCACCTTCTCCCGAGGCGACCGCTCGCGCGCCTACAGCAGCAACGGCGGCATCGACGGGTTCGTGGCGGTTCTCCGCGACCGTCCCGCAAACACGGCGCCCCTCCCCTACGCGGTGATCCAGACGCTCGGCGGGACGAACGCCGACCGGGGGTACGGCGTCGGCACCGCCGACATCGGCGCGACGCTGGCGGGCGTGGCGGTCACG
>JAWWCA010000200.1:0-6625 GCA_033720695.1 Rubricoccaceae bacterium
GGGATCGCCACGGCCGGCGAATCTGTGGGGTTCCTCGGGATCAGCGCGCCTGCCGTCGCCCCGGACGGCTCGGTGCTCCTAAAAGGGTGGAGCACATCCCCGGTCGCGACGCTCCTCCGCTTCACGGCCGACGGCGCGCTCGATGCCACATTTGGGACCGACGGCATCGCCACGCTCAGCGGGATCGGCCCCTCGACGGCTCAGTACGCCGCGATCCAGCCCGATGGGAAGTACCTCATATCGGGCGACACCGAGCTCCAGGGCGGCGACATCCACATCCTCCTCGCGCGGGTGATGCACGACGGCTCGCTCGATCCCGGCTTCGGCATCACGGGCTCCGGTTTTACCTCGTTCGATGTGATGTCGGGAGGGGGATTCAAAACCGGCTGGACGGTAGGGCTCGACGCCGACGGGCGAATCCTCATGGTGGGGAACGACTACGGCGCGTCCCCCACGCTCAGCTTCGTCGCACGTTTCGAGAACGACATCACGGTGACCATAGAGCCAACCGCACAGCCGCTGGGGCTCACGCTGAGCGCTCCTGCTCCCAACCCGACGAGCGGCTCGACCTCGCTCGCGTACACACTGACCCAGGCCACGCCCATTCGCGCGAGCGTGTTCGACCTTCTCGGGCGCGAGATCGCGGTCCTGGCCGAGGGGGATCGCACCGCCGGACAGCATGAGGTCATCATCGAAGCGACGCGGCTGCCGCCTGGCCTCTACGTCGTCCGCTTCACTGCGGGATCCGCGTCCCTCACCCGCCGGCTCTCCGTCGTCCACTAGCGGGTGCCGATCCGGTGGGCCAGACGACGCGCACCCGCTGAGCCCACGCCCGGCTTAGCCTGCCCTGGTGGGGCAGCGCCTCCGGAGCTCCGGCTCCGGGGGCGCTCGGGATGGCCCGGGCCGCGGAATGGGACGAGGCTCGCTACTCCCGGGCGTGCAGGTGGACCTCGACGGGCTCGGGCTGGGCGCTCTTGAGCGTGCCCCGCTGGATGATGGTCCGCCCCTTCCCGCCGCGGTTGGTCACCTCGAACTTCGTCGTCCGCACGATCTCCTTCCGGCCCCGGCTCGTGACCACCTCCAGCCCGTCGCGGGCGGCGGTCGTGACGGCCATGCCGAGGACGCGGTCGCTCGGCCCCTGGAGCCGCATGGCGATGACGCCCTTGGCGGCGCTCTTGAACACGGGGATCTGCTGGACCGGGAAGACGAGGCCGCGGCCCTCCTTCGAGGCGAGGCACACGTGCTCGGCGCCGGCCGAGAGCGCGGCGGCCACGACGCGCTCGCCCTTGCGGACGCGCTGGTAGGTCCGCCCGTTCTTGTTCGAGGGCTCGGCGAAGTGGTCGAGCGTCATGCGCACGGCGAGGCCGTCGGAGGAGACGCCGACGACGAACGGCCCGACGAGGGCGTCCTCGGGCGGGGCACCGTCGCCGCTGAACAGGCTGGGGTCGGCGTCGGAGACCGGGATGGGGTCCGGCAGCACGCGCTCGTCGAGGGCGACGACGCCGACGACGGTCTCCCGGTCGGCGAAGTCGAACAGCTTCTGGATGGGGTCGCCGTAGCCGGTCGTCTGCGGGAGGTCGTCCACGCGGACGGTGTAGGCCTTGCCCGCGCTCGTGAAGAAGGCGATCGTGGCGCGCGTGCTCGTGGCGAGGGCGTAGGCCACCTCGTCGCCGTCGCGGACGCGGATGGCGTCGAGCGTGGTGTAGGAGCGCTGCCGCTTCACCCACCCGTCGCGCGTGACGATGGCGTAGACGTCCTCGGCGACGATGTAGTCCTCGGCCGAGTACGCCAGCTGGGCGTCCGGCCCGGCGATGGTCGTCCGGCGCTCGTCGGCGTACCCTTTCTTGAGGGCGCGGAGCTCCTTCTTGACCAGCTTCCAGCGGGCGTCCTCGTCCCCCAGCAGCTTGCGGAGCGCCTTCGCCTGCTTCTCCTTCTCCTTGAGCTCCTTGAGGATGGCGTCGATCTCCATCCGGGCGAGGCGGTAGAGCTTGATCTCGAGCACGGCGTCGGCCTGCACCTCGTCGATGCCGAAGCGGTGGCGGAGGCGTTGGCTCGCGTCGGCCTTGTCCTTGGAGGCGCGGATGAGCTTGATGGCCTCGTCAAGCGCGTCGAAGATGACGGCGAAGCCGCGGAGGATGTGGATGCGCTTCTCGAGCTGGGCGAGTTCGTGCTGGAGGCGGCGCACGACCGTCTCCATCCGGAAGTCGAGGAAGGCGCGGAGGGCGGTCCGGAGGTCCACCTTGTGGGGCGCGGCCACCTCCGGGTTCTGCGTCGGCACGAGGCACGTCAGGTTGACGTGGAAGCGCGTCTGCAGCGGGGTGTGCTTGAAGAGGTAGGCGAGGGCGGCCTCGGCGTTCGCCCCCCGCTTCAGCTCGAGGACCACGCGCACCTCGTCGGTGCTCTCGTCGCGGATGTCGATGAGCTGGGGCAGCTTCCCGGAGCGGATGTGGTCGGCGATCTTCTCGATGAGGTCGGCCTTGGAGACGCCGTAGGGGACGCTCGTCAGGATCACCTTCCCCTTCCCCTCCATCCCGTACTCGCCCCGGAGGTCGACGGGCCCCTCGCCCTTCTCGTAGACGGCGGCCAGCTCCTCGGGGGTGTTGAGGATGCGCCCGCCCGTGGGGAAGTCGGGCGCCGGGAGGTGCTTGAGGAGGGTGTCGAGCCGGGCGTTGGGGGAGTTGATGAGGGCGACGCAGGCGTCGATGACCTCGCCGAGGTTGTGCGGCGGGATGTTCGTCGCCATGCCGACGGCGATGCCGGAGGCGCCGTTGACGAGGAGGTTGGGGAACGGGGCCGGGAGGACGACGGGCTCGAAGAGCTGGCCGTCGTAGGTCGGGCGGAAGGGGACGGTGTCCTTCCGGATCTCCGAGAGCAGCTCGGCGCCGAGGGCCTGGAGGCGGGCCTCGGTGTAGCGCATGGCCGCCGGGCTGTCGCCGTCGAGGCTGCCGAAGTTGCCCTGGCCGTCGACGAGCGGGGCGCGGAGCGACCACGGCTGGGCCATCCGGACCATGGCCTCGTAGATGGCGGAGTCGCCGTGGGGGTGGTACTTCCCCATGACGTCGCCGACGATCGTGGCGCTCTTGCGGTGGCGCGCGTCCGGCCCGAGCCGGAGGTTGGTGTGCATCGCGTAGAGGATGCGGCGCTGGACGGGCTTGAGGCCGTCGCGGATGTCGGGGAGCGCGCGCGAGGTGATGACCGAGAGCGCGTAGTTGAGGTAGCGCTGGCGGGTGGTCTCGTGGAGGGGGACGGTGTCGACGACGTTCATGCGGTTCGGCTTTGCAATAACGGCCTGCTGACCGGTTCGAGGCCTGGCCCACCAAGGTACGGCCGCCCTGTGTCAACCCGCGTCACAGTGGACAACCCGGAGATAACGGCCTTCACGACCGCCCCCCACCCCAGCCCGCGCCCGCTACCGGTCCGCCGACGCCGTGCGGACGGCCTCGAACCGCCCCGCGGCGATCGGCCCGGCGAACCCGACGTGCTGCCACGTCCCCTCGATCCGCGCCCCGTCGTCGACCAGCCGCCCGGCGAGCCCCACGTTGTCGTCGGCGTTCTCCGGGTGGAGGTCGATGCTGAGCAGCGGCCCCTCGACCGAGTCCTGGTACGTCCCGACGAGCGAGCCCTCGCCGTCCTGCGGTCCTACCTCGGCGGACGTGGCGACGAGCGTCCAGCTCCCCACCAGCGGCGCGGGCTCCTCCGCGCTCGCGGATGGGATCCCCCCGATGCGGAGCGTACCGGTCACGACGACCGCGTCGCCGTCGTCGTAGGCCGTGTAGCGAAAGACGTCCCGCCGGGTGTCGTCGCTGCCGTCGAGGCCGAGGAGCGAGCAGCCGGTGAGCGCGAGGAGGCTGAGGAGGACGACGAGCGCACGCATGGACGGGGGGATCGGGACGCGCGACAAGCTAGCGCGCCCGTGCCGGGGCGCAGCCCCATTCGGAGCGCCCTACGCGTCGTAAGCCACGGTGAAGTAGTCCTCGCCCGTCTCGGGGTGGAGCCGGAGGATGCGCGCCTCGGCGAGGAGGACGAGCGTCTTCGACGCCTTCCAGAGCGGGAGCGCGGCGAGGCGGGCGTACTGGCGCACGGTGATCCGCTCGTAGCGCTCGAGGTACTTCATCAGCTGCTGCTCCTTCTCCCCGAACGTGAACCGGACGTCGCGGGGGCGCCGCTCGGCCTTCATCAGCGCCACGGCCTCCCGGCTCGCCTCGACGCTCTCGTGGCCGACGCGGACGAACGCCGTCCGCTTCCCGTTCGCCCCCTCCTCCCCCACGAGGAAGTGCGGCTTGTCTGCGCTCGCCGGCACGTCGATGACGAGGACCTCCCGGCGGCGCGAGACGCGGACGCCCTCGATGCGGAGGCGGACGGGCGGCTCGCAGTGGGCGTCGAGCGCGCCGCGGAGCGCGAACAGCTCCTCCTCGGTGTCCTTCAGCCCCACGAGGGTGCCGTCGTCGCCGACGCCGAGGAGGACCCGGCCGCCGCGGCCGTTGGCGAGGGCGATGACCTCGCGGGCGATCCGTTCCGGCCGGGGGACCCGGTGCTTGAATTCGAGGTGGGGCCCCTCGCCCAGAGCGACGAGGCGCCGGAGGTCGTTGGCGTCCATCACAGAGAAAATAACGGTTCCGGAGAGGCGTCCAGTACGCACTAGGCCTGGGCCGGGACGTCCTCCGCCTTCGGGTCCCGCGTCATCAGCTCGCCGACGGCGTCCTCGGGGCGCAGCCCGTCGAAGAGGATGGCGTGGATGGCCTCCGTGATCGGCATCTCGACGCCGTGGCGCCGGGCGAGGGCGCGGACGGAGAGCGTCGTGCGCACGCCCTCGACCACCATCGTCATCGCGGCCTCGGCCTCCTCCCGGCCCATCCCGGCGCCGACGAGCTCGCCGAAGCGGCGGTTCCGGCTGTGCCGGCTGAAGCAGGTCACGACGAGGTCGCCCAGGCCGGCGAGGCCGGCGAACGTGTGGGGGTCGGCGCCGAGGGCGAGGCCGAGCCGCTTGATCTCGGCGAGCCCGCGCGTGACGAGCGCTGCCTTCGCGTTGTCGCCCAGCCCGAGGCCGTCGCCGATGCCGGCCGCGATCGCCATCACGTTCTTGACCGAGCCGGCGATCTCGACGCCGAGGAGGTCGGCGTTGCCGTAGACGCGGAGGTCCCGCGTCATGAACGCCCGCTGCACGCGCTCGGCCTCGGCCGGGTCCGGGATCGCCACGACGACCGAGGTCGGCCGGCTGGCGGCGACCTCCTCGGCGTGGCTCGGCCCGTAGAGCACGCCGATCCGGTCGGGGTCCTCGGCCTCGAGCACGTCGCGGAGCACGCCCGTGGTCGTCAAGAGCGTCTCGTTCTCGATCCCCTTGGCGACGGAGACGACGGTGAGGTCGGGGCAGGTGCGGTGGGCGACCTGCTCCGCCACGCCGCGGACGAACTGGCTGGGCGTGGCGAAGACCCAGAGCCGAGCCCGCGCGGCGGCGGCGTCGAGGTCGCTCGTGATGCGGACGGCGTCCGGGAGGAGGGCCTCGGGGAGGTAGGCCTCGTTGCGCCCGGTGGCGCGGATGGCGGCGGCGTGGTCCTCCCGCCGGGCCCACAGCGTCACGGGGTGGCCGCCGTGCGCGGCGAGGCTGAAGGCGAGGGCGGTCCCCCAGCTCCCCGCGCCGAAGACGGCGACAGGCTCCGGGGCGCCGGGGCGCGATGCGGTCGCTTCCATGCGGGTGCTACGACGGAGGCGGCGTGGAGGTCCGGGCCGGCGGCTACCCCGCCCTCACCACCCGCCCCACCGGGAAGGCGGGCTCGCCGAGGGCGCCGAGGACCGTCAGGGCGCGCGCGCGCGTCGCCTCGGGCACGACGGCCACGAGCCCGACGCCGAGGTTGAACGTCCGCCGCATATCGTCCTCGGGGACCGCGCCGGTCTCCTGGATGAGCTGGAAGATCGGCGGGCGCCGCCACGCGTCCCAGTCGAACGCGGCCCGGAGCCCGTCGGGCACGATCCGCCGGGTGTTGCCTTCGAGGCCGCCGCCGGTGACGTGGGCGAAGCCGTGGGGGATGCGCTCGGACACGAGCGCCTGGATGGCGTCGAGGTAGGAGCGGTGGACGCGGAGGAGCGCCTCACCGACGCTCTCGCCCCCCAGCGCCTCGGGCTGGTCGGCCGCGACGTAGCGCTCGAAGAGCACCTTCCGCGCGAGCGAGTAGCCGTTCGTGTGGAGGCCCGTGGACGGGAGGCCGAGGAGCACGTCGCCCTCGGCGATCTCCGACCCGTCGAGGATGTCGCGCCGCTCGACGACGCCGACGACGCAGCCGGCGAGGTCGTAGTCGCCGGGGCGGTAGAGGTCAGGCATCTCGGCCGTCTCGCCGCCGATGAGCGCGCACCCGTTCGCCTTGCACCCCCGGGCGAACCCCTGGACGACCTGCTCGGCCACGGCCGGCTTGAGCGTGCCCGTCGAGAAGTAGTCGAGGAAGAAGAGCGGGCGGGCGCCGCACACGGCGATGTCGTTGACGCAGTGGTTGACCAGATCCTGACCAACGGTGTCGTGCCGCCCCGCCGCGTGTGCCACCTTCAGCTTTGTACCGACACCATCGACCGACGACACCAGGACGGGTCTTCGGTACGCCGATAGGTCCAACTCGAAAAAAGCGCCAAACGCACC
>JAWWCA010000201.1:0-6566 GCA_033720695.1 Rubricoccaceae bacterium
AGGGGTTTCATGGGGCTGCGCGTTGAGTGAGCGAGGGGGCGCGTGGATCGCGCTCGTCGGTTGAAGCGCAGCCGGGCGCCGGATCCTGTCATCGCACCCGGAATAAGTCCGCGCCCGCCTCGTCGGAGCGAAGCGGGCGCGGTGGGGCCGTGAGGGCGAGGGCTCCGCGGAGGAGCGTGAGCCGCTGCGTCTGCGCGCGGCCCTCGGCCGTGAGCCGGATGAGGTACGTCCCCGCTGGGAGCGCCGCGCCGTCGAATGTCACGGCGGGGGTGCCGGCCTCCTGCGGCCCGTCCGCGAGGACGGCGACCTCGCGGCCCGTCGCGTCGTAGACGGCGAGGCGGACGGGGCCGGGCGCGGCGAGGGTGAAGCGGAGGGCGGCCGTGCCGCGGGCGGGGTTGGGCGCGGGGGCGAGGAGGGCGGTGGCGCCGGGGGCCTCGGTGGAGGCGGCCGGATCGGCGGGCTCGGCGTCCTCGGCTGCCCCGTCATCGGTCTCGGCGAGGGCGCGGGAGGGGCCGGCTCCGGCGATGCGGGGAGCGCCGTCGCCGCCCTGGTGCCAGAACTGGTTCCCCGTGGCGGTGAGCCCGCCGGCCCAGCCGTAGATCGCGTTGACGGCGCCTGCGTCGCGCATGGAGCCGAAGTCCTCGTAGGGCACGCCGACGGCGAGGTCATCGTACCCGTCGCCGTCGAAGTCGCCCGCCGCGAGCGACCGGCCGAAGGAGTCCTCATCTTCGGTGTGGTCCGAGATGCCGGGGCTGTCCTGGTGCCACAACTGGTTGCTGGAGGCCTTGAGGCCGTTGGAGGTCCCGAAAAGGACGGCAACGGCACCCTCTAATCTCGTCGTCGACCCCGAAGTCTCGTTGGGTACGCCGACGGCGAGGTCGTCGTACCCGTCGCCGTCGAAGTCGCCCGCTGCGAGCGCGTAGCCGAAATCGTCCCATTGCTCGGCCGAGCCCCGGATGCCGGGGCTGTCCTGATGCCAAGACTGGTAGCGGTCCGTGCGGAGCCCGAAGGGTGTGCCGTAGAGGACATCGACGGCCCCGGCGTCGGATTCGGAGCCTACGCCTTCGTACGGTATGCCGACGGCGAGGTCGTCGTAGCCGTCGCCGTCGAAGTCACCTGCGGCGAGGGTGTGGCCATAGAAGTCCTCGGGCTCGAGCGCGTTGCCGACGCCCGGGTATCCCGGGTGCCAGAAGTCGATCATAGGGACGAGCCCGTCGCTCGACCCGTGGAAAAGCGCGACGGCCCCCGCGTCCGCGGTCGAGCCTACGACTTCGGCGGTCACGCCGATGGCGAGGTCGTCGCGGCTGTCGCCGTTGAAGTCACCCGCCGCGAGCGAAAGGCCGAAAATATCCTCAGATTCCGATGTGTCGGGGACGCCCGGGCTATTCTGGTGCCAGAACTGGTCGTCGTTCGCCTTGAGCCCACTGTGGGTCCCGTAGAGCACGTTGACGGCGCCCGCGTCCTCGACGATGCTGACGTCTTCGCCGGGCACGCCGACGGCGAGGTCGTCGTAGCCGTCGCCGTCGAAGTCGCCCGCCGCGAGCGAGGAGCCGAACCGGTCATCTCCCTCGGCATGGTCCTCGATGCCGGGGCTGTCCTGGTGCCACGTCTGATTCCCGGCGGCGATGAGGCCGCCGGGCGAGCCGTAGATCACGGTGACGGCGCCCGCGTCGCGTATGGAGCCGAGGTCCTCGTAGGGCACGCCGACGGCGAGGTCATCGTACCCGTCGCCGTCGAAGTCGCCCGCTGCGAGCGAGTAGCCAAACCTGTCCAATGCCTCAGCGGCGTTGTCGATCCCCCCCGCGCCCGGGTGCCAGATCTGATTGCCCGTGCCCGTCAGCTGGTTCGGCGAGCCGTAGATCACGTTGACGGCGCCCGCACTTTGGATGTCGCCGACGTCTTCGCCGTCCACTCCGACGGCGAGGTCGTCGTAGCCGTCGCCGTCGAAGTCGCCCGTCGCGACCGCACGGCCGAAATAGTCGTACCATTCGGGGATGCCCGCGAGGGGCTGGGCGGTGGCAGGGAGGGCCGTCACGAGGGCGGCGAGGAGTCCTACGGCTCCGCTCAGGACGGGGAGGGTGGGGAGGTAGCGGCGCTTGCGCATGGCGGTAGGGGTTGAGTGAGGAGCGAGGCGCGGGGATCGCGCTCGTCCCTTGAGGCGCAGCGGTCGCTCCGTTTATGTCATCCCCTTCCAGATTTTTTCTTCCCCCCGTTCACGGCGTCCTGCGGTAGCGCGCGGCCTCGCCCGGTCGGCCCCAGGCGTCGTACAGCGCGGCGAGGGCTTCCCGCGTCGGGGCGATCTCGGGGTGGTCCGGTCCGAGGTTCGTTTCTTGGAGCCGCAGAGCCTCGGTGAGGAGCCGCTCGGCCTCCTCGTAGCGCCCCCGTGCGGTCGCGATCCGAGCGAGGTGGCGCATCGGATGGGTGGGTTCGGCGACCTCGTTGCCGAGCAGCCGTCGGTACATCGCGACGGACGAGGTGAGGAACGACTCGGCCTCGTCGTATCGGCCCTGCTCGACGAGGACGGCACCTACGTTGCTGAGTGCTTTCGCCATCTCGTCGTGGTCGCCGCCTCGAAGACGCTGCTCCATCGCCAGCACCTCGCGCCAGAGGCGCTCAGCCTCTCGGGGCTGCCCCTGTTGAAGACGCACGCGCGCCTGGTTGTTGAGCACGGTGCTGACGGTCGGGTGGTCGCCCCCGCCGTGCAGCTGGCGGAGGATGGCGAGGGCTTCGTCCTGGTGGGCCAGCGCGCGGTCGAGGTCGCCCTGCGTGATCGCGAGCCTGGAGAGGCTCCCGAGCGTCGAGGCGACGAGGGGGTGGACGTCGCCGAACCGGACGCGGCGAATCGCGAGGGCCTCTTCGAGGACCGGGCCGACCTCGTCGTAGTGGCCGGCGACGCCTAGCAGTACGCCTAGGTTGTTCAGCGTGGTGGCGACGGACGGGTGGTCGTCGCCGAGGGCGCGCCGCTTGATGGCGAGGGCCTCGCGGTAGCGTGCCTCGGCCTCGGCGTAGCGGCCCTGCTTGCGGAGCAGGTAGCCGATGTCGCTGAGGGCCTCGGCGACGGCGGGGTGGTCGTCGCCGTAGGTCCGGCGGCGAGAGGTCAGCACGGCCATGGCGTACCTCGTGGCCGTCGAGTCATCCCCGCGGGCCTCTGCCACCTGGGCCAGTTCGCTGAGGCTCGCCACGGTCCCGTCGTTGTCGGGGCCCGCTAGGGTTCGGAAGAGGGCCTGGGCGCGCCGGTGGAGCGAGTCGGCGGCGGGGTAGTCGGCCTGCGCGTAGCGGCTGCGTCCGAGGAGGTGGAGGGCGCGCGCGGTCTCGAGGGTCCGGGCGTCGGGACCAGAGATGGAGAGCGCAAGGGCACCGAGCGAGTCGGCCGCGCCGAACGCGCCGCGCTCTACGTAGAGTCCGCCCAGCCCTGTGAGGGTCTCCGCGAGGGCGGGGTCGTCGGGGTCGAGGGTGTCTCGGCGAAGCGCGAGGGCGCGTTCGTAGAGCGGCTCGGCGTCCTCAAGCCGGCCTAAGCGCACGTACACGTCGGCGATCGCGTCGAACAGCGTCGCCTGAACCTCGGGCTCGCCCTCCAGCTCTGTCTCGACGCGGGCGGCCCCCCTCGCGAGGAGGTCAACGGCTCGGAGGGTGTCGCCCTGCACCTCCTCGAAGGGGTCGGCCGCGCCGAACAGATCAACGAGGAAGCTCGAGACACGCTCAGCCGTCCGGGCTTCGGTCTGGGCTCGGTCGCGCTCGGCGGCGAGGCGCACGGTGTAGAACCCGACGACGGCGGCGAGCAGGGCGGCCCCGAGCACGGAGGCCACGACGCCCCGGCGGTGCCGCGCCACGAACTTCCGCAGCCGATACCCCGCCGCATCCGGTCGCGCCGCGACGGGGAGGCCGGCGAGGTGCCGCTTCACGTCCTCGACGAACGCCTCGGCGCTGGCGTAGCGGCGGGCCGGCTCGGGCTGGAGCGCCTTGAGGCAGATCACGTCGAGGTCGCCCCGGAGGCGGCGGGCGAGGCGCTCGGGCGTCGTCTGCCGCGCTTCGGCCGCGGCCGTGTCGGCGTCGGCCGCGCCGGTGACGGCCGTCGATGGGGGGGGCGGGGCCTCGGTCGGCGCGGCGGTGTTCTCGTGGGGACGGTGGCCTGTGAGCAGCTCGTAGAGAAGTACGCCGAGGCTGTAGACGTCGGTGGCGGCGGTGACGCCCTCGCCGGTGAACTGCTCGGGCGCGGCGTAGCCGGGCGTGAGGAGTCGTCGGCCCGTCCGCGTGTGCGCGGCATCGTCGGCCTGCTCGGCCTCATCGAGCGCTTTGGCGATGCCGAAGTCGAGCAGCTTCACCTCGCCCTCGGGCGTGACGTAGACGTTCGACGGCTTGAGGTCGCGGTGGACGACAAAGTGCTGGTGGGCGTGCTGGACCGTGCGGCCGACCTGCTCGAAGAGACGGAGGCGGGCGTCAAGGCCGAGGCGGAGGCGGTCGCAGTAGTCCGTCAGCGGCTCGCCCTCGACGCGCTCCATCGCGAAGTAGGGGGTCCCGTCGTCGGCCACGCCTACATCATAGAGGCGGGTGATGCCGGGGTGCTCAAGGCGGGCGAGGAGGCGGCGCTCGCGGCGGAAGCGCTGCCGCGCCTCGGGGTCGGCGAGGTCGCCGCGGACGACCTTGAGGGCCACCGCGCGGCCCATGTCCTCGCGCTCGGCGAGGTAGACGGCGCCCATCCCGCCGCGCCCGAGGAGGCGGAGCAGACGGTAGGGTCCCACCCTGCGCCCTTCGACTGCGTCCTCTTCGGGTTCCAGGGGCGGGGCGACGACGAGAGGCTGGTCGAGGAGGAAGTCGCCGTCGGCGGTGTCGGCCTCGAGGTAGGCCTCGACGGCGCGGCGGAGGTCGGGGTCGGGGGCGCCGTCGGCGGTGCGGCAGGCGGTGTCGAGGAAGGCCTCGCGCTCCTCGGGGGGGCGGTCGAGCGCGTCGAGGAAGAGGTCCTGGATGCGGGCGAAGCGGGCGGCGTCCATCGGGCAGGGGCGGGGTTCTTCTTAGAGGCGCAGGGCGGGCGCAGATCGTGTCATCCGTCCGGCGCGGTGTCCTCCGTGAGCGCGTGGCGGAGCCAGGCCCGAGCCATCCGCCAGTCCCGCGCCACGGTCACGGGCGAGACCCCGAGCGCCTCGGCCGTCTCCTCGATGGTGAGCCCGACGAAGAACCGGCACTCGACGACGCGGACGTGCCGGGGCTCGAGCGTGTCGAGGTGGGTGTCGCCGAGGGGGGGGTGCTGCTCGTCGAACGTGACGCGGATGGCCCCGCCGCCGCGCTTCTCGGCGCTCCGCTTCCTTGCATAGCCGATGAGCACCTGCCGCATGGCACGGGCCGCGACGGCGAAGAAGTGGGCGCGGTTCTGCCAGTCCTTGTGCGCGTCGGCGACGAGCTTGAGGTAGGCCTCGTTGACGAGGGCCGTCGTGTTGAGGGTGTGGCCGGGCCGCTCGCCCCGGAGCTGGCGCCGCGCGATGCGCCGGAGCGCGTCGAGCACCTCGGGCAGGAGCTCGTCGAAGGCCTCCTCCCGGCCCGCGCCGAGGTCGTGGAGGAGCTGGGTGACCGAGGCGGAGGCCATAGTGGAGGAGCGGCCGGGAGCGAGCCTTCGGGGAAGATAGGGCCCAGACGGTTATGGTCGCCCTCCCTTGAAGGCGAGGCCCAGAGACCCGCGCGCCCCGGCCGCCACTGAGGCAGCCGGGGCGCGTCGGTCAGGAGTCCCGGGAGGGTCAGGCCTTCTCGCCGTCGCCCTCGTCGACGACCTCGAAGTCGGCGTCCTGGACCGGGGCCTCGTCGGCCCCGTCGGCGGCGCCGTCGGCGGCGGCCTCCTGGGCGTTGACGTCGGGCGTCTCGCCGGTGGCCTCGGCCTGCTGGGCGCGGTAGAGGTCCTCGCTGGCGGCGCTCCAGGCGGCGTTGAGCTGGTCCACGGCCGAGTCCACCTCGGCGAGGTCCTTCTCCTTGTGGACGGCCTTGAGCCGCTCGAGCGCCGACTCGATCTGGGTCCGCTTCTCGGCCGGGATCTTGTCGCCGTAGTCGCGGAGGTTCTTCTCGGAGGAGAAGATGAGGGCGTCGGCGGTGTTGAGCTTCTCGACCTGCTCCTTCCGCTGGCGGTCCTCGGCGGCGTGCTCGCGCGCGCTCTTGCGCATCTGCTCGACCTCCTCGTCGGAGAGCCCGCTGGAGGCCTCGATCCGGATCGACTGCTCCTTGCCCGTCGCCTTGTCCTTGGCCGAGACCGAGAGGATGCCGTCGGCGTCGATGTCGAAGGTGACCTCGACCTGGGGCACGCCGCGCGGGGCCGGCGGGATGCCGTCGAGGTGGAAGCGGCCGATGGTCCGGTTGTCGAGCGCCATCGAGCGGTCGCCCTGGAGCACGTGGATCTCGACCGAGGGCTGGTTGTCGCTCGCCGTCGAGAACACCTCGCTCTTCCGCGTCGGGATCGTGGTGTTGGCGGGGATGAGCGTGGTCATCACGCCGCCGAGCGTCTCGATGCCGAGGTTGAGCGGGGTGACGTCGAGGAGGAGGACGTCCTTGACGTCGCCCGAGAGCACGCCGCCCTGGATGGCCGCGCC
>JAWWCA010000202.1:0-6494 GCA_033720695.1 Rubricoccaceae bacterium
CGTCGGCCTCGCGGCGGACGCCGGTGAGCGCCGCGCGCGTGACGAGCGCCTCCCGGCCGGGGTCGGTGCGGAGGCCGGTGGCGGCGGTGTCGAGGTAGGCCGCCGCGCGGACGTAGTCGTCGAGCCGGTCGCGGTAGAAGGCGCCGTAGTAGTAGTGGGTCTCGCTGCGGGGGACGGAGACGCCGGCGAACTCCTCGCCCTCCTCGATCTCGTAGAGGAGGGCCTCGAAGCGGTCGCGGGCCTCGTCGTGGCGGCCGGCGGCGGCGAGGAGGCGGGCGTAGGTGAGCTCGACCTCGGCGCGGTTCTGGAAGTTCTTGTCGTCGCGGCGCATCCGGCGGATGAGCGCGAGCGCCTCGTCGTGGCGGCCGGCGTCGAGGCCGAGGACGCGGGCGCGGCTGAGCTGCGCGGCGTAGAGGAGCTCGTAGTACGGGCGGTAGCGCTCGACGGCGCGGTAGGCCTCGGCGGCGCCGTCGACGTCGCCGCCGGCTTCGAGGACCTGACCGAGGAGGAAGGAGGCCCGGCCGGCGAGGTCGGCGTCGCGGAGGTCGTCGAGGCCGGCCCGCAGCGCCTCGGCGGCGGCGGCCCACTCGCGCTGCTGGACGTACTGCTCGGCGAGGGCCAGCTGCATGCGGGCGCGCCAGCGCCGCGCGAGGCCCTCCCGCGCGAGGCCCTCCTCGATCACGGAGACGGCCTCCTCGTAGCGCTCCTGCGCCGCCAGCGTGCGGCCAAGCCAGTACCGCGCCTCGTCGGTCAGCTCGCCCTGCCCCCGCTCCTCGGCCGCCGCGATCGTCTCGCGGAACTTCGCCTCGGCCCCGACGAGGTTGCGCTGGTAGAAGTACGACCGCCCGATGAGGAGGAGCGCGTCGTCGGCCCACTTCGAGTCGGGCCGCTCGCGGAGGAGGTCGGCGCTCTTGTCGATGGCGCTCTGGAAGGGGCCGCCGGTGCCGCCGGCCCGCGCGCCGCCCCCTTCCGAGGGGACGTCGGCGAAGACGGGGAGGAACCGGCTCCGGTCGATCCGCTCGTCGAGGCGGACGAGCTGCTCCTCGCCTTCCTCGAACGCCTTCCGCGCGTTGTAGAACGTGTTGTAGTACGCCCGGAAGTTGTTGTAGCGCTCGCCGAAGAAGGTGCCCTGCCGGCACCCCGTGGCGACGGTGGCGAGGAGGAGGAGCAGCGACAGGCCGGCGAGGGGACCGGTCGGGGTGCGGCGCATGCGTTCAGGACCAAGAGGCCCCCGACGGCGAGCGGCGAGGGCAGCGAGGGCGTGGGACGGTGGGGTAGCAACCGCGATAGGCGGGCGCGGGCGACCGCTGCGGGAACGGGCCTGAATGATACGGAATTGCCCGCCCAGCGGGGAGGCACTCTGCGGTGCGCGAGCCGGGCGGCCCCCGTCACGCCCCGCCGATCCCGGGCCCCGTCACCCCCACCCCTCGCCGACCGTGCTCACGTGGACCATGTTGGTGAGCCCCTTCGTGGGGAGCGGGAGGCCGGCCGTCACGACGATGCGCTCGCCGCGCGCGACGAGCCCGCGCGAGAGGAGCCCCTCGTGCACGGCCTGGATGCCGTCGTCGGTGTGGCGCTGGAAGGGGATGGCGAAGGCGTCGGTCCCCCACAGGAGGGCGAGCCGGCCGACGGCGCGGGGGTCGTCGGTGAAGGCGTAGATGGGGACGTCGGGCCGGTGGCGCGCGATCGCGCGGGCCGTCGTGCCGGAGTGGGTGAGGCAGCAGATGGCCGCGGCCTCGACCTCCTTCGCGAGGCGGACGGACGTGAACGAGATGGCCTGCGTGGTGCGGGCCTCGGGGGCGTGGACCTCGCTGGCGGCCTCCTGCCCGCCGAGGCCCCGCCGCTGCCCCTCCACCGAGCGGATGATCTCAGCCATCACCTCGACCGTCTTGACGGGGTACTTCCCCGCCGCCGTCTCGCCCGAGAGCATCACCGCGTCGGAGCCGTCGAGCACGGCGTTCGCGACGTCGCTGGCCTCGGCGCGCGTGGGGCGCGGGTTCTCCATCATGCTCTCGAGCATCTGCGTGGCCGTGATCACGGGCGTGGCGCGCTGGAGGCACCGCCGGATGAGCCGCTTCTGCACGATCGGCACCTCCTGCATCGGGATCTCGATGCCGAGGTCGCCGCGGGCCACCATCACGGCGTTGGTCCGGTCGAGGATGGCGTCGAAGTCCTCGACGGCCTCCGGCTTCTCGATCTTGGCCACGACGGCGACCTCCTTGCCCTGCTCGGCGATGCGCCGCTGGAGCGCGGCCACGTCCGCCCCCGAGCGCACGAACGAGAGCGCGATGAAGTCGACGTCGTGGTCGAGCCCGAAGGCGAGGTCGCGGAGGTCCTTCTCGGTGAGGGAGGGGCGGGAGGAGCGGATGAGCGGGAGGTTGACCCCCTTCTTGGAGCGGAGCGGACCGCCCACGACCACCTCCGTCACGACATCGCCCCCCTCGACGTCCACGACGCGGAGCTCGATGTGGCCGTCGTCGGCGAGGATGCGCCCCCCCTGCACCACCTCCTCGACGAGGGGGTCGTAGGAGACGTGGACGCGCTCGGCGTCGCCCTCGTTGAGGGGCGCCGCCGTCAGGCGGAGCGGCTGGCCCTTGTGGAGGAGCACGCCGCCGTCCTTCATCGCCCCGATGCGGATCTTCGGGCCCTGGAGGTCTTGGAGGACGGGGACGACACGGCCCGCGTGGGCGGCCTCCTCGCGCACCACTTCGATCATGCGCCGGTGGTCGTCGTGGGTGCCGTGGGAGAAGTTGAGGCGGGCCACGTCCATGCCCGCCGCGATGAGGGCGCGGACGGCGTCGCGCGAGGACGTGGCCGGCCCGAGGGTGCAGACGATCTTCGTGCGGCGCTGGTCGGGAGAATGCATCGGCAGGGGACAGGCGGGACGAGAGGGGCCGGAGGGAGGGGGCCGAGACGCCCGACCCCCGCGGCGTGATCCGCCTGCACGCACTTCGCACAAGGCCATTCGCGGACGGGTTTGTGCCCCTCCCTCTCCTGCGCCCGTACCTTCTCGCCCGCCCCCCTTGCCCCCCGTGCGCCTCCACCTGCTCCTCCTGCTCGCCCTGCCGCTCGCGCTCCTGCCGGCGCCCCGAGCGCAGGACGCCGCGCTCGGCTACCGCATGGCGGGCCTCGACCTCGCCGTCTTCGACGGAGACGCCGCGCCCGACGTTGCTGCGCCTGACGCCGACCTCCTCGGCGCCGACTCCCTCGCCATCGAGGCCGCGCCGGTGAGCGCGTGGCGTGTCGCGGCCCTGGCGGGGGCCACGGTCGGGTCGGCGGTCGTGGTGCTGGAGGCGCAGCGCCGCCGCTGGTGGCAGGACCGGAGCCCGCGCTTCCGCGTGGCCAACGACTGGGCCTACGTCCGATGGGCCGACAAGGTGGGGCACGTCTACTCCTCGGCGATCCAGACGCGGATCTACCGGAGCACGCTGCGGTGGGCCGGTGTGCCCGAGCCGGAGGCGCGGCTGTGGGGCGCCGTCGGCGGCTTCGCCAACATGCTCTTCTACGAGATCCTCGACGGGTTCGGCCCGCAGTGGGGGTTCTCCCCCGGCGACGCCGTCGCCAACACGCTCGGCGTCGTCCTCGCGACGGCGCAGGCCGACGACCCCGCCTTCGACGCCTTCTTCCTCAAGATGAGCTACTGGCCCAGCGGCTGGGAGGGGAAGAACCTCACCGACGACTACGCCGGCCAGACGTTCTGGCTCACGGCCAACCCGCACCGCCTCGCGCCCGAGGCCGCCAAGCCGTTCCTGCCCCCGTGGCTCAACGTCGCCGCCGGCTACGGCGCCCGCGACCGCGACGCGCTCGACTTCCTGACGACGAGCGTCGTCTACCTCGGGGTCGACCTCGAGCCGGCGGGGCTCCCGTTCCGTGGGAAGGTGTGGGACGCCCTCGTGCCGATCCTCCGCCACGTCCACGTCCCCGGCCCGGCCGTCCGCCTCACGCCCGACCCGGCGTTCGTCCCCTTCGCGTTCTAGAGGCCCGCTCCGAGGCGGCGCGAATTCACCGGACCGTGACGGCGGGGCGGCTCCCCCACCGTAAGCTGCGCCGTGCCCGGCCCGCTCCCATCGCTCGCCCGCGCCGCGCTCCTCGGCGCGCTCCTCGCAGCCCCCGCCGCTGCGCAGCCGCGGGCCCCGCAGCTCGACGCCCCCGGCCTCGTCTACCGCTTCGACCGCGACGCCTCGCTCCCCCTCGGTCTCCGCGCCGACACCCTCGCCGCGGCGCACGCCCTCTGGCGACCGGCCCCTTCGCCACGCGCCTCCCGCACCGCGGCCGTCCTCGGTGCCGGCGCCGGCACCGGCGTCTACGAGTGGGTGCGGCGGCGCCACCTCACCCCGCGCGCCGTCGACCCGTTCGCGGTGACGTACGATTGGGGCTATGCCCGCTGGGCCGACAAGCTCGGCCACGCCTTCTCGACCGGCGTGCAGGCGCAGCTCTGGGCGGCAGGCTACCGGTGGGCCGGCCACGAGGGCCGCTCGGCCGCCGCCCTCGGCGCCGCCACGGCCTTCGCCGGCATGCTCTACTACGAGGTGCTCGACGGCTTCGACCGCGGCGTCGGCTTCTCCCCGCCCGACCTCGCCGCGAACGCCGTCGGCGCGGGCCTCGTCGCGGCACGCGCCCACGTCCCGGCCCTCGACGCCGTCCACCTCAAGTGGGCCTACTGGCCCTCCGGGGACGACTGTGACGCGACGTGCGACTACGAGGGGCAGACGACGTGGCTGGCCGTGAACCCGCACCGCCTCGCGCCCGAGGCCGCCAGGCCGTTCCTGCCCCCGTGGCTCAACGTCGCCGCCGGCTACGGCGCGCGGGAGGGCGACGTGCGAACGGGCTACGCAGAGCACGTCGTCTACCTCGGCCTGGACCTCGAGCCGGCCGGATTGCCCATCCAGGGGCCGGTGTGGGATGCCCTCGTGCCGATTCTCCGCCACGTCCGCGTCCCCGCCCCTGCCCTCCGCCTCGGCCCCACCTCCGGAGTCGATCTCCTGGCTTACTGAGGAGCTGGCGGTGCTCAGCGCAGCAGCGTCACCAGGCGCGTGTAGACCGCCCCCCCGCCCGTCTGCAGCCGGCACAGGTACGTCCCGGCGGCGACGGCCCCGCCCGCACCGTCGGTGCCCGCCCACGCCACCGCGTGCTCGCCGGCCGGCCGCGCCGCCGCCTCCAGCGTGGCGACCCGCTGCCCGAGCAGGGTGTACATGGCGAGCTCGACCTCGGCAGGCGCCGAGAGGGCGTAGCGGATCGTGGTGCCCTCCCAGCCCGGGTTCGGCACGGCCGGCAGGAGCCCCTGCTGCTCCGGCGTCGGCGCCGGCTCCTCGGCCACCGGGATGCCGCGGATGACGCGGATGACGACGGGGTTGAGGGCGTCGGGGTTGTCGGACGTCTTGCTGTTGACGTAGACGGTGGAGCCGTCGGGCGTCACAGCGATGCCGTTGGGGAACCGGAACGTGGCTGCATCGGCCGGGCCGTCCTCGTTTCCGGGCTCCCCCGTCCCCGCGAGGACCTCGATCTCGCCGTCGAGGGACACGCGGAGGATCTGGTGCCCGTTGCGGTTGGCCACGAAGAGCCGGCCCGCCGCGTAGGCGACGTGCCCGTTGCCGGGGCCGTCGGCGGTCGCGAGCACGTGGACCGCTCCGTCGGCGCCGATCCGGAGGATCTTGCCGTCGTTGAAGTTGACCGTGTAGAGGGTCCCGTCCGGGGCGATCGTCAGCCCGTTGGGGCAGTTGAACTCGGGGCTCTCGGCGAAGAGCGAGGTAGCCCCGTTCGGCGCGATGCGCTGGATGGTGTTCGCCCCGCAGGCGGCCACGTAGGCCCCGCCGTCCGCGGTCGGCGCCACCCCGACGGGCGAGCTGAACCCCACCGCCCACAGCGTCGGGGTCCCGTTCGGATCGACGCGAAAGACGTAGCCCCGGCCGATCTCGGCCTGGATCAGCGTCTCGCCGTCGGGGGCGAAGTCGTTGCCGGTGGCGACGAAGAAGCCCGCGGCGAAGACGCTGACGGTGCCGTCCGGCGTCACCCGTTTGACGTCGAGGCCCCAGTCGTCCGGGTCGAGCCCGAAGGCGTCGCCGAAGTCGGCGACGTAGAGGTCGCCGGTGGTGGGGTGGAGCGATACGTCGCCGCTGCCCGCGAAGGGGGCAGTGAGCGTGGAGACGACGGGCTGGGCCGACGGCGCGCCAGCGAGGGCACCAGCGAGAAGGGCGAGGCAGAGCAGTCGGGGAGCGGTCATGGCGGGTCGGGGAGCGGCGTGGGGATGGACCCCGAGAGCCTAGGCCCATCGCCCTCCCCGGCACCTGAGGAGCGCCTCTGGATCCTGTGAGGATTCTCCACGGCGGCCGTCGGGGCTCCCGCAACTTGCAGGCGGCGAGGACGCTACGTAGCCTGTCTCTTCCGCGCCCGGCGCCATGGATGCTCCCCACCCTCCGGCCGACGACCGCCTCCCCCGCCGCTTCCGGCTGGGCGTGTGGACGGTCGACCCCCGGGCGGGCACGCTCCGGCGGGGC
>JAWWCA010000203.1:0-6462 GCA_033720695.1 Rubricoccaceae bacterium
CAGAATCGCCACGGCGAGGCGGAGGGTCTGCTGCAGAACCGGCCGGTCGACCGAGTCGCCGGGCACGGGCGGCTCGCCGAGCGCCTCCTCGTGTGCCTGGAGCCAGGTCTCGAAGAGCGAGGCGCCGATGGCCTCGGGCGTGTAGCGGGCGTCCCACGACAGGAGGTATGCGTAGGGGTCCTTGAGGTCGAAGGCGAGCGAGTCCCGGTTGCCGAGGGCGGCGAGCAGCCCGGGCAGGCGCTCGGCCGCCCACGGGCTGAGGGCGTCCGACGCGAGGGCGGCGGGCCGGAGGGGGACGGCGAGGGAGTCGGCCCCGTCCAGGAGGCTCGCGAGGCGCTCGGCGGCGAACCCGGCCAGGGAGTCGGCCGAGACGAAGACGCCGCCCGGGAGGGCCCGCTGCAGCCGCGGGTCGCCCAGCACGACCGCGTCCCCGTCCCGCGTCATCCGCAACCCCTCGCCGCGGAACAGCTCGAAGCCTGGGCGGCGTCCCTCGAGGAGGGCCCACCAAGCCGGACTGTCAGTTCCAGGCGCGAAGCCGGGCCAGCGGAGGGCCCAGACGGGGAGCGCCGCGCTGGACGCCCCCAGCGAGTCCGCGAGGAGGCCTGCCGGAGCGAGGGTGTCGGGTCGGGCCGCGCCGGCCCGGCCCGTGTCGGTCTCGAAGAACAGCCCGCCCTCGCCGCGGCGGATGGCGAGGAGGGTCTCGTTGCCGGCCCGGTCCACGAGGCGGTCGTAGGCCAGTGGGGGCAACGCCTCGGCCGTCGTCTCGAGGGTGGCTGGGCTCGTGAGGAACACGCTCCAGGCGCCGCGGTCGTCGGCGCCGCCGGGGAAGACGAGCGTGCCCGGCACCGTCGCCGCGACGACGCTCCGCCCGCCCCGGCGGAGGGTGACCTCGCGGACGAGCGGGAGGGCCGAGGCGCCGTAGGCGTGCTGCTGCACGAGCGCCACGCCCCCGGCCGCGTCGAGGGGGGCCACCCACGCGCGGGACTGCGAGGCGCCGCCGAGGTGCAGGAAGGCGCGGTAGAGGGAGTCCGTCCGCGCGAAGCGAGCGAGGGCCGAGTCGGACGTGGCGGCCCCGTCGAGGCGGAGCGGCGGGGTCCCGGCCCAGGCGAAGAGGCGCTCCACGGCCAGGGCGTGCCACGGCTCGAAGGGGTCGGGCGCGAGGTCGAGGAGGACGAACTCGTCGCGCTGCGCCACGGCGGGGTCGGCGAGGGCGCGGTTGACGCCGGCCGCGTAGGCGTCGAGGAGGGCGCGGTTGGAATCGGGGAGGGCGCTGTAGGTGAGCCGGGCGAGCGACCCGAGGCCGAGGGCGCGGGCGTGGCGGTCGAGGGCCACCGCCGCGGGGTCGGCGAACCACTGGCTCAGGCTGCCCAGGGCGGCCTGCCGCCACAGCGCGAGCGCCCAGGCGTCGTCCACGCCGTGGACGTAGCCCAGCGCCGCGGCCAGGTCGGCGGCCTCCGTGCCCTCCACCACGACGCCGCCGTCGGCCCACGACACGGCGACGGGCCCCCGCAGCCCCGGCACATCCAGCGTGCCCGACCGCGCCGGCTCGGTGCCGTACGCGAAGTAGCCCACGACCGCCGCCAGCACGGCGACGATCAGGACGAGGAGCCCGAGAGCGGAGAAGAGGCGAGACAAGAGGAGGGGTGGATGGAGAGGGGGGGCGGAGCGGAGGGGAGAGACTCACTCCGGCATCCGTGCGCCCTCGCGCCTCCGGTGCGCGAGCCACGCCGCGAACGCCTCAGCCGACTTCGTGTTCAGGCACTGCTCCGCCGTCAGCCACCCTTTCTGGGCGACCGACACCCCCCAGCGGACGTTCTCCAGCTCGGCCGTCGAGTGGGCGTCGGGGTTGATGGCGATGGGGACGCCGGCGTCGGTGGCGCGTCGGAGCCAGCGCCAGTCGAGGTCGAGGCGCCAGGGGTTGGCGTTGAGCTCGAGGGCCGTGCCGGTCCGCGCGCAGGCGTCGATGACGGCCTCGTGGTTCACGGCGTAGCCGTCGCGGCGGAGGAGGAGCCGGCCGGTGAGGTGGCCGAGGATGTCGACGTGGGGGTGCTCGGCGGCGCGGACGAGCCGCGCCGTCTGCTCCTCGACGGGGAGCTTGAACAGGGAGTGGATGCTCGCCACGACGACGTCGAGGCGCTCGAGGACGGGGTCGGGGTAGTCCAGCTCGCCCTCGCGGAGGATGTCGCACTCGGAGCCGGAGAAGACGCGGAAGGCGACGCCCTCGGCCTCGTACTCGGCGTTGAGCGCGGCGATCTCGTCCAGCTGCGCCTCCAGGCGCTCGACCGAGAGGCCGTTGGCGATCTTGAGGCTCTGGCTATGGTCGGCGATGCCGAGGTACTCGAGCCCGAGGGCGCGGGCGGCCTCGGCCATCTCGCGGAGGCTCGCGGCGCCGTCGCTGGCGGTGGTGTGGTTGTGGAGCGTGCCCCGGAAGTCCTCGACGGAGAGGAGGTCGGGCAGCGTGCCGCCCTCCGCCGCGTCCAGTTCGCCGGTGCCCTCGCGGAGGGCCGGCGGGACGACCGGCAGGGCCGCCGACGTGTAGATCACCGCCTCGCGGTCGGTGTCGCCCGGCATCCCGAACCGGTCGACGAACGCGGCCACGTGGGCCTCCGAGCCCGTCGCCGCCCAGAGCACGCGGCCGTAGTGCTTGGCCGCTGCGGGGTGGACGACGAGGGGGAGCCCGATGGGGAGCGGCCCCCGGAGCGTGCCGTCGCCCGCGTCCTCGACGGCGAGGCCGAGGCCCGCCAGCGCGGCCTGCACCACCTCCGGCCGCGCCTCGACGACGACCTCCACCCGGTCGACCACCTCCAGTTGGCGGCGGAACGCCCCCGCCGCGTCGGCCTGCCCGACGCCTTCGGCGGCGCGCAACGCCCGGAGGAGCGCCTCGACCTCGTCCCACACCTGGGCGTGGTGCGCCTTCCCCGCGTAGGCCTGAAGCCGCTCGATCTGGTCGAGCACGTTCTGCTGCGTCTTCATGCCGAACCCCGGGAGGTCGGCGACGCGGCCGGCGACGGCGGCGGCTTCGAGGTCGTCGAGGGAGGTGACGTCGAGCGCCGTCCAGAGGGCACGCACTTTCTTGGGCCCGAGCCCTTTGACGCGGAGCACGTCGAGGAGGCCGGGCGGGAGGGTCTGCAGGATCTCGGTGACGGCCGGGAGCGCGCCCGCCTCCAGGAGGACGCCGACCTCGGCGGCGATCCCCTTCCCGATGCCGGCGAGCTCGGTCAACGCGTCGGGGCTGTCGAGGGACGCGATGGCCTCCGGCATCTGCTCGACGCGGCGGGCGGCCGAGGCGTAGGCGCGCGCGCGGTACGCGTTGCCGCCCGTGAGCTCGATGAGGTCGGCGGCGAGCTTGAGGTGGCGGGCGACGGCTTTGTTGGTCAAGGGCAGGGATGCAGCAGTTTGGGATCTGTCATCCTGAGGAGCGGAGCGACGAAGGATCTCAACTCGACCCGCGGACGCGCACCGGAGGTCAGCGTTGGGATCCTTCGCTTCGCTCAGGAGGACAAGTCGGGCTTGGGATGGGCCGGGACAAGATGGCTCAGGCTCAGCGGGACGGGCTAACTTCCGGCATGCCGAATCTAGCGCCCGCCTCCGTCTCCGGTTCCTCCCCAGCGCCCGCCCGGCCCCGGGCCAGCGTCGTCGTGCCCACGCTGAACGAGGAGAAGACGCTCGCGGCCGTGCTCGGGCCGCTCCGCGCCGTCGCCGGCCGCCTCGGCCTGGAGCTCATCGTCTCCGACGGCGGCTCGACCGACGGCACGCTCGCCCTCGCCCTCGCCCTCGCCGACCGCGTCGTCGTGCACCGGGGCCCGGAGCGGCAGACCATCGGCGCGGGGCGGAACGCGGGCGCGCGCCTCGCCGCCGGCGGCGTCCTCCTCTTCTTCACCGCCGACGTCGGCTTCCCCGACGACGCGGAGGGTCTGCTCCTGGACATGATCGCCGCTGCCGAGGAGGCGGGCGCGGCGACGTGCCGCGTGACCGTTCACCCCAACCAGGCCCGGCTCGACGACCGGATCGTCCTCGGCACGTGCAACGTGCTCTTCCGAGGGTGGAACGCCCTCGGCCTCGGCATGGGCCGCGGCGAGTGCCACGCCGTCCGCCGCGACGTCTTCGAGCGGGAGGGGGGCTACGACGAGGCGCTCGTGGCGGGCGAAGACTTCGACCTCTACCGCCGCATCGCGCGACGGGCCCGCCGGGGGGGGGGCGGGCGCATCCGGTTCCTCTGGCACCGCGTGGTCTACGAGGACCCTCGCCGGTACCGGGCCCGCGGCTATGCCCGGACCATGCTCGACTGGTTCCTCAACAGCGTCTCTGTCACCGTCCGCGGCCGGTCCTACTCCCGGGAGTGGGACGCCGTGCGGTGAGGCGGCGCATCTGCAGATCTAACGTGAGAGGGAGAAGACGCGGGTCTCGGTGAAGTCCTCACCCAAGACTCGTACAGCGTACACCCCCGCCGGGAGATCGGTGCCGTCGAACACGAGCCGGTGAGGCGTCCCCTCGGCCAATGCTCCCTCGTGGAGGGTGGCCACCCGGCGCCCCAGCGCGTCGTGCACCGCAACCGAGACGTGCTGCGGATTGGCCACTTCCAAGCCGAACGTGGTCCGCCCTTCGGTGGGGTTTGGGCGCGGTGCGCTCAGGACGTGCGTGCCAGTGGCAGAGAGGGAGACGTCGGCCTCGCTCGCCCTAGCCCCGTCCTCCTTCGTGACGATGAAGGCCTCTGAATCGAACACCCGGGGATAACTCCCAATGTTAAACCTCAACTCTGCCCTGCCGGCCGGAGTGGACGGGGGCACGGGGGCCGAAGCCTCGACCGGCACGGTGGCCCCAGCCGGAACCGTAAACACGTCCCCGCGGATGACGTCGAGGAGCCGTTCCCGTTCATTCAGACGGCGTGCGACGGCCCACACCTCGATCTCCTGCGGCTCGTCGGTGGTGTTTTCGACGGTTCCGGTGAAGATGAAGGTGCCGCCATCGGGAGGAACCTGCGTCTGGTTGAGACTACCCTCCAGAAGCAGGGAGGGCGCGGGCGTACCCATGTCACCCGCAATGATGGGGACGTCCGGGGTCGCCTCATAGGCGTAATCAAAGATCCTGGCCCTGTCCACAACGGCCGAGGCACCGAGGCGCACCCATCCGTAGTGCGTATCACCGCCAGCCTCAAACCGAAAGCCTGCATACCCGATCTGCCGGTTGAACGGGTAATCCGAACCGTAGTACGGGCCGTAGTAGGCAAAGCGCGCTCCCGCGCTGAACCTCTGTCCGCTTGTGAGAGTCGGACCGATCTCGTCCCCAGACTCGAATCGAGAGGCAAAGGCCCGGGCAGAGGAAACGATGAAACTGACATCGTTCCCGGTGGTCTGGCCACGCGCGCCAAAACTACGGAACTCCCCTCGCAGTGGCTGGAGGTTGTAGTTGTAAAGCGTGAAGCGGATGTCGGGTACCCCGTCCGGCTCGAGGTCGAGGAGATACTCATCCACGTTGTCAGGGAAGGAGTCGACTTGGAGAAAGACCGCGGGGTCGAAGTCGTGATATACGACCTGAGCGTCGGTGTCAGGCGCGCAGGCGAGGGCGATGCCTGCCGTCGCGGAATACGCTGTGAGGCGCTTGGCGAGGGTGGAGGCTAGAGCGTCGTTCATAACCTATGCTGAATGGCGGAGGCAACTGGCGTCTCTGACTATAACGAAGAAACACCAATCCTTGCTACATGGGTTCGTGGAGCGAGCCGGCTCTGCCGGGCTCCGTGGCTCAGCCCTCCTCGGGGCGGGGGAGGCGGCGGTGGCGGATGTCCTCGCCCTCGATGAGGAAGACGACCGTCTCGGCGATGTTCTTCGCGTGGTCTGCGATCCGCTCGATGGCCTTGCTCATCGTGATGAGGTAGACGAGGGCCTCGGCCTCGCTGGGGCGCTCGCGGATGAGCCCTTCGAGGCGGCGCTTGTTCTCCTCGTGGAGGGCGTCGACCTCCCGGTCGTGCCCGACGACGCGGCGGGCGAGGACGCGGTCGCGCTTGAGGAAGGCGTCTTGCGCCTCGCGCAGCACGGCCCGCGCCACGTCGGCCATCTCGACGATCTTGGTCTCGCCGAGGAGGTCGTCGCAGCCGACGAGGTGAGGGGTATGCTTGGCGAGGTTCTTGGCGTGGTCGCCGATCCGCTCCAGGTCCGTGTTGATCTTGACCGCCGTCACGAGGAGGCGGAGGTCCACGGCGACGGGCGTGTGGAGGGCGAGGATCCGCTCGCACTGGTGGTCGATCTCGAGCTCGAGCTGGTCCACCTCGTCGTCGCGGTCGCGGACGCGGGCGGCCTGGTCGGCGTCGCAGCGGGTGACGGCGTCGATGGCGCTGGCGAGCTGCTCGTCGACGAGGAGGTGCATCTTGACGAGGAGGTCCCAGAGGATCTCGACCTCCTCGTCGAGGGGGCGGTGGACGGGCATGGAGGCGGTGGGAGGTTCGGGCGGCAGGGGCCCCTCGCGGAA
>JAWWCA010000204.1:0-6454 GCA_033720695.1 Rubricoccaceae bacterium
ACGGGCCGCCGGACCCGGAGCCCTCCGCGCCCGACGAGGACGGGTGGGCCGTCCTCGAGGAGACCGAGTTGCCACCGGCCTCGACGGCCGAGGTCGGCGAGGCCGAGGTCGCGCCACCCGACCCCCCCGCCTCTGTCGGAGACGAGGCCCCGGGGCTTGCCGACACCCTCGACGCGCTCATCCACCAGCTCGAGGACGCCCCCCGCATCCGGCCCGACCCCACCTTCCGCGGCCCCGCCGTCACGTTCGACGAGGAGGTCGCCGACGACATGGTCTCGGAGACGCTCGCGCGCATCTACGCGGCGCAGAAGCAGTACGCCGAGGCCGCCATCGTCTACGAGAAGCTGGCCCAGCAGCGGCCCGAGCAGTCCGACGAATTGCTCCGCCGCGCGGCCGAGATGCGCGCACAGGGCGACGAGTGACGCGCGAGAGGACCCGCGGCAGGGGGGAGCCAGCGCTCCCGGGTCCGCCGCGGCGTTGGGCCCTCCTCTCTCCCCTTTCTCCCACCGATGCACCCGCTCCAGCGCCTCCTCCAACGTCCCCGCCGAGTCGTCGCCGGGCTCATGAGCGGGACCTCGCTGGACGGCGTGGACGCCGCCGTGGTACGGGTCGAGGGAAGCGGGCGGGGGCTGCGGCTGGAGACGCTCGCGTTCGTCAACGTGCCCTACGACGACGCGCTCCGCGACGCGCTGGCGGCGGCCTGCGCCGTCGAGACCTCAGACGTCCGGCTCCTCAGCCAGCTCAACAGCCGGCTGGGCCACGCCTTCGCCGAGGCCGTCGAGGTGGCCCTGTCCCGGTCGGGGCTGCACGCCGGTGCCCTCGACCTCGTCGGCTCCCACGGGCAGACGGTCCACCACGTCCCCGACGCCGAGGCGTGCGCCGGCGCCCCGACGCGCTCGACGCTCCAGCTCGGCGACGCCGCCGTCCTCGCTGCGCGGCTCGGCGTCCCCGTCGTGGCCGACTTCCGGGCCGCCGACGTCGCCCTCGGCGGCCAGGGCGCCCCGCTCGTCCCCTACCTCGACGATGCGCTCTTCGCCTCCGACGCCGAGACGCGCGGGCTCCTCAACCTCGGGGGCATCGCCAACCTCACGGTGCTCCCGGCTGGGGCGGGGCCGGAGGAAGCCTTCGCCTTCGACACGGGGCCGGCCAACGTGCTCATCGACGCGCTCACGCAGCGCCTCTTCGGACGGCGCTTCGACCCCGACGGGGCCCTCGCCGCCGCCGGCACCCCCGATGCGGCGCTCCTCGACCGCCTCCTCGCCGAGCCCTACTTCCACCGGGAGCCGCCGAAGTCGACGGGGCGCGAGTGGTTCGGCGCGGCCTACGCCGAGCGGGTGGTGGGGGAGGGGCCCTCGGACCCCCACGACCTCCTCGCCACGGCGACGGCGCTGACGGCGCGCTCCGTCCACGACGCCTACTGCCGGTTCGCCGCGCCGCGGGCGTCCCTCGACCGCCTCATCGTCTCCGGGGGCGGCGTCCACAACCTGGAGCTGATGCGGCGGCTGCGCGAGCGCTTCGCCCCCGTCCCCATCGAGACGACCGCCGCCTACGGCCTCGACCCCGACGCGAAGGAGGCGGTCCTCTTCGCCGTCCTCGCCCACGAGTGGGCCAACGGCGTCCCGACGAGCCTGCCGGCCGTGACCGGCGCCTCGCGCCCGGCGCTCCTGGGGAAGGTGGCCCTGCCGTGAATCGGGGGGGGCGAGGATCGGATCAGCCGGCCGGCGGTTCCTCCTCCTCACCCACCCGCCGCTCCGATGACGCCGCCCGATTCGTTCACCCCCGTCGGCCAGGTCGGTGAGTTCGGCCTCATCGGCCGGCTCCACGACGTGCTCGCCGCCGACGCCCACGCGCCCGAGGCCCTCGTCCAGGGCATCGGCGACGACGCGGCCGTCTACCGGGTCGCCGACGGCCGCGTCCACGTCGTCACGACGGACGCGCTCGTCGAGGGCGTCCACTTCGACCGGACGTTCACGCCGCTGCGCTACCTCGGCTGGAAGGCGATCGCCGTGAACGTGAGCGACGTGGCCGCGATGAACGCTTCCCCGCGCTACGCGACCGTCGCCCTGGGCCTGCCCAACAACGTCTCCGTGGAGGGGGCCGAGGCGCTCTACGGCGGGGTGCGGGAGGCCTGCGACCGCTTCGGGCTCGCCGTGGTCGGGGGCGACGTGACGGCCGCGCCGCGGCTGACGCTCGCCGTCACGGTCATCGGCGAGGCCGACGAGGCGGACGTGGTCTACCGGCGCGGCGCGCAGCCGGGCGACGTGCTCTGCGTCACGGGCGACCTCGGCAGCGCGGCGGCCGGCCTCCGCGTGCTCCTCGCCGGCAAGCAGGGGTTCGAAGCGGGCGGCGACGGGGAGACCGAGCCCGGCGCGCAGCCGAACCTCGCCGACTTCGCCTACGTCATCGAGCGGCAGCTCTACCCCCAGGCGCGGCTCGACCGCGTCCGCCATTGGACCGATCGCGGCGTGCGCCCCCGCGCCCTCATCGACGTCTCGGACGGGCTGGCGAGCGAGGTCCACCACCTCTGCCGCGAGAGCGCCGTGGGCGCCGTCGTCGAGGCCGGCCTGTTGCCCATCCACGTCCAGACGTTCCAGGCGGCCGAGACGGTCGGCGAGGCCCCGCTCTCCCTCGCCCTCTACGGGGGCGAGGACTACGAGCTGCTGTTCGCGCTCCCGGAGCGCGAGGCGGAGCGGCTCGACCCCGAGACCTACGCCGTCGTCGGGCACGTCGTCGAGCCGGAGGAGGGGGTCTCGCTGCGGCTGCCGGAAGGGGAGGTGATCCCGCTGGAGGCCCGGGGGTTCGACCACTTCGGCTGACCAGAGCCGGCGGAGGGCGAGGGCGGGAACAAGGGGACGGGTGAAATGTTGATGCGTCAACTAAATGCGCCCGCGCCGCCATGCCGCCCCGCTCCATCCGCGACGAGATCAAGCAGCGACGCCCGTTCGAGTCGGCGGAGCAGGAGGCCGTCGTGGCCCTCCTCCGCACGGCGAGCGACGTCGCCCGCCGGATCGACGCGACGCTGGCGACCGGCGGGCTGACGCAGCCGCAGTACAACGTCCTCCGCATCCTCCGCGGCGCCGACGGCCCCCTCCCCACGATGGAGGTGGCCGCCCGGATGGTGACGCCGACGCCCGGCATCACCCGCCTCCTCGACCGCCTCGTGGGGGCCGGCCTCGTGACGCGCGTGGCGTGCCGCAAGGACCGCCGACGGATGCTCTGCACCATCACCGACGACGGTCGCGCGGCGCTCGACCGCCTCGCCCCGTCTGTGTCCGAAGGCGCCGTGGGCGTCATGAGCCGGCTCAGCGCCGATGACACCGCCACGCTCCTCCGCCTCCTTGACGAGGTCCGTGAGGGCGTGCGCGCCGCCGAGCGAGCCCCCACGACATAAGCGCGGCGCGCGAGACCGACGTGCGCCGACCCCTCGACACGTACAACACCACACCCCCCCACCATGACCCATTCTGCTCCCAAGCTCCGTGCCCTCACGTTCGGCGCCCTCGCCATCGGCCTCCTCGTGTCCGCCTGCGCCACCGAGGTGGACACCGACGACGCCCCGCTCGCGGACGTCGAGACCGAGCCGGTGGTCGCCCCGGCCGACATCCCGGTCGGGACCTACGCCCTCGACGCGTCGCACAGCGAGCTCGGCTTTCGCGTCCGCCACCTCGGCATCTCGAACGTGGACGGCACCTTCAACGACTTCGAGGGCACGATCGTCGTGCCGGAGACCGGCCTCGAAGGGATGACGGCCGACCTCACCGCGCAGGCCGCCTCCATCGACACCGACAACGAGCGCCGCGACGGCCACCTCCGCTCGCCCGACTTCTTCTCGGCCGAGGAGCATCCTACGGTGACGTTCCGGACCACGCGTGTCGAGCCGCTCGGCGGCAGCCGCTTCCGCATGACCGGCGACCTCACGATGCGCGGCACCACGCGGCCGGTCACGCTCGAGGGCGAGTACCTCGGCTCGGCCGTGTCGCGGGGCACGCAGAAGATCGGCTTCGAGGCCGAGGGGGAGATCCGCCGCCAGGATTGGGGGCTGGATTGGGCCGGCACGAACGACCTCGGTGAGGCGGTCGTCGACGACACCGTGCGGCTGATGATCAGCGCCGAGGCCGACCGGCAGGACGCCCCGGCCGAGACCGACGAGGCGGCCGCCACCGAGGCGTAGCGCTCCGAGCCGCCGGGCCCCGGCCTATTCCCCGAAACTTCGACGCCTCCCCGAGTGCCGTTCACGGCCCCTCGGAGAGGCGTCGGCTATTTTCGTGGCCCCACCCCCCGGCCCGCCTCGGAGGCCCTCCGAGCGGCCCCTCCTGCTCCCTCTTCAGCAGCCTTCAGCATGGAAACGCCCCCCCGCTCCGGTGACCGCCCCAACGGCGAAGTGCTCCAGGTGATCGGCCCCGTCGTGGACTGCGAGTTTCCCGGCGGCGGCGTCCCCGAGATCCTCGACGCCCTCGAGATCGCCCGCGAGACCGGCACCCTCGTCCTTGAGGTGCAGCAGCACCTCGGCGAGAACCGCGTCCGCGCCATCGCCATGGACTCGACCGACGGCCTCACGCGCGGCACGCCGGTCGTCAATACCGGCCAGCCCATCGCGATGCCGGTCGGCGAGGCGATCCGCGGCCGCCTCTTCAACGTCGTCGGGGAGGCCATCGACGGGCTGCCGCAGCCGCAGGCCGAGGGCCGCCGCGCCATCCACCAGGCGCCCCCGTCCTACGACGAGCTCGCCACGACGGTCGAGATGTTCGAGACCGGGATCAAGGTCATCGACCTCATCCAGCCCTACGCCCGCGGCGGCAAGATCGGGCTCTTCGGCGGCGCCGGCGTCGGCAAGACCGTGCTCATCCAGGAGCTCATCAACAACATCGCCAAGGCGCACGAGGGGATGAGCGTGTTCGCCGGCGTCGGCGAGCGCACGCGCGAGGGGAACGACCTCCTCCGCGAGATGCTCGAGTCCGGCATCATCCGCTACGGCGACGCCTTCATGCACGCGATGGAGGAGGGCGGCTGGGACCTCTCGAAGGTGGACATGGACGCGCTCAAGGAGAGCCAGGCCACGTTCGTCTTCGGGCAGATGAACGAGCCCCCGGGGGCCCGCGCCCGCGTGGCCCTCTCCGGCCTCACCCTCGCCGAGTACTTCCGGAACCAGGGCGGCCGCGACGTCCTCTTCTTCGTCGACAACATCTTCCGCTTCACGCAGGCGGGCTCCGAGGTCTCGGCCCTCCTCGGCCGGATGCCCTCGGCCGTTGGTTACCAGCCCACGCTCGCCACCGAGATGGGCGTGATGCAGGAGCGGATCACCTCGACCAAGAGCGGCGCCGTCACGAGCGTGCAGGCGGTCTACGTCCCGGCCGACGACCTCACCGACCCGGCCCCGGCCACGACCTTCGCCCACCTCGACGCCACGACCGTGCTCTCGCGCCAGATCGCGAGCCTCGGCATCTACCCGGCCATCGACCCCCTCGACTCCACGAGCCGGATCCTCACCGTCGACGTCGTCGGCGAGGAGCACTACCAGGTGGCGCAGGACGTCAAGGAGCTGCTCCAGCGCAACAAGGAGCTCCAGGACATCATCGCCATCCTCGGCATGGACGAGCTCTCGGACGAGGACAAGCAGGTCGTCAACCGCGCCCGCCGCATCCAGCGGTTCATGAGCCAGCCGTTCTTCGTCGCCGAGCAGTTCACCGGCAACCCCGGGAAGTACGTGAAGGTGGACGACACCGTGCGCGGCTTCAAGATGATCCTCGACGGCGAGCTCGACCAGTACCCCGAGGCAGCGTTCCTCTACAAGGGCGCCATCGAGGAGGTCGTCGAGGCCGGCGAGAAGATGCTCGCAGAAGCGTAACGGCCGTGGGCGTCGGGCCGTGGGCGGTGCGCCTGCGAGCCCGGGGCCCATCGCCCATCAGCCCTAGCTCATGGCTCAGAACCTCCTCGTCGAGATCGTCTCGCCCGACGGCGCCGCCTTCCGCGGCGAGGCCGTCTCGTTCCGCGCCCCCGGCGTGGAGGGCGGCTTCGAGATCCTCCGCAACCACGCCCCCCTCCTCGCCGCCACCGGCGTCGGCGCCGTCTACGTGACGATGCCCGACGGGAAGGTGACCACGTTCGCCACCTCGGGCGGCTTCGTCGAGGTCCTCGACAACCACGTGATCATGCTCGCGGAGTCGGCCGAGCCGGCCTCCGAGATCGACGTGGACCGCGCGCGCGCGGCCGAAGAGCGGGCGAAGGAGCGGCTGGGGGCCGCGCAGAGCCCCGAGGAGCGGGCCGAGGCGCAGGCCGAGGCCGAGCGCGCCCGCAACCGCCTCCGCACGGCGATGAGCAAGGTCTGACCGAGCCGGTCCGACCCGGACCCACGCGACCCAGGCCGTCCCCCCCCGGGGACGCGCCCGGCCCCGATTGGGCGCCGGCCGCTTCTCGTTCGGGCGCGGCGGGCGTAGCTTCCCGCTTCTGCACCTCC
>JAWWCA010000205.1:0-6411 GCA_033720695.1 Rubricoccaceae bacterium
CCGATGCCGCGGACCTCGGCCCACGTCCGGCCCCCGTCGACGGAGCGGAGGACGGTTCCGGAGGGGTTGGCGAGGAGGGTGTCGCCTTGGGGTCCTCGCCCGAGCGCGTGGAGTTGGCCGGTGTAGCGCGGGTCATCGCGGACGTGGACCCAGGTGCCGGGGAAGCCGGCGGAGGTGTCGAGGCGGTAGGGCCCGCTGCCCGTGGCCCAGAGGGTGCCGTCGGGACCGAAGGCGAGGCTCTGGGGCTGGATGAACCGGTCGCCGACGCGCTCCCAGGCGAATCCCTCCCCCGGCGCGGGGAGGTCCTGCGCGTGGGCGACGGGCGCCGCGTGGAGGGCCGCGCCCGTCGCCAGGAGGAGGAGGGCGAGGGCGGAGCGGCGGGACATGGCGGGGGCGACGGGCATACGTGAATTACGAGTCGAGAAGGCCCGGGGTCAAGTCTCCCCCCGCGGCGCCGGGTTCTGCGACGCGGGCGGCGTGAACCTCGCCACGCGACGGGCGTGCCACCGGGCCACCTCCGACTCCCGACCCTCCCCCATGCCCGACGCGCCCGACCCGAACGGCACCCCCCCGACCACCGACACCGTCCGCCTCCAGGTGGCCGGCGCCCAGAATCCCGACGTGGGCAAGGGCGTCGCGCGGCTGAGCCAGGAGGCCCTCGCCGAGCTCGGCCTCGGCCCCGGCGCCGTCCTCGCCCTCACCGGCAAGCGGACCACGGCCGCGATCGCGCTGCCCCCCTACCCGACCGACGCCGGCCTCCCCATCGTCCGCCTCGACGGCCTCCAGCGCGCCAATGTCGGCGTCGGCCTGAGCGACCACGTCGAGGTGGGACGGGCCGAGGTGAAGCCGGCGACGTCGGTGGTCCTGGCGCCGGCGCAGCAGAACGTCCGCCTCCAGGGCCGCGGCGACGCCCTCCGACAGACGTTCCTCGGCCGCCCCCTCGTGGCCGGCGACGTGGTCTCGACGAGCGTGTACCGCCGCCAGCCCGGCCCGGCCGACACCGGCCTCCCGCCCGAGGTGGCGCGGGCGCTGTTCGGGCAGCAGCGGGCGTTCGGGCTCCAGGAGATCCGCCTCGTCGTCGTGAGCACGGCGCCGCGGGGGATCGTCCAGGTGACGGAGGAGACCGAGATCGAGCTGCTGCCGGAGTACGCCGAGCCGCGCGAGGGCGAGGGCCCCGTCGGCGTCACCTACGACGACGTCGGCGGCCTGGGCGACACCATCGAGCAGGTGCGCGAGATGATCGAGCTGCCGCTCAAGCACCCCGAGCTCTTCGCCCGCCTCGGCATCGACCCGCCCAAGGGGGTCCTCCTCTACGGCCCGCCCGGCACGGGCAAGACCCTCCTCGCCAAGGCCGTCGCCAACGAGTCCGACGCGGCCTTCTTCTCGATCAACGGGCCCGAGATCATGGGCCGCTACTACGGCGAGAGCGAGGAGCGCCTCCGCGGCGTCTTCGAGGAGGCCCAGCAGAGCGCCCCGAGCATCCTCTTCATCGACGAGCTCGACTCGATCGCGCCGAGCCGCGAGGAGACGGGCGAGGTCGAGCGCCGCGTCGTGGCCCAGCTCCTCACGCTGATGGACGGGCTGGAGGCGCGCGAGAACGTCGTCGTCATCGGCGCCACGAACCGGCCCGAGGCCATCGACGAGGCGCTCCGCCGGCCGGGCCGGTTCGACCGCGAGATCGTCGTCGGCGTGCCCGACCTCACCGGCCGCCGCGAGATCCTCAACATCCACACGCGCGGGATGCCGCTGGGCGAGGGCGTGAGCCTGGAGGAGCTGGCCCGCACCACCTACGGCTTCGTCGGGGCCGACCTCGGCGCGCTCGCCCGCGAGGCCGCCATCTCGGCGCTGCGCCGCCACCTCCCCGAGATCGACCTCGACCAGGACGAGATCCCCCAGGAGATCCTCGACAAGCTCGTCGTGCAGGAGGCCGACTTCCAGGACGCCCTCAAGCGGGTCCAGCCCTCCGCCCTCCGCGAGATCCAGATCCAGGTGCCGACCGTGGGCTGGGCCGACATCGGCGGGCTGGAGAGCGTGAAACAGCAGCTCCGCGAGGGCATCGAGCTGCCGCTCCAGAACCCCGACGCCTTCCGCCGCCTCGGCATCCGCCAGGCCAAGGGCTTCCTGCTCTACGGCCCCCCCGGCAACGGCAAGACGCTCCTCGCCAAGGCCGTCGCCCGCGAGGCCGAGGCCAACTTCGTCGCGACGAAGTCGTCGGACCTCCTCAGCAAGTGGTACGGCGAGTCCGAGAAGCAGGTGAGCCGGCTGTTCCAGCGCGCCCGCCAGGTGGCGCCCACGGTCATCTTCATCGACGAGATCGACGCCCTCGCCCCCAGCCGCGGCGGCGGCCTCGGCGAGCCCGCCGTGACCGAGCGCGTCGTCAACACGATCCTGGCCGAGATGGACGGGCTCGAAGAGCTCCAGGGCGTCGTCGTCGTCGGCGCCACGAACCGGCCGACGCTGCTCGACCCGGCGCTCCTCCGGCCGGGCCGCTTCGACGAGCTCGTCTACGTCCCCGTCCCCGACGAGGCCGGCCGCCGCACGATCCTCGGCATCCAGACCGGCAAGATGCCGCTCGGCGACGACGTGGACCTCGACGCCCTCGCGGCCCAGACCGAGCGCTACTCCGGCGCCGACCTCGAGAACCTCGTCCGCAAGGCCGGTCTCCAGGCGCTCCGCGAGGACCTCGACCGCGAGACCGTCCCGATGCGGTTCTTCGAGGAGGCGCTGCGGGAGACGCGGCCGAGCGTGACGCCCGAGGTGGAGCGGGAGTACGAGCGGATGGCCGAGCAGCTCAAGCAGGAGCACCCCCGCGGCGAGCGCCGCATCGGCTTCCAGCTCGAGCCCACCGAGAACGGCGGCTCGTGAGGTCGTCTCCCTCCGAGCCTATCATCCCGAGCGCGGCCACAGGGTCCGCGCCGTGGGCGCCAGAAGCCGCCCCGTGGCCCCCGTCTTCCCGGGGCCAGATCCCCCGCCTTCGCGGGGGCAGGCTCTTCGACGCCGGCCCTTCGGGCCTCCGCCCAGGAGGACAGGGGGCTGTTCGGGCGCTCAGGCGTCGTCGCGGTCGTTGACGCGGGCGGGCGGGGCCGTGGCCTCGACGGCGACGAGCCGCTCCAACACCGTGTAGTGGTGCTCGGCGCCGTCGGGCACGAGGTAGGAGTCGCCGGCCTCCATCGTCAGGACGTCGTCGCCGACGCGGATGCGCACCTTGCCCTCGACGACGTAGCCGACGGTCTCGTAGGGGCGGGTGTGCGGGGCGCCCTCCTCGCCGGGCGCCTCCTCCCACAGCCGCATGGCGAGGCGCTTGCCGCTGACGAGGTACTTCTGGCCCATCTCGCCGAGGGGGGAGGTGTGGGAATCGACGCGCTTGATCGTTCGGTCGGACATGGTCGAGGGGAAGAGGAGAAGAGGGAGGGGATGAGAGAGGAGGGGGTTGAATCGCAGGGGCGCCCCGCGGTTTCGACGGGCGCCGGACGGTGGACCCGGGACGACGCCCCGCCGTCTCACGCCTCCGGATCACCCCCTGCGCCCTCTGCCCACCGCCCACCGATACGACATCGCCCTCGTCGGGTACGGGCCGGTGGGGTCGTTGCTGGCCGCCCTCCTCGGAGCCTGCGGGCTGCGGGTCCTCGTGCTGGAGCGGGAGACGACGCCCTACGCCCTCCCCCGCGCCGCCCACCTCGACGACGAGGCCCTCCGCGTGCTCCAGGCCGCCGGCGCCGACGCGGCCACCCTCGCCGCCGCCCGCCCCCTCGACGGGATGGACCTCGTGACGGACGACGGCCGGCTCCTCCTCCGCCTCCGTAAGGTCGGCGCTCGCGCCGAGCCCTACGGCTTCCCGGCCGCGACCCTCATCCACCAGCCGACGGTCGAAGGGGCGCTCCGCGCCCGGGCCGAGGCCCACCCGACCGTCGAGGTGCGCCTCGGCCACGCCGTCGGGGCCGTCCGCGAGGAAGACGGCGGCGCGACGTTGGCCGTGCAGGGTCCGGAGGGGCCGTACGAGGTGCGCGCCGCCTGGGTCGTCGGGTGCGACGGCGCCAACAGCCTCGTGCGGGAGGCGATGGGGAGTCCGCTCGTGCCCGTGCGGCGGTTCGCGCAGCGGTGGCTGGTGGTGGACGCGACGCTGCGCGGATCGGCGGGCCTGGACCTGCCGGAGCGCCTCCTCCAGATCTCCAGCCCGCGCCGCCCGACCACCTCCGTCCCGTTCCCCGACCCGCGCCACCGGTGGGAGTTCATGCTGCGGCCCGACGAGGACGCCGAGGCGATGACGACGCCCGAGACGGTCCGCCGGCTCCTCGCCCCCCACGTCGACCCCGACGCCGTCGAGGTCGAGCGCGCGGCCGTCTACACGTTCCGGGCCGTCGTGGCCGCGCGCTGGCGGAGGGGGCGGCTCTTGCTCGCGGGCGACGCGGCGCATCAGATGCCGCCGTTCCTCGGACAGGGGCTCGGCGCGGGCATCCGCGACGCGCACAACCTCGCGTGGAAGCTGGCCCTCGCGGCCCGGGGCATGGCCGACGCCGCGCTCCTCGACACCTACGGCGAGGAGCGCCGCCCCCACGTCGCGGCCGTGACGCGGCTGGCGGTGCGGGCCGGCCGCGTCATCCAGCTCGGCGGGCCGCTCGCCCGCCTCCGCGACGCGCTCCTGCCCGCCCTCGCCCGCGCCGGGCCGCTCCTCCGCCTGCTCACCGAGCAGGAGCACGACATCCCGCGCATCCCCCTCGCCTGCGCCGGCACGCCGCTGCCACGCCGGCCGCTCCTGCCTCAACCGGCGGTCGTCACGCCCGACGGCGCCTGCCGCCGCCTCGATGACGTCCTGGAGGCAGGCGTTCCTTCAGGGGTCCCTGCGGGGGTCCCTCCGGGAGCCCCTGCGGGGGTTGCGCTCGTCGGCCTCGGCGTGAGTCCGCGCGGCTGGGTGCAGCCGGCCGACCTCGGGCTGTGGACGCGCCTCGCCACCCGCGCCGTCCACGTCGTGCCGCCGGACGCGCCGTGGCCCGCGGCGTCGCGCGGCGAGCGGGCTGTCCGCGACGGCGGCGCGCTCGTCGCTTGGCTCGGTCGCAGCGCGGCCGTGCTCGTCGTGCGCCCCGACCGCCACCTCTTCGGCGTGTACGAGGCCGGGGAGGGCGGGCGCGCCGCCGCTGCGCTCCAGGAGGCTCTCCGGCTCCGGTAGGGAGTGGACGGCGGGCGGCGGACAGACGATCTTGCCCCTCCCCCTCGCCTCTTCCCCGCCCCCTCCCATGGCTCCTCCCCCCTTCCGCCTCGACGGCAAGGTCGCCCTCGTCACCGGCGCGAGCCGAGGCATCGGGCGGGCCGTGGCCGAGGCGTTCGCCGCCGCCGGCGCGCGCGTCGTCCTCGCCTCCCGCAAGCAAGAGGCCCTCGACGAGGTGGCCGCCGCCCTCCGGGACGACGGGGGCGAGGCCCTCGCCGTCGCCGCGCACGCGGGCGACGACGCGGCCGTCGAGGACCTCGTGGCCCGCACCGTCGACGCCTTCGGTGGCCTCGACGTCCTCGTCAACAACGCCGCCACGAACCCCCACTTCGGGCCGCTCCTCGACGCCGACATGGGGGTGTGGGACAAGACGCTCGACGTCAACCTCAAGGGGTACGTCCGCCTCGCGAAGGCGTGCGTCCCGGCGATGCGCGCGCGCGGCGGCGGCAGCATCGTCAACATGGCGAGCGTGGCGGGCGAGCGGCCGCAGCCCGGCATGGGCGTCTACTGCGTCACGAAGGCCGGCGTCCTCATGCTGACCGACGTGCTGGCGGCGGAGTTGGCGGCGGAGGGGATCCGCGTCAACGCCATCCTGCCCGGCTTCGTCAAGACGCGGTTCTCGTCGGTCCTGTGGCAGGACGAGGCGGCGCACGAGGCGCTCCTCCGGAACATCCCGCAGGGGCGGCTGGCCGAGCCCGAGGAGGTGGCCGCCCTCGCCCTCTACCTCGCCTCGGACGCCAGCCGGTTCATGACCGGCGCCCACCTCCGCCTCGACGGCGGGCAGAACGTCGCGCCCCCGGCGCTCTGAGCCTCAGGGCGAACCGGATTCCCGGTCCGACGTGACGTCGGAGTGCAACGACGCGGCCACTCTGTCGTAGCCCAACGACCCTGTCTGCTGCCCGTCGCCATGCTGAGCGTTACCCCTCCCGTCCGTTTCCCCTCGCCCTTCAGCTTCGCCCTCCGCACGCGCCCGCTCGGCGCCGCCGGCCGGCAGCGCATCGAGGCGCTGCTCTGGGCAGGGCGGGAGGCGGCGGCGGTGACGGCCTACCGCCAGGTCACGCACGCGCCGTACCGAACGGCCGTCCGCGCCGTCGGCCGGATGAAGGCCCGGCTGGACGTGCCGGCCTGCGCGTCCGAGCCCTCTGAACGCGCGCCCGCCTCTCCTGCGTGGGGCGGGCGCGCGTGCGTTCGCAGAGGCCGGAGGGTCA
>JAWWCA010000206.1:0-6347 GCA_033720695.1 Rubricoccaceae bacterium
CGGAGATGCAGCGGCAGGGCGTGGGCCGTGCGCTCTACGCGGCGCTGCTCGCCCTGCTTCGGGCGCAGGGCCTCGTCAACGTCTACGCCGGCGTCGCCCTCCCCAACGCGCCGAGCGTGGCGCTGCACGAGGCCCTCGGCTTCCGCCAGATCGCCCGTTACCCGGGCGTCGGCTTCAAAGCCGGGGCGTGGCGCGACACCGGGTGGTGGCACCGGCGCCTCAACCCCCTCGCGCCGCACCCCGCTCCCCCGGTGCCGTACCCGGCCCTCGACGACGGCACCGTCGCAGCCGCGCTCGCGGAAGGGGCCCGTTGGCTGAAGGAGCCCCGCTAAGCGCCGGCCATGCGTAGCTTCGGCGTCCCCACCCACCCCCCGGGCCGCCCCAGGACACGCGCCACCGCCTCGTGCCCTTGCGAGCGGCGATCCCCCTTCTCGGACCCGCCCGCCCGTCTCCCACCCCGGGCCTCCCCGTTGCCTCTCGCCGTGCGCTGAGCCCGAGCGTCGCGCTACGGATCCCACTCCGCACCGCATGTCCTCGTTCATCTTCACCGAGCCGGTCGGCCTCGCCCAGGTGGGCCTCGGGGCCTGGGGGAAGAACCTCCTCCGCAACTTCGTCGGCCTCCCCGGCGCCGACGTGCTGTGGGCGTGCGACGTGAAGGAGTCGGCCCGCGCCGAGGCCGCCCAGCGCTACCCGGGCCTCCAGACCTGCGACCGGTTCGAGGAGTGCGTCGAGGACGAGCGCGTCGAGGCCGTCGCGATTGCGACGGAGACGCCGCAGCACTTCCCCCTCGCCGAGGCGGCGCTGCGGGCGGGGAAGCACGTCTTCGTCGAGAAGCCGCTCGCGCAGACGGCCGACCAGGCCGAGCGCCTCGTCGCGATCGCGGCCGAGCGCAACCTCCAGCTCATGGTGGGGCACCTCCTCCTGTACCACCCGGCGTTCCGGCTCGTCGAGCGCCTCGTCCGGGAGGGCGAGCTGGGCGACATCCGCTACCTCTACAGCGTCCGCGTCAACCTCGGCGTGGTGCGGCAGCGCGAGAACGCCTTCGAGAGCCTGGCCCCGCACGACCTCGCCGTGGCCCTCGCCCTCGTCGAGGCCCCGCCCGTCGCCGTCTCCGCCCAGGGCCAGGCCTACCTCCAGCCCAGCGTCGAGGACGTCGTCTTCGCCACGGTCCACTTCGCCGACGGCGCCCTCGCGCACCTCCACACCTCCTGGCTCGACCCCCACAAGGTCCGCCGCACGACCGTCGTCGGCAGCCGCCGCATGGCCGTCGTGGACGACATGCGGCCGGCCGAGAAGGTGCGGCTCTACGACAAGGGGGCCGAGGTGACCGCCGACGGGCTCACCGGCTACGCCGAGGCCATCAGCGTACGCTCCGGCGACATCGTGATCCCGAAGGTGGAGGCCGCCGAGCCGCTCCGGCTGGAGTGTGAGGAGTTCGTGGCCTGCGTCCGCGAAGGGCGCCCGGCGCGCACCGACGGCCGCAACGGCCTCGCCGTCGTCCGCCTCCTCGACGCCGCCCGGCGCTCGCTCGACGACGGCGGGGCTCAGGTGGCGCTCTGACCCGCCCCGCACAGCCGCGCCACCACCCGGCCGAGCGCCGGCCGCCACGGCGGCGCTCCGATCCCGAACGCTCGCTCGACCTTCCCGCCGTCGAGCGCCACGACGGAGGGCCGCCGCGCGGCCGTCGGGTAGTCCTCGGTCCGGATCGGCTCGACCGACTGCACCGCCAGGGGGCGCCACCGCCGGGCCTCCTCGACGACGGCCTCGGCGAGGCCGTGCCACGTCGTCGGCGGGTGCCCGGCGAGGTGGTACGTGCCCCAGCGCCCCGCGTCCTCCGTCACGGCGTGGGCGATGCGGAGGAGCGCGGCGGCGAGGTCGGCGGCGGCCGTCGGGCAGCCGCGCTGGTCGGCCACGACGCGGAGCGTCTCGCGCTCGCCTGCAAGGCGGAGGATCGTCTTGACGAAGCTCTGCCCGTGCACGCCGAAGAGCCAGGCCGTGCGCACGATGACGTGCGCGTCCAGGGCGGCCCGCACGGCCTCCTCCCCGTCCCACTTGCTCTGCCCGTAGACGCCGAGCGGGTTCGGGGCGTCGCCTTCCTGGTAGGGCGTGCCTTTCGCACCGTCGAAGACGTAGTCGGTCGAGACGTGGAGGAGCGGGAGGCCAGCCTCGGCGCAGGCGACGGCGAGGTGGGCGGCGCCGTCGCGGTTGACGGCGAAGGCCCGCTCGGGCTCGGCTTCGGCCCGGTCCACGGCCGTGTATGCGGCGGCGTTGACGACGGCGGCGGGCGCGTGTTGCCCGACGGCCCGGCGGACGGCCTCGGCGTCGGTCACGTCCAGCCCCGCCCGGTCGAGGGCGACGAGCTCCACGCCCTCGGCCTCTTCGGCGAGCGCGCGGCCGAGCATCCCCCCGGCGCCGGTGACGAGCAGCTTCACGACACCCTCGGGAGGTCCTCCGGCGCCAGGTCACGAAGCCTCGGAAGATGGCGGTCTTTCTCGGAGAGCAACGGTGCCTCGACGGGCCACGCGATGCCGAGGTCGGGGTCGTCCCAGGCCACGCCGCCCTCGTCGTCGGGGCGGTAGACGTCGGTGCACTTGTAGAGGAAGTCGGCCTCGTCGGAGAGGACGCAGAAGCCGTGCGCGAGGCCGGGCGGGATCCAGAGCTGCCGCGGCTCCGCGTCGGAGAGCGTCACGCCGTAGGCCCGGCCGAACGTGGGCGAGCCCCGGCGGAGGTCCACGACGACGTCGTAGACGGCGCCGCGCACGCACTCGACGAGCTTGCCCTGCGGGTGGCGTCGCTGGAAGTGGAGGCCGCGGAGCGTGCCCCGCCGCGAGCGCGAGTGGTTGTCCTGCACGAACGCCGCGTCGATGCCGTGGGCGCGGTAGCGCTCGGCGTGGTAGCGCTCCAGGAAGAACCCGCGCGCGTCGCCGAACACGCGCAGGGCGACGAGCAGCACACCCGGGATCTCGGTCTCGTGGACAGTCAGGGGAGGGACGGGGTGGAGGGGGTCGCGAAGCTACGGCCGAACGCGCCGCGCCCCCTCCCCTCGGACGAGAGGAGGGGGCGCGGCAGGACCCGGCGTGGGGCCCTGTGCCCTGGAGCGGGGGGCGGCTACGCCTCCTTCGGGAGGTAGCCCTCCTCCTTGAGGTAGTCGATCACCTTCTCGACGCTCTCGGCGACGGAGAGCTCCTGCGTCGGGAGGTCGATCTCGGCGTCGGCCGGCGCCTCGTAGGGGTCCGAGATGCCGGTGAACTCCTTGATGATGCCGGCGCGGGCCTTGGCGTAGAGCCCCTTCACGTCGCGCGCCTCGCACACCTCGAGCGGGGTCGAGACGAAGGCCTCGACGTAGCCGCCGTGGGCCTCGATGGCGTCGCGGTTGGCCTTCCGGTCGGCCTCGTAGGGCGCGATCGGGGCGCAGATGGCGATGCCGCCGTGCTTGGTGATCTCGGAGGCCACGTAGCCGATGCGCTGCACGTTCGTCGAGCGGTCCTCGCGCGAGAAGCCGAGGCCCTTCGAGAGGTTCGTCCGGACGACGTCGCCGTCGAGGATCGTCACGTTGCGCTCGCCGTACTCCATGAGGCGGTCGAGGAGCGCGTTCGCGATCGTGCTCTTGCCCGAGCCCGAGAGCCCGGTGAAGAAGACCGTGAAGCCCTGCCGGCTCCGCGGCGGGTGGCTCTTCTTGAGCTCGGCGACGACCTCGGGGTAGGTGAACCAGCCCGGGATCTCCTCGCCCTTGGCGAGCATCTCACGCTGCTGCGTGCCCGAGATGTTCTGGAACTCCTTGCCCTGCTCCTTCGCCGTCTCGATGGGCATGTACTGGTCGTCCTCGGGGACGTAGACCATGAGGCGGAAGGGCACCATCTGGACGCCCATCTCCTCCTCGTGCTCCTTGAAGAGGTCCTGGGCGTCGTACGGGCCGTAGAACGGCTCGCCGTTGGAGTCGTTGCCCGGGCCGGCGTGGTCGCGGCCGACGACGAGGTGGGTGCACCCGTAGTTCTTCCGGATGAGCGCGTGCCAGACGGCCTCGCGGGGGCCGCCCATGCGCATGGCGAGGGGGAGCAGGCTCAGCATGGCCTCGCCCTCGGGGTACTGCTGGAGGATGGCCTTGTAGCAGCGGACGCGGGTGTAGTGGTCGACGTCGCCCGGCTTCGTCATCCCGACGACGGGGTGGATGAGCAGCTTGCCGCCGATCTCCTCGGCCGCGCGGTGCGTGAGCTCGTAGTGCGCGCGGTGCATGGGGTTGCGCGTCTGGAAGGCCACGACGCGGTCGGCACCGGCGGCCTCGAGCTTGGCGCGCAGCTCGCGGGGCGTGTTGCGGAGCTCGGTGTAGTCGTAGTGGAGGGGGAGCTGGACGCCCTCGAGCGGGCCGCCGAGGTAGACGCTGCCGGCGGTGTCGAAGAGGTAGCCGACGGCGGGGTGCTGCTTGTCGAGCGTGCCGAAGACCTCCTTCGCCTCGCGCTCTTTGTCCGGCGTCCACTTGCTCTCGACCGTCATCACGGCGAGGAGGAGGCCCGTCTTGTCCCGGAGGGCGACGCGGTCGCCCTCGCTCACCGTCCCGGCCGCGTCCTCGTCCACGTCGAGGGTGATGGGCATGGGCCAGAGCGTGCCGTCGGCGAGCCGCATCGTCGCGACGACGCCGTCGTAGTCGTCCTGCGTGAGGAAGCCCTTGAGGGGGGAGAAGCCGCCGTTGAGGAGGAGCTCGATGTCGCAGAGCTGGCGGTCGGAGAGGGTGATCGAGGGGAGGTTCAGGGCCTCCTGGCGCAGCGCCTCGGCGGCCTCGCCGGTCTTGACGAGGTCGGAGAGGGCGCCGCCGTGGGGCGCGTTGAGGGTCGCCTCAGAGAGCATGGACGTGGGGTGTGAACGAGGGAAACGGATCCGGGGAAAATCAGCCACGCGCCCCGCCGGGGCAAGGTGCGCGCGCCGTACTCACGAAGTGCTAACACGCACGTGGGTTTAGGCGGCGTGGAGGGGCCGCAGCCGTGTCAGAACCAGAGGAGGTGGATCATGAAGAGGGCGACCACCCCGAACGTGATCGTGACGGGCAGGCCGGCCTTGGTGTAGTCGAGGAAGCGGTACCCGCCCGCCGACATCACCATGAGGTTGGTCTGGTACCCGATGGGCGTCAGGAAGCTGGCCGAGGCGGCGACGGCCACGGCCACGCCGAACACGAGGGGGTCGAGCCCCATCTGCGCCGCGGCCTCCAGCCCGATCGCGATCATCAGCGCCGCCGCCGCGCTGTGCGTGATGAACTCCGTTAGGAGCAGCGTCGCCACGTAGACCGCCACGACGACGCCGAAGGGACCGAACTCGCTCGTGCCGCCCACGATGCCCTGCGCGATCGCGGCGGCGAGCCCGGTCTCCTCGATGGCCCGCCCGATGCCGAGCGCCATCGCGATGACGATGAGCGTGGAGAGGTCGACGGCCCGGCGCGCGTGGCGGGCCCGGAGGACCCGGAGCACGATCATGGCCACGGCGCCGACGAGCGCCGTGGTCTCGATGGGCGCCACGCCCACGGCCGCGAGCGCGATGGCGCCGACGAGGATGGCGAGGGCGAGCGGGGCCTTCCCGGGCTGCACGCGGGGCTGCTCGTCGCGCAGCGGGGCCACGAGGTAGAACTCGTCGCGGCGGGCGTTCCAGGTCCGGGCGAACCCCCCGCGCGCCTCGACGACGAGGAGGTCCCCCGCCCTGAGCGGGATCCGGCTGATGGAGCCCTGGAGGGTGTCGTCGGCGCGGCGGATGGCGAGGACGACGCCGCCGTAGGTCTCGCGGAAGTCGGCCTCGCGGAGCGTCTGCCCCACCAGCGAGGACGTTGGCGCCACGACGGCCTCGTAGAGCGGGAGCGTCGAGAGCGCCGGCTCGGCGACGGGCTCCACGGCCGGCGCCAGGCCGGGCCGGGCCAGGAGGGCGTCGAGGGCGTGGATGTCGCCCTGGAACGTGAGGACGTCGCGGGGGCGGAACGACGTCTCGGGCGTGACCTCGAGGAGGGCGTCGCCCCGTCGGAGGTGCACGAGGTAGGCGGTCTCGAGAGCGCGGAGCCCCGCCTCCTCCACCGTCCGCCCCGCGAGCGGCGAGCCCTCGGGCACGCGGACCTCGAAGAGGTACTGCCGGAGCCCCTCGCTCGGCGCCCCCTCCGTGCGCGCGCCGGGCAGCAGCCGCACCGAGATGAACGCGATCACGCCCAGCGACACGACCGCCGCCGGGACGGCCACGGGCGTCTGCGTGAACATCTGCAGCCGCCCCACGCCCGCCTCCTCCATCAGCCCCGCCACGACGAGGTTCACACTCGTGCCGACGAGGGTGGTCACCCCACCGATGATGGTGACGTAGGAGAGCGGGATGAGCAGCTTCGA
>JAWWCA010000207.1:0-6346 GCA_033720695.1 Rubricoccaceae bacterium
CCGGCGGCCCCCCACCCCCCCCCCCCCCCCTTCAACCCCCCCCCCCCCCCCCCCCCGCCCTCGGCCGGGCCTTCCCCCCCCCCCCCGGGGGGGGGGGGCCCCCCCCCCCCCCCCCCCGCGCCCCACTCCCGCGCGCCGGCCGAGACCGACCGGACGCCGTCCCCGATGACCCGCTCGATCGCTCTCGAGGAGGCCTTCGCCGTCCCACCGGACCGGCTCTTCGGCCTCCTCGTCTGCCCGAGCGCCATCCGCGCCTGGTGGGGCGCCCACCGCGCCATCGTCCACCCCGCCCCGGGCGGGCTCTGGGCCGCCGCATGGGGCGACGACGAGGACGACCCGGACTACCTCTCCTACGCGACGATCCACGTCTACGACCCGCCCCGACGTCTCGTCCTCGGCGACCTCCGCTACGCCGGCCGCCTCGCCCACCTCCCCTTCGAGGCCGACTTCTCCATCGCCTTCACGGTCCGACCCAAGGTCGACGGCGCCTCCCTCCACGTCGCCCACACCGGCTTCCCCGCCGCCTCCGAGGCCGACGGCTTCTTTGCCGCCTGCAACCAGGGCTGGCACGACACCCTCGACGGCATCCGGCGCATCCTCACCTGAGGCCCGACCCGCCCCCCGCCGCGCCCCGCACGCCCCACGGGTGGACCCCCGACCCCTCACCGGCCGCAGCGCGCCGCCGCCACCGCGGCTTCTCACCCGCCACGGGCACCGCTTCGAATCCGTCCGTCGTCAACCCCTCCCGCTCGCACGACCGCAGCATCTCCTGATAGGTGAGCAGCCCACCCGACGGCAACGCGGCGTACCCGTCCCGGATCGCGGCCACAAGCCAGCCCGGACCGTACCGGCCGGCGTCGAACCGCTCGCACATCGGGCCAACGCGCTCGGGGTGCGCCGCCGCCAACGACCGCGCCGTCGCGACGCTCACGCCTCGAGCCGTCAGCATCCGTTCACCCGTCCGCTCCGCATCGGCAGCCTCTTGCGGCTGAGGGTTGTCCTGAGGGTTCCCTGACGGTTCGGCCGGCCCATGCACCGCCCCCCTCCCGGCGCGGCCTCCGGACCCCGCCCCGGCAGCCCCACCGGTCCCGGCCCGCCGACCGGGGCCGGCGCCCGCACCGGACCCGGCCTCCCGGTCAGGGGTCGCCACCACCTCGAGGTGGTACAGATTCGACCGTCCCTCGCGGTGCTCCACGCGCACCCGCACGCTCCCGGGCGGCGCCGTGGCCGACCACGCCTCCACACGACGCAGCGCCCGCTCCGCCGCACGGCGCGTCTGCAGCCCGCACTTCCGGCGCAGCGTCTCCACGCCAGGCCAGCACACCCCGGCCTCGTCCGCGTTGTCGGCCAACGCCAAGAGCATCAGCCGCTCCGTCCCCCGCGGCTCGGGCGCGGAGAACACCGCAGTCATCCAGCGCACGCTCATCGGTCGTCTTCCGTCTGTGCCACGAGCTCTCGACCGACCTCCTCGGCCGACGCGCCCGAGTCACCCGCCCGAGGTAGATCCCGGGGGCGCGCCGTGTCGAGAGGGTCGCCCGTGCCACGCATCATGCGAGCAGGATACGGCCGGTATACGTATATTCGCAAGACCCGCATATGCCCCCCGCCTCGTGAGCACGCACCGACCCCTCGACCGACGACGCTTCGCAGCCGCCGTCCGCCACCGCATGGATGTCCTCGGCCTCACGCAACAGGAGCTCGCCGACCACGTCGGCGTCACGCAACCCAACGTCTCCTCCTGGCTCGCCCAGCGCACCCGGCCCACCCCCGAGAATGCGAAGGCGGTCCTCGACGCCCTCGACCTCGATTGGGAGGACGTCCAGCGAGGCCATCCGACCGATGAGGACGACGGCGTCGTCCTCGTGCCGCGCTCCGGCTTCGCCGGCGGCGGACCCCCCTACGAGAACGCCCCGGAAGACCTCGAGGTCGACGCCTACCCCCGAAGCGAGCTCCTCCGCGTCACCGGCGCCAACCCCGACACCCTCCGCAGCACCGTCGTCATCGGCGACTCCCTCGCCCCCGAGATCCCGCCCAACACGCGCGTCCTCTTCCTCCCCGTCGAGCAGGTCCTCGGCCCCGGACTCTACGTCCTCACCATCAACGGCGCCGAGCAGGTGCGCCGCGTCCAACAACGCGCCGACGGCGTCCTCCGCCTCCTCCCCATCAACCCGGACTACGACCAGGAAACGCTCATCCCCCTCCCCGACGCCGATACGCCCAACACCTACCGCACCACCGACGGTGGCACCGCCACCGTCGTCTGTGTCGGCAAAGTGCTCTTCTATCCCAAGGCGGCGTGACGCCGAATGCCACACCCGCTCCTGGAGACCTCCCGGATGCGGAAGCGCGTCCTCGCCGACGAGGGGGAGCGCCGACGTCCGCCACGGTGACCATGCACATCCCGCCCCTCCAGCCCTACGAAACGCCAGGCCGCGCCCCCGATTGCTGGCAACTCCAGTTCGAGACGGTTCCGCCAGGGCTCGCCGTGTACATCCGCGTCTACATCGCTCGCTTCCTGTCCTGAACAGGCCGCCCCCCCCGCGCGGCGGGCACGGTCAAGATGATCCCGCGCGCCACCCGCGCAAGCCGTCGCGCCCGCCGACCGACGGTCGCGCGCCAAGCCCCCATGCGCCAGAAGAGACGGTAGCCCTGGGCTGGCGCCCCCGACCCAGAGGGGCTTGCGCGGGCTCCCCCACGCACGGACGGGACACCCATGCCCGCCGCGCGGGCTCGTTTCATCCACGCCCAGCCACCATGGCGCTGACGTCCACCGTCCACCCGTCCACGCCCCTGCCAGGCTCGCTCTCCGCCTGCGCCTCCCTCGGCGCCTGGGCCACCCGCTGCAACCGCACCCTCGTCGCCATCGCGGCCCTCCAGCCAGGCCCGCGCCACGGGCACTGGTCCGTCATCCTCGCCATCGGGCCGGTCGGGGGCCAGCTCCTCCCCACCGGCCCGTGCTCGCTCGGGGCGTGCCGCTCGCGTCGGGCGGCGGCCGCGCAGGCGCGCGCCCTCGCGACCCACGTCGCCCAGGCCCTCGGCCTCGAGGACACCGGCCCGGCCCAGCTCGCGCTGCTCTAACCCTCGAACGGAGCCCGTGAATTCGAGGCGACCGCTTGGAGGCTATGAGCTGTATACGTATATTATGCGTAATGCCGCGACCCCCTCCCATGTCCTTCCGCCCCTCCTACTGCACCCGACTCGGCCGCCACCACTGGGAGATCGGCGTCGCCCCTACCCTCGCCATCCGCTACCGCGGGCCACAGGCCCTCGCGCTCCGGGCTGCCGCGCTCTACTGGGCCCTCTACCTCCGCCCCGCGCCAACACCCCCTCCCGCACCATGCCGTGCACGCCCCCCGCGACCGGCCGCCTCTGGCTCTGCGTCGCGCGCCGCTGCAGCTGCCCCCTCACCCCCGCGGAGCTCCTCCACGCGCTCGCGTTCACCGCGCGCCTCCGCGCCCGCTCCTTCGTCGTCCCCGTGACCCTCACCCGCACCGCCGTGATCGGCCGCCAGGACCGCCTCCGCCTCCTCGACGGACGCCTCCGCCTCCGCCAGCGGCCCGTCCGGCTCCGCCTCGTCGCCGTTCACGACGGCGTCGTCGCCTCCTCCGCGGCAGGCCCCGTGGGGGCCGTCCCGCCGCGGCACGCCCCCTGGGTCGTACGCCTGCTGCCCGCCGGCCTCTCGGCCTACGCCGTTGCCGTCACGGCGGACAACGCCACCCCACCCCTTCAGACCGCCCTCATCGCTCTCGCAGGCCTCCCCGACGCCCTGGCCGTCGCCGCGCCCCCGCTCCTCCGCCACACCGCGATCGCATGACCGTCGTCGCTCTCGTCCTGACCGCCCTGGGTGCGTTCGGCGCCGGGTGCTGGAGAGGCTACCGCTACGCCGCGCGCGCCTTCCACCGCGCCGCCTCGCGCGCCCACCCCTGACGAAACCGCGCGGCGCACGCTCGCGTCCACGCAGCCGTGCGACCCTCCCGCGACGATGCCCGCATCCCGCCGCTGCCCTGCCCGTTTTGCAAGGGCTCGGGCCGGGCGGGCACCGAGGCCGACGCCCCCCGCTGCCAGATGTGCGACGGCGACGCCTACCCGGACCTCCTGCACGACCCGGCACCCCCCGTCGGAGCCGACGGCGTCCGCTCTTCGGGCCGATTTGTCCCCGTCACGCGCCCGAACCGGCGCCGCGCCGCGCGATCCTCACCACGGGACGAAACGCCCCACGCAACGGCCCCTACCGGCGGATCTCGTACACCCGCGTCGCGAGCACGGCCGGGCACGCCGCCGCCACCGCCTTCGCCTCGTCCAGATCGGCCGCCTGGATCAGCGTAAACCCCGTCAGCGAATCCGCCGACAACGGCAGCGCCCGCACCTCACCGCCTGCCCCCATCTCCCACCCCCTCGGGAGGTGCCCGCGGTCCATCTCTCGGTCCGATACCGAGGCGAACCACGCCTCCCACTCGGCCATCACCTCGGGCGACGGCGGCTCGAAACCGATGTGGAGGAGGAGGTAGTCGTTCATCGGGCGCGGTCGCAGGTGGGTGGCGCCTCAACGTACGGCACCGCCGCGACATGCGACGATTGACCCGGATGGGCTGGAATCGTTACCCTTAGGGGTCTCCCCCGTCGCCGCCCGCTGGTCCGGCCCCATGTTCGTCGACCTCCTCGTGTTGGTCGCCCTCGTCGTCACCACGTTCCTCGTGGCGCTCGTGGTCAGCGTCGTCGGCGTCTTCGCCCTCACCGAGCGGGCGTGGCTCGGGCGCCGACTCCGCGACGCCTGGCACGCGCTCCGCCGCTAGCCCGGCGCCCGCACCGAGCCGGGCCAGCACGGCCGCGAGGGCCTCGGGGCGGATGTCGACGTGCTCGCAGACGCGGCCCCACAGCAACGCCGTGGGCACGCCCTGGCCGCCGCGCTCGCGCTCCGCCTCCCGCAGGACATGCAGCACGATCCGCTCCACGCGCGTCAGACCGTCGCGGACGTCGGGCACCAGGTCGTCGGCGCGCATCGGCAGGGGTCGTAGGGTGGAACAGCAGCCCCGCGACGCCGGCGGGCCAACCGGCCGGCCGTCCCGGGAGACGGACACCTATCGGGAGGCAGGGGTCGCCGGGCGCGCCTCGCCGAGCCCGTCATACGAATCGGGCGCCCGGATCCACAGCTCGCCCCGCTCGACCACCCAACCTCGCCACCGCACGCCACACGGTCAAGTCGAACGCCCCTACCCCGGCACCAGCGCGATGCACGCCCCCACGGGGTCCTGCACCACCGCGTAGGCGTACGCACCGTCGGCCCCGCGCGTCTCCTTGAGCACCTGGCCCCCGCCCGCCCGCACCCGGCGCAGGCTCTCGGCCAGGTCGCCGACGGGCAGGTACAGCAGCCAGACCGGCGGCAACGCCGCGTTCACGCCGCGCGCGTGACACACCCCCGCTGCCGGCCGCCCGTCCGCCCCCAGCATCGTGTAGTCGGCGTAGCGCGCGCCGTCGTCCGCCATGTCGACCTCCCGCACCGACCAGCCGACCACCTCGCGATAGAAATCGCGCGTGGGCGCCGCAGCGGGGACCGTGAGGTCGAGCCACGCAATCCGGCCCCCCTCCGACGCGCCCGCGGCCGAGGGGGCCTCCTCTGCGGACACCACCGGGATCACCCCGAACGCCGCGCCATTCGGATCGACCAGCACCGCCCACCGGCCCGCGCCGTCGGCCATCAGCGCACGGCCGCCGAGCTCGAGCGTACGCTCCACGCTGGCCCGCACGTCGGCGACCTGGATGTGCGGCATCCACTGGAGCGGGAGGTCGGCGTGCTCCGCCGCGCGCGCGCCCAGCCCGATGATCGGCTGCCCGTCCGCGCTCATCAGGTCCTCGCGCCAGAGCGGACGCGCGCCCGTCGTCAACACCTGCGCGTAGAAGCGAACCTCGCGGTCGTGGTCGGGAACGGCGATGTCGGCGCTGACCACGCCGCCGACACGGGAGACGAAACGATCGCTCATAGGGGTGGGGCTGCGCAGGGGCGGCGGACCCGACAACCTACGGAACCGACCCGCGTCCCGCCGCAGGTCCGCACCTCCGCCCTCCAATCCCTCCGGCCCGGTCACCGCCCCGCGTAGAACGCCCGCGCCGCAAGCGACGAGTCCTCGACGAACGGGTTCACCGCCGGCGCCCCCGACACCGTCGCCTGATACCGCGCCACCCGAGCCCCCCGCGCCCGCTCCGCCGCCGTCGCCGGGTCCGCCCGGTGCCACGCCAGCAGGTACGGCCGCATCGCGGCCCAATACGCCCCGTCCGCCTGACCCGTCCCGGACGGCCCGTAGACGGCGTACGCGTAGAACACCGCCCGCGCCACGTCCCCCTTCACGGC
>JAWWCA010000208.1:0-6272 GCA_033720695.1 Rubricoccaceae bacterium
CACGAGGTCGAAGCCGGCGCGGGCGTCGAGGAGGGCGAGGACGGTGTCGTTGGCGCCGGCGGCGCGGATGCGCGCGGCGCGGACGACGTCGCGGAGGGCGGCCTGGAGGGCCACCTGCTGCGCCAGTCCGCCCACCCCGCGGGAGTAGTAGGTCGCCGCCTCGGTGCCGTCGAGGAGGCCGGGCGGGAGGACGAAGAAGCCGTCGAGGCGGCCGTCGAGGACGCGGGCGCGGAGGGAGTCGGGGGGCGCGGCGGCCCGCGCCACGCGGTAGGTAGGGGGGAGCGCCTCGGCGAGGGGCGCGGCGAGCTGCCCCGTCGCGTCAAGGACGGCCACGCGGCGCACGGCGGCGTCCTCGGCCAGGGTGGCGAAGGCGATGGGCAGGGCGACGACGCCGAGGGCGAGGAGCGGCGCCAGCAGCGTCGTGAGGACGAACGTCTTGGAGCGGACGCGGCGGAGGTACTCGCTCCGGGTGATGAGGAGGATCTTGCTCACGGGGTCGGGGGATCGTCGAGCACGCCGGGGGTGAGGCTCTCCTCGGGGATGCCGCCGAGGGCCCATCCGCTCGGCCGCCCGTCCGCCTGCCCCACGGCGAGGCGGAAGATCTCGTCGAGGGGCGGCTCGTGGAGTTCGAAGTGGACCACCTCGCGGGTCCCGGCGAGGGCGGCCTCGAGGACGCTCCGGGGCGGCGTGCCCTGGCGGAGGCGCGCCGTCACGTGGCCGGCCGTCCGCGAGAGCACGTCCACGGCGCCGCGCGCCGCGAGGTCGTCGAGCCAGGCGTCGCCGCCGTCGAAGGCGACGGTGACGGTGTCGCGGCCGAACCGGCGCTTGACGTCGCGGAGCGCGCCCTGGAGGACGACGCGGCCGTCGGCGATGAGGCAGAGGTCGTCGCAGAGCTGCTCGACCTGCTCCATCCGGTGGCTGGCGAAGAGGACCGTCCGGCCCGCCGCTCGCAGCTCGGCGATCACCTCGCGGAGGAGGTCGGCGTTGAGGGGGTCGAGCCCGCTGAAGGGCTCGTCGAGGATGACGAGCTCGGGGTCGTGGGCCACCGTGGCGATGAACTGCACCTTCTGCTGCATCCCCTTGCTGAGCTCCTCGACCTTCTTGCCCCACCACGGGTGGGCGTCGAAGCGGTCGAGCCAGCGGCGGGCGGCGCGCTCGGCCTCGGCGGCGCCCTGCCCCTTGAGGCGGGCGAGGTAGACGAGCTGCTCGCCGACGCGGAGCTTGCGGTAGAGCCCGCGCTCCTCGGGGAGGTACCCCATCACGCGCTGTGTGGCCGGCCCCACCGGGCGGCCGCCGAGCGTGATGCGCCCGGCGTCCGGCGTCGTGATGTAGGTGATCATCCGGATCGCCGACGTCTTCCCGGCGCCGTTGGGGCCGAGGAGCCCGAAGATGCGACCGGGCTCGGCCTGGAACGAGACGTCGTTGACGGCGACGACGGCCGAGCGGCCCTGCCCGTAGCGCTTCGTGACGTGCTCGACCTGGAGCAGGGGCATGGGGGACGGGGGCGGGAGGCGGTCGGGTGAGGAGGCGGGACGCGCGGCGATCGCGGGCCTACGCCGCGCGGTGCGGGGAAGCTACCCTCCCGACTTTGCGCGCGCACGTGATGTCGGAAGCATGACGCCGCTTCGGGGTAAATCGCCGCGGCCGAACAACGGCCATGGGCTTGGAGTAACGAGGGAACTCCCTTCCTCTGCTGTTGCCATGCGACCGACTCCACGCCTCCTCCGCGCCGCCGCCCGGGTGTCCCTCCTCGCGCTCCTCGCCGTCGCCGCCGCCGGCTGCGACCAAGACGGCCTCGACCTCGACGGCGAGTTCATCGCCGACGTCTCCGGCGACGTCTCCGAGGCCTACACCGGCGAAGCCTACTACACCGTCTTCGACGGGAGGGAGGGGAGCGTCTTCGTCCTGATCTTCTTCCGCGGCGACCTCTTCGACAACGACGAGGACGAGTACGCGTACGTCGCGCTGTGGCGGCCCGGCGACCAGCCGGGCACCGGCGTCTACCCCATCGAGAGCGCGCAGACGGCGCCGGCCGCCTTCGCCGGGTCCTACGCCGACCTCATCGACGCCGAGACCCCCGAGGCCAGCGGCCCCGTCGTCTCGGCCACCGAGGGCGTCCTCACCATCACCGACTTCGACGCCGGCTTCCTCTCGGGCTCGTTCCGGTTCGACGGCCGCGGCCTCCTCCTCCCCGACACGGACGCGTTCATCGACGCCTCCGTGGACGGCACCTTCGAGGCGCGCTTCCTCTCGCCCAGCGCCCTCTTCTCCCTCCCCATCGCCTTCGACTTCGACTGAGCGCGGGGGCCGAGGCGGCGACCGGCGCGCGGCGGCTAGAGCTGCTCGAGCTGGTCGGCGGGGATCGGGAGCACGTAGTGCCGCTCGATGACCTCCTGGTGCACGCCGAAGCGCCCCGTGCCCCGGAAGTCCACGACGAGGTGCCGGTCGGTCTCCCCGACGACCTCGCCGATGCCGTAGTAGGCGGGGGCGGGGCCGTAGTAGACGAGCTCGCCCGGACCCACCTGGCTGGCCCGCGCCCGCCGGTAGAACGGCGGCACGACGGGCAGCAGCTCGAGCCGGTAGCTCGGGCGCGGGTTGGGGAAGCTGTCGAGGGGCTGCGTCGTCACTGTCGGAGGGCCGGCGAGGGGCGCGCGAAGGGGGCTGAGGGGGAGGAACGTACGAGGCCGAGGCGACGGCGTCGCGTCACGGGGCGCGTGAACCGGGGCGTCGGCGGCGTAGTATACGCCGTCCTCTCGCCCCTGCTCCTCCCCCGCCCCCTCTCATGCCGCGCTACGACACCAAGATCTTCGACCGACAGGTCGGGCGCAATGCCCAGCTGTTTGCCCAGTCCATCGCGGGGCTGGAGGATCCCGAAGCGCGCTACCCCTACCTCCGCATCCTCATCGCGCTCGTGGAGTCGGCGCACCCCGAGTGGAACCAGGCGCCGAACAAGGACCAGCAGATCGCCGACCTCGTCGTGCAGATGAGCGAGAAGGGGCTCGACCCGAAGGAGGTGTCCGACGTCGTCCGCGTCCGGGACGAGGAGCGCGGCATCTCGTACGAGTGACGCCGGGCGAGGGCACGTGCCCCCCGGCCCTCTCGCGACGCGGGGGCCTCAGCGCACGCGGCCGGGGTTCGCGGCCACGTAGCTCTTCCAGTCCTTGAACCGCCCCGCCGGCCCCTGCTCCACGCGGTGGGCGTGGCAGAGCGCGACGGCGAGGGCGTCGGAGGCGTCGAGGCCGCGGCTCTCGGTGAGGCCGAGTTGCGCACGGACCATGAACCAGACCTGCTCCTTCGCGGCGTTCCCGTTGCCGACGACGGACTTCTTGACCTCCTTCGGGGTGTACTGCGTGACGGGGACGTCGTGGTTGGCGGCGGCCAGCATCACGGCGGCTTGCGCCCGCCCCAGCTTCAGCATCGACTGCGCGTTCTGGCCGTAGACGGGCATCTCGACGGCGCACTCGTCCGGCCCGTAGGCCGCGATGAGCCGCTCGATCTCGGCGTAGATCCGCTTCAGCCGCTCGGGGTGCGGGAGCTTGGCCGAGAGGTCGAGCGCGCCGTAGTCCAGCGCCTTCTCCGTCCGGCGCGCGACCTCCAGCACACCGTAGCCGGTGTGCCGCGTGCCGGGGTCGATGCCGAGGACGATCATGAGCGTGGAAGGCTGGCGGACGGGCAGGCCCGCGGCCGCCGAGACTCACCCCTCCGCCATCGACGCGAGCGTCTCCTCGTCCACGTCGAGCGTGGAGTAGACGGCCTGGACGTCCTGGTGGTCGTCGAGGGCGTCGAGGAGCTTGAGGACGGTGGCCGTGGTGGCGGCGTCGGGGGCGGTGGTGGTGGTGGGGAGGCGCTGGAGGCCGGCCTCGCGCGGCTCCACGCCCGCGTCGGCGAGGGCGGCCTGGACGACGCCGAACGCCTCGACGGGGGCGGTGACGACGAAGGCGTCGTCGTCGCGGCGGAGGTCCTCGGCGCCGGCGTCGGCGGCGAGGAGGAAGAGGTCGTCCTCGTCGAGCCCCTCCGGGGCGATCTCGAAGACGGCCTTCTGCTCGAACAGGAAGGCGACGGAGCCGGAGGTGCCGAGGTTGCCGCCGTGCTTCGAGAAGAGGCTCCGGAGGTCGGCCACGGTCCGGTTGGTGTTGTCGGTGAGCGTGTCCACGAAGACGGCGACGCCGCCGGGGCCGTAGCCCTCGTAGGCGACCTCCTCGTAGTCGGCCCCCTCGATCTCGCCGGTGCCGCGCTTGATGGCGCGCTCGATGTTCTCCTTCGGCATGTTCTCCGCCTTCGCCTTCTCGACGGCGAGGGCGAGGCGGGCGTTCATCTCGGGGTCGCCGCCGCCCTCGCGGGCCGCGACCATGAGGTCGCGCGTGATGCGGGCCCACACCTTCGAGCGCCGTGCGTCGGCGACGCCCTTCTTCCGCTTGATTTTGGACCACTTGTTATGGCCGGCCATGTCGTTCCCTGCTCCGTCGGTTGTGGGTTGCCGTTGCGTCAAGATACGGGCAGCCGGCCCGGGCTTGGCCCAGGCCCTGCCTCCCGGCGCGCTCCGCTTGCATCTTTCGTCCGTGCGCCGCTTCTTGTCCAGGTTCCACCCCCTCACGTCCGACCTCCGATGCGCCTCTCCCTCCTCCTCCTCGTCTTCGCCGTCCTCGGCGCCGTTCCCGCCGCCGCTCAGCCGTCCGACGCCGTCTTCACCCCGTATGACGCGCTCGAATGGGTCGAGATCGTGCCGGGCGTAACCTTCGCCGCCACCCACGGCGACATGATGGCGGAGGCCCACGGCAAGCTCATCCGGTTCGACGCCGGCGTCAGCACGCCCGTCCACACCCACACGAACGCCTACCACGGCGTCGTCATCCAGGGGCGGGTGACGAACCCTTACTCAGACGATGAGGCCCTCCGCGAGATGGGGGCCGGGGACTACTGGTACGTCCCGGGCGGCGCGCCGCACCGAACGGCGTGCGTCTCGGAGGAGCCGTGCCTCTTCTACACCTACGGCGACGCCGCGTGGGACGTCGCGGTCCTCGAGGACTAGCAGCGGCTCAGCGCGCCACGACGGGCCACTCCTCCACCACGTCCTCGCCGTCCACGAGGTAGAGGCGCGGCTGCGTCGCCACGGCCACGCAGGCGTGGTTGGGCACGATCCGCACGCGGTCGCCGACGTCGAACGTGGAGCCGCCGGGGACCTCGACCCACCCGTGCTCCTCGCTGAGCGCGACGAGACGGGCGTGCGGGAGCGGCTTCATCGTGCTGGGGCTGTGGAGCAGGATGCCGTAGCCCTCGGTGCCGCCGCCGCCGTCCGTCGTCAGCACCTTCTTGCCGGCGTCGAGGACGACGCGGTCGGTCCCGTCGTCGCCGCGGCGGATGGAGAGGACGGTGGCCTGCACCGTGAGGGCGCAGGCCGTGAGGGGCACGACGCCGAGGGCCACCTGCATCGCGTCGTGGAAGACGTAGTTGCCCGGGCGCACCTCGGTGATGGCGAAGCGGACGCCCTCGCGCCCCTCTACCGGGACGTGCTGGTTCTCGAACCGGCTGACGGTGGGCGTCGAGCCGAGCGAGAGCACGGCCTCTTCGTCGAGGAGGCCAGCGGCTCCGAGGCGGGCGGCGAGGGCGAGGAGCCGGTCGCGCTCCTCCGTCATCGCCCGGACGAGCGCGTCGCCCGCCGTCTCACCGTCGCGAGGGCCGGCGTAGCCGTGGCCGCCGTGCGTGAGGAGTCCGCCCAGCGCCAGCCCCGGCAGCCCCGCCACGTGCCGGACGAAGCCCTCCGCCTCGTCGCTGTCCCACGCCACGCCGCAGCGTCCGTGGCCGGTGTCCACCTCCACGAGGACGTCGGCCTGGAGGCGGCGCTCGGCGAAGAACCGGGAGGCGAGGCCGGCCCCCTCGGGCGTGTCGACGAGGAAGGCGACGCGGGCGCCGCGCATGCCGAGGTCGGCGATCCGGCTGAAGAGCCCGTCGTCCACGACCTCGCGGGCGATGAGGAGGTCGTCGTGGCCGGCGGCGGCGAAGGCCTCGGCCTCCGTGACCGTGGCGACGGTCAGCCCCCGGGCGCCGACGGCCACCTGCTGCCGCGCGAGGTCCGGGCTCTTGTGCGTCTTGACGTGGGGACGCAGCGCCACCCCCTCCCGGTTGGCCCGCGCCTGCTGGGCGGCGAGGTTGGTGTCGAGCCGCGCGCGCTCGACGAGGAGCGACGGCGTGGGGAGGTCCGAGACGAGCATCGGTGGAGGTGCAGAAGCGGGAAGCTACGCCCGCCACGCCCGAACGAGAAGCGCCCGGCGCCC
>JAWWCA010000209.1:0-6190 GCA_033720695.1 Rubricoccaceae bacterium
AGCGTTGCGAAGCGCGCCCGGAGTCGGGCGTCGCGGAGCGCGAGGTGCAGCGCGTCCGCGACCCGCGCGTCGGCGAGCGCAGCGCGGAGTTCCGCAGCAGAGGGGGAGCCCGTAAGTGCAGGCTCCTCCGGAGGCGCCGTCGGTGGGGTCGGGGAGGGGGGCGTAGGCACTTTCATCGAAAAAACCGGCAGTGTTTCCGGCAGTGCCTAAAATAGAAACGCCCCATTTCGGGCGCAATGGCCGAAATGGGGCGTTTTCTTGTGGAGATGCCGGGAGTCGAACCCGGGTCCGAATGGAACTGCAGTCCAGGCGTCTACATGCGTAGCCGACGTATTGAGGGTCTTTGCCGGTGAAGCAGGGCCCATCGGCGGGGCTTCCTCACCGGCGCAGGCTGGTTGGGGTTCGCGACCTCGGCTCAGCCGGAGCCTGCGTCGCTAGCTCATCTTAGGCGATGCCTCGGGGCAGGGCGATGAGCAGCCCCACCCGGAGACAGCTAGTCGGCGTTACGCCGCCAGCGCGTAGGAATAGTCGTTGGCAACTATTCAGTTTCTCAGCGGGTGTCGCGGGCGTGCTGAGAACCACCCGGCACGCAGCCTGCCGCATCATCCATCCGTCGAAACCGTGTCATCCCCAAGATTCGAAAGAGCAGCCCCGCCAGAGCGGGAGAGCCCATAGTAGCGCTAACCCCCTCCCCGGTTCCAGGAGAGCTAGCCTTCTACGGATTCTTCGTCCCGCTCCCGTGGCGTCCCCAGCACCACGAACCCCTGGCGCGCAAAGGAGGCGTTGAGGTCTGGGAGGAGCGCCCGCCGGAGGCCGCTGCCGAGGTAGCTGAGCTTGCTGCGCCCGCCGAGAACGGAGTAGCGGACGGGGTGGAAGAAAACCCGGACGTGGTGCTCTCCGACGGGCGCGACGTCAAGCGCCACCTCGGTCCGGTAAAGGCCCCAGTTGTCGGTCTGGCGCGGCGCCGTCGACACCACGTTGGGGACGTCGGTCGGGCGCAGCTCCCACCCGGCGTCGGTGAGGGCTACGCGGATCCGAGTGTAGACGTCATCGCTCGCCTCGGCTGAGGGGGCTTCGACCTCGTAGTCTCGGTAGAGCGGGGCAACGGAGGGCGAGCAGGCAGAGAGCGCGAGGGCCAACGCGAGGGCGGCGCAGAAGCGAGGGATCGTCGTGCAGAGGCGCATCGAGCCGGAGTATACGGGCGGGGCTCGCCGCGGACAGGGCACAAAAAGGAGCCGGGCGGACACGCTCACCCAAACGTGTCCGCCCGACAGAAAGCCGGCCCTCGGGCCAGGCGTCGCTCGTGCTAGCGCCGAGCCGGATCCTGGATAAGGAGGCGTTCCAGAGTCCGAGCCGACTCCTAACAATGCGTGTGCCAACGGAGCCCGGCGGGATGCAGGCCTCCCTGGGGCCCAGGGCAGACTGCGGAGTGTGCATCGGGGTATACACCGCTGTACACGATCCGGGAATTGAGTGCCCCGGGTGAAGCTGCGTCCAAGTCCTCGCGGGTCTGGCTCGGGAGCCGATCTGGCGCGTATACTGCGCGGCTACCCCTCAAATCCTCAACCAGCACGAGTTCCTATGCCCTGCGGCCGGAAGCGCAAGCGCCACAAGATCGCCACGCACAAGCGGAAGAAGCGGCTTCGGAAGAACCGCCACAAGAAGAAGAACCGCTAGCCGGCGCCGCCGCCCGCGGCCGCTCGACCCGAGCGCGCCGCGTCGATCAGACCACGGAGGCTGCGCCTGCCCAGCAGGCGCAGCTTTTCGTGTTCCATCCGGGCCTTCCATCCGAGCCGAGCGCGGGCAACCCCCGGCGCGTCGGGGCGTATCTTCATGAGCCTCTCCGTCACCTGACACCCCGCCCTTCATGCGCGAGCACCGCAGCCCCCTCCGAGCCTCCTTCTGGGGCTTCGCCCTCGGCGGCGCCACCGGCTTCGCCCTCGGGATCCTCCTCGCGCCCGACGAGGGGCGGGAGGTTCGCCAGCGTCTCGCCTACCTCCTCGACCGCTGGTCCAGCCAACTCGGACGGGTGGTGGGGGACCTCGTCTCCGAGTCCGTCCCGAACGAGGCCCGGCAGAGTGCCGACGCCGTCGTCGCCGATGCCCGTCAGCAGGCCGAGCAGCTCCTCAGCGAGGCCGAGGCCCTCATGAAGGAGGCGCGCAGCCGCCGGACCGGCGGCGACCGCGACGGGGGACCCCCGCCGCTCCGCCGCGCCTCCTGAGCCCTGGCCCCTCTCTCCCTCTCCTCTCACCCGACCCCCACGCGCTTCCCCCATGTCGGTGCGGTTCGCGATTCTTATGCCCTCGGCCGAAGGCAAGCAGCCGGGCGGCAACCCCCTCGCGCCGGACATGTTCGACTACCGCTCGTCGAACACGTTCAACTACTTCTCCGAGGTCAACGCCGAGCGACGCGCGCTCATCGACGCCCTCCAGGCGCAGATCCGGGACGCCGACGATGAGGCGCTCGGATCGCTCTTCGGGGTCAAGGGCGACACGCTCCAGGAGGCCGTCGACGCCGACCTAGAGGTCTACCGGAGCCCGCTCATGGCGGCCATCGACCGCTACGGGCCCGGCGTGATGTACCAGGCGATGGAGTTCGCCGCGCTCCCCACCGGCGCGCAGCGCCGCCTCCTCGAGAACGGCGTCATCTTCTCCGGGATGTTCGGCCTCCTCCGGCCCGACGACCTCATCCCTTACTACCGTCTCAAGATGGACGCGACGGTCGAGGGGATCGGGAAGGTGTCGCGCTACTGGCGGCCCCACCTCTCGCCGCTCCTCAACCGCCTCCTCCAAGGCAAGGTGGTCTGGAACCTCCTTTCGGGCACGCACGAGGACGCCTGGGAAGACGACCGGTCGTACGACCGGATGTACCGCGTCAAGTTCTACCGCGAGGAAGACGGCGAACGGAAGCCGGTCACGCACGGCGTCAAGGACCTCCGCGGCAACCTCGTCCACTTCATCGTCACCGAGCTGGCCGACGACCTCGAGGCGCTGGAGGACTGGGAAGCCCCCGATGGGTACGAGGTGGACCCCGACGCCTCCGAGCTCGACGAGAAAGGGGGCGTCGTCGCGATGGTGAGCCGGCCGGGCTGGGAGGCCCGCCGCGAGGCGCGACGGAAGGCGCGGGCCGAGGCCGAGGCCGAGCGGCGCGCTCGCCGCGAGTCCGACGACGACGAGGAGTAGGCGGGGGAGCGGGTGGACGTGAGGCAGCCTCGATCGGACCCTTCCTAACCTCGCACCCCACGCTGCCCATGTCCGTCGTCATCGGAGTTGCTGGAGGGTCCGGGTCGGGGAAGACGACCGTGCAGCGCCGCATCCTCGACCGCTTCGGTCCAGGCCGGATCGCCCTCCTCGATCACGACGCCTACTACCGGGACCTCGCGCACCTCCCCCTCGACGAGCGCGCCCTCTTCAACTTCGACCACCCGGACGCCCTCGAGACCGACCTCATGGTGGCGCACCTCGACCGGCTCCTCGCTGGGGCGACCGTCCAGAAGCCGGTCTACGACTTCACCCGGCACCGGCGGCGCGACGAGACCGTCGACGTGGTTCCGCGGCCCGTCGTCATCGTCGAGGGGATCCTCGTGCTCGCCGAGCCTGCGCTCCGCGAGCGCATGGACATCAAGCTCTACGTGGACGCAGCGGACGACGTCCGGCTGATGCGGCGGATCGAGCGGGACCTCCGGGAGCGGGGCCGTTCCCTCGACGCCGTTCTTGAGCAATACCGCCGCACCGTCCGCCCGATGCACCTCGAGTTCGTCGAGCCGTCGAAGCGCCACGCCGACGTGATCATCCCGCGCGGGGGGAAGAACAAGGTCGCCATCGACATGGTGCTGGCCCGCGTCCAGTCGCTCCTCGACGTGGACGCAACGCACCCGCTCCACGGCTAGCCCGGGGCCGTGAGGAGGCGGACGCCCTCGAGGACGAGGTGGTGCTCGACGGCGTCGATGCCGTCGAGGTGCTCCGACAGCCACACCGCCCACCCCCCCGTGGCCACGACGAACGGCGGCGCCTCCAGGGCCCCCGCGGTGCGGTCGAGGAGGCCGCGGACGCCGTCGAGGAAGAGGACGCCGAGGCCAGCCCGGATGGCCGACACCGTCGAGGCTCCGATGGGATCGAGGATGTCGGGCCAGTCGACCGCCGGGAGCTGCGCGGTTTGCTCGGCGAGGGCGCGGTGGAGGAGGGGGGCCCCGGGCGCGATGGCGCCGCCGAGGTAGACGCCCTCCGCCGAGATCACCTCCGTCGTCACCGCCGTCCCGGCGTCGAGCGCGACGACCGGGCGAGGGGGGTCTCCTGCGTTCAGGCCGAATCGGAGCCAGGCCGCCGCCGCCGCCGCCAGCCGGTCTGCTCCGAGGGTCTCGGGGGTCTCGTAGGCGAGACGGAAGGGGAGGGGCCTCGCGGCGTCCACCGAGCGGGGCGAAACCCCGAGCGCGCCCTGCACCGCCTCAGCCCAGGCCGCCGTCCGGTGGGGGACAACGGAGGCGAGCCCCGCCGCCTCCACGTCCACGCCCTCGGCGAGGCGGGTCAGCGCCTCGCCGGCCGCGGCGCCCGTCGGGACGCGCGCCGTGCGGACCCAGGCGGCGCCGTCGTGCAGGCCCGCCTTGACGAGCGTGTTGCCGATGTCGAGCGCGAGGAACATGGGCGAGAGGATAGGATCGCGAGGGAGGTCTCAGGCGTCGCTGCGGTCCGCTCGGAGGGTGACCTCGCCGGCGGAGAGCGTGCGGAGCCCGCCGGCCGTGGCGAGGCGGAGGGCGCCGGTGCTGGCGACGCCGAGGACGGTCCCGCGGAGCGGGGCGTCCTGCTTGCCTGAGAACGCGACGGTCACTTCCTGCCCGCGCCCCACCATCCGGCGCTCGAAGGCAGCGCGCAGCGCCTCGTCCTCGCCGGCGAGTAGGGCGTCGTAGCGGCGTTCGAGGGCGAGGAGGAGGTCGGCGAGGAGGGCCGCCCGGGGGAGCGGCCGGCCCACCTCGAGCGCGAGCGACGTGGCGCGCTCTGCGACCTCGGCGGGGAAGTCGGTCTGGTTCACGTTGAGGCCGAGGCCGAGGACGAGGGTGGGGCCGGCGCCCGGCGTCAGGCTCCCTTCGAGGAGGAGGCCGGCCACCTTGCGCCGGCCGAGGAGCACGTCGTTGGGCCACTTGAGATGGGGCTCGGCCGGGGCCGTCCAGGCGGCGACGGTCTCGGCCACCGCGACGCCGGCCGCGAGCGGGACGAGGCCGAGCCGGTCGGCGGCGAGGGCCGGGCGGAGCACGAGGGAGACGAGCACGTTGAGCCCGCGGGTGTCCGACCAGGCGCGGCCGAGCCGCCCCCGTCCCGCCGTCTGGTGGTCCGTCCCGACGACGGCCCCCTCGGGCGCGCCCTCGTCGGCCCAGGCGGCTGCGTCGGCGTTCGTCGAGCCCGTTTGCGCGGACCACCGCAGCGCGCGTCCGAAGCGCTCGGTCCGGAGGAGCGGCGGGAGGTCGGTGGCGAGGGACACGCGAGCGGCTACGGGTGAGGGCGCACGTCGCGGACGCGCTGGGCGAGCCGGAGCCGGCGTGGCGACGCGCCCGGGACGTCGACCGTCGTCTCGACCACAGCGGAGTCGAGGACGAACGCGCCGCCGGGACCGGGGCGGAGTCGGACGCTGGCCTCGGCGGTCTCGTCGTAGAGGACGGACGCCGAGCGTCGCACGACCTCGGCGCCCAGGATGCGGTCGGTGCGGGGGGCGAGGAGGAACCGGGCGCGGCGGATGACCTGCTCGCCGCCGGCCTCCGGCCGGAGCACTGCCTCGACGACGCGGTGGCGCGCGCCGCCGAGGAGGGTGTCGGCGAGGCGGTAACGGTAATCCTCGCGCGAGCGAGCGGAGAGGAAGGCGGGCTCGTCGGGGAGGAGCGCCGGGAGCGGGTCCACCAGCCGAACCGTCGCGTCCCAGCCCTGGGCCATCGCCTCGTCGCCCTCCGACGAGACGAGCCGCTCCGCGATGCCGTCGTCGGTGGGGTGGCGCTCGACGGTGCGGGAAGCCGCGCGGGCGCCCGCCCCGTCGTGCGCCGAGAGGCGGACCTCCGCGGTGTAGGCGTATCGGTCGAGACGGCTGTAGGCCTCGGCGATGGCGGAGACGTCGAGCCGGGTGAGGAGGGCGAAGGCCTCGTCGTCGCCCTCCTCGGGAGGAGGGGCGGGGGGGTCTGCGCAGGCCGCGATGGGCAGCAGGCCGGTGA
>JAWWCA010000210.1:0-6169 GCA_033720695.1 Rubricoccaceae bacterium
CAGCCACGAGGAGGGCCAACTCAACGTGAACCTCTCGGCCGGCGTCGAGAACGCCGGGCTCTACGACCTCCAGGCCGACGTCGACCTCGACTACGCCACGGGCAACGCGCCCGGCTTCACGAACGAGGCGGCCGGGACGCTCCGGAAGAGCACGGGTGGGGTCCAATCGTTCTTCGACGTGCCCTTCACCAACAGCGGTGGTACGGTCGAGGCGAACGCTGGTGAGCTCCGCTTCACGCGTTCGGGCACGCTCGGCGGCGGGAGCTACGACGCCGACGCGGGGGCCGTGCTCCTCTTCGACGGCGGGACGTTCACGGCCTCGGGCACGCTCTCGGGCGCGCCCGACGGCTTCGTCGGCCACGACGTCACCCTGACCGTCGCCGACGGGACCGCGGCCACGCTCGACTTCGGGGGCACCGGCTACCAGTGGACCGGCGGGGTCGTCTCGGCCCCGGGCACGGGGCTCCTCACGAACGCCGGGCTCTTCCGGCTCACGGGCGCGGGCACGAAGTCGCTCAACGGCGACAACACAGGCAGCGACCCCGTCTTCCGGAACACCGGCACGGTCAGCCACGAGGAGGGCCAGCTCAACATGAACCTCTCGGCCGGCATCGAGAACGCCGGGCTCTACGACCTCCAGGCCGACGTCGACCTCGACTACGCCACGGGCAGCGCGCCCGCGTTTACGAACGAAGCGGGAGGCACGATCGAGAAGAGCACCGGGACTGGCACCTCGATCGTTGACGTCGCCACGACGAACGAGGCGGGGGGCGTCATCCAAGGGAACGCGGGCACGCTCGCGTTCACGCGGTCGCTGGACAACCGGCCCGACGGCGTGATCGAGGGGGCCGCCACGGTCGCGCCTCCGACCAGCGCCAGCAACATCACGCTCAACGGCGACGTGGCGCCTGGCAACTCAGTGGACATCCTGAACTGGTCCGGCACCTACGCCCCGAGGGTTGGGGGGCGCCTCGTCACCGAGCTCGGTGGCCTCACCCCCGGCACCGAGCACGACCAGCTCGTCGTCTCCGGAACGGCGACCCTCGGGGGCATCCTCAAGATCCAGTTCGACGGCAGCTACACCCCCACCGTTGGTGACTCCTATACCATCCTCACCGCCGGCAGCGTCGTCGACGCGTTCGACTCGGTCGAGGAGCCGGCCGGGTGGTCCTTCGACATCATCTACGGTGCGACCCAGGTGGTGATCACGGCGCAACCGGTGGAGGACGTCACGGCGACCCTGACCCCGCAGACGGGTCCGGCCGATGGGCCCGTCATCGTTCCGGCCTCGGGCGGTCCCGTCCAGTACCGCGCTCGCCTCGAGAACACGACGGCAGAGCCTCAGACGGTGGACATCTGGATCGACGGGCTGACGCCGAACGGGAGCGTGTATCAGGGAGCCCCGCTGGTCGGGCCCGTCACGCGGACGCTGAATGCGGGCCAGGTGCTCGGCCCGGTGTCGCTGTCGCAGCCGGTGACGGCGAGCATCGCCGCGGGCGTTTACGCCCTCCGCATCCGCGTGGGCACCTACCCCGACACCGTGATCGACGAGGACGCCTTCGTGGTCGTGAAGGAGGAGGCAGCCGAGCGCGTGGCGGGCGATGCGCCCCTCGCGGACCGGAGCGCCTCGCCGCGCGAGGCGTCGTCGGCCTGGGTGGTCTACGAAGTGACCGACGGCGCGCCGGTCCTGGCTGCCGCGACGATGACGGAGGCGGAGGCCGCAGCGTTGGAGGCGGCCATGCGCGGGGCTGCCGACGAGGCCGACGCCCACGAGACGGAGGCGACGCGCCAGGCGACAGGCGCAGCCAGCGAGGCCGCGGCGGGCGAGTCGCTGCCGGCGGCTTACGCCCTCCACGCCTCCGCCCCGAACCCGTTCTCCGACCGGGCGACGCTCCGCTACGACCTCCCCGAGGCCGCGCACGTCCGCATCGCCGTCTACGATGTCCTCGGCCGTGAGGTGGCCCGGCTCGTGGATGCGGAGCGGGAGGCGGGCCGGCACCGGGCCACGCTCGACGGGCGAGACCTCGCGGCGGGGCTGTACGTGGTGCGCCTGACGGTGGGGGGGCAGGCCTTCGCACAGCGGGTCACGCTGGCCCGCTGAGGTGGGAGAGGCGCGGGGCGGGCTGTGGTGGGGCCGCCCCCCGCTGCCTGCCAGGGCTGTCCGCGCCGACGGGAACGACGACCCGCTGCAGGCCGCGATCTCACACAGGTGCCTGCACGAGAGGGCGGGTGGGGCTGATCCACGTGGTCATGGCTCATCGATGAGGATCTATCCTGTTGTCGGCGCGTGGTTTACGCATCCGACAGGGCGCTTCTACGACCCCACCCTCCACTCCCATGCGTCTCCTCCACCTCCGCACGCTCTGCGCCGTCACGGCGCTCCTGGTCACGGCCGCTCCGCTCTCGGCGCAGGTCACCAACGGCCAATCCGATGACTTCAACGACGGCACCGCAATGGACTGGCGCAACGGCCGGGCGCCTTCGGCCATCACGAACGTCGATGGCGGAGGGCCGGGGGGGCCCTTCGACCGCTACCTCCGGATCATCTCCGACGGCAGCGGCCCCGGTGGAAAGCTCGTCGTCTTCAACCAGAACCAGTGGGCCGGAGACTACATCGCCGCCGGGGTCACCACCCTCCGGATGGACCTCGACAACCAGGGGGCGACCGAGTTGACCATACGGCTGTGGTTGGAGGGGCCAGGCGGCCGGTTCGTATCCACCACGCCGGTGATCCTGCCGCCGGGCAGCGGGTGGCAGGCGGCCGTGTTCTCGGTCGCGCCCGGGGACCTCACCCCCGACAGCGGGGCCACCGACGTCAACGCCACGCTCGCGGCGGTCTCGAAGCTGCGCATCTACCATGGCCCCCAGCCGATGACGCCGGGACCGAACATCGTCGCCACGCTCGGCATCGACAACATCACCGCGGGTCCGTTCGTCCCGAACTTCGACCTCGAGGCGGCTCCGACGAGTTCGCTCACGGTCTCCCCCGGTGGCTCGGTGTCCTTCGACTACGCCATCACCAACAACACCGCGGCCCCGGTCACGGGCGACCTCTTCTTCACCGTGTCGCCCGGTAGCGTCTCCGGGCTGATCCGCTCGGGCACCCTCCCGGCCGGCGCGACGCTCACCGGATCGTTGGTGCAGCCCATCCCCGGGTTTGTGCCGCCGGGGGCCTACCTCTACACGCTCCGGATCGGCCAGTTCTCAGGGGCCACGCTCGACTCCGAGACCTTCCTGGTCCGGGTCGTGCCGGCGCCGCGGCAGGCTGGCCCCTTCGGGGACTGGGCCGCCGTGGAGGCGACGCCGTGGAGCGCGGCGGCGACGGGATCGGTCGCGGGCGTCACGCTCGGCACCGCACGGCCGAACCCCGCCTCCGGCAGGACCGCGCTCGCGTTCGAGCTCCCCGAGACCCGGGTGGTGCACCTCGCCGTCTACGACGTGCTCGGACGCGAGGTGGCCGTGCTCGCCGAGGGACCCATGGCAGCCGGACGCCACGAGGCGGCGTTCGATGTGGCCGACCTCCCAGCCGGGGTCTACCTCGTGCGGTTGACGGCCGGGTCCGAGGTCGTCAGCCAGCGGGTCACGCGCGCCCGCTGAGGCCGAGGCGGCGCGGGGCCTCCGGTGGGTCCCCGCGCCGTCGTCAGGCCGCGTCGGCGCCGTGGCGCCAGGCGAGGTAGGCGAGGAAGCCGGCGCCCGTGCGCAGCGCCTCCTCGTCGACGGTGAAGCGGGGGGTGTGGAGGCCGTGCGTGATGCCCTCGGCCTCGTTGCCGACGCCAAGGACGTAGAAGGCGCCCGGCACCTGCTGCGTGTACCACGCGAAGTCCTCGCTCGCGTACCACATCGGGAGGTCGAGCACGCGCGTCTCCCCGGCGTAGTCCACGGCCGCCGCGCGCACCCAGGCCGCGGTCGCCTCGTCGTTCGCCAGGGCGGGGTAGCCGACGACGACCTCGACCTCGCACGTCGCGCCGAATGCTGCGGCGGTGTGCTCGGCCGTGCGCCGGATGAGGTCGTGGGCGCGGAAGCGCCAGGCGTCGTCCATCGCGCGGAACGTGCCGAGGACCCGGACCTCATCGGGGACCACGTTCGTTGCCCCCTCGGCTTCGACGCGGCCGAACGAGAGGATGCTGGGCTGGTCGGGCGGGCGGTTGCGCGAGATGACGGCCTGGAGGGCCACGAGCATGTGGGCCTGCACGAGGACGGGGTCCACGAGCGCCTGCGGCGCGGCGGCATGCCCGCCCTCGCCCAGGATCGTCAGGTACAGCTCGTCGGCGCTCGCCATGAAGGGGCCGGGGCGGACCCCCAGCACGCCCGCCGGGAGCTGGGGGAAGACGTGCTGCCCGAGGATGCGCGCCGGGGCGTCGACGCCGTCCATCGCGTCGAGCACGCCCTCCTCGATCATCGCCTGGGCGCCGCCGGGGGGCTTCTCCTCGCTCGGCTGGAAGACGAGGCGGACGGTCCCCGCGAGGTCGTCCGTCAGCGCCGTCAGGATCGTCGCGGCGCCGAGGAGGGAGGCCGTGTGGGCGTCGTGCCCGCACGCGTGCATCACGCCCTCGCGCTCGCTCTTGAAGTCGAAGGCGTTGGCCTCCCGGATGGGGAGGGCGTCGATGTCGGCCCGGAGGGCGACGACGGGACCGGGCCGCGCGCCCTCGATGTGCGCGACGACGCCGGTCGTGGCGACGCCGGTCCGGGGCTCGAGTCCCAGCCCGCGGAGCGTCTCGGCGATGAGGGCGGCCGTCTCGTGCTCCTCGAACGCCAGCTCGGGCCGGCGGTGGATCGCGCGGCGGAGGCGGACGACCTCGGGATGGGCCTCGTCGGCGAGGGCGCGGATGCGGTCGAGCATGGGGCAGGGGAGAGCGGGCGGGAACGAGGAGGATACGTCTCGGCCCCCGCTCTCAGTAGAGGCGCCGGCGCTTGTTGAGGTAGGCCAGGAGGGCCTCGGCGTAGGGCCGGGCCGTGTCGAGCTCGACGAAGTCGACGTGCATCTCGCGGCAGCGGCGGCGGAAGCGCTCTGTGAACGCCTCGACGGCCTCCCGGTAGCTCTCGCGGAGCTGCGCGGGCTGGAGCGTCACCTCCTCGCCCGTCTCGAGGTCGCGGAAGGCCACGGGCACGTCGGGGAAGGCGAAGTGCCGCTCCGTGGCGGCGTCGAGGACGTGGAACACCAGGACCTCGTGGCCGCGGTAGCGGAGATGGCGGAGCGCCTTGAGCAGGGCGTCGTGCTCGGCCACGTTCTCGAAGAGGTCGGTCACGACGACGACGAGGGCGCGGCGGTGGATCCGCTCGGCCACCTCGTCGAGGGCGGCGGCGGCGGCCGTGCGCCGGGCCGCCTTCTTCTCCGGCTCCTCGTGAGCCAGCCGGTCGAGCGTGGCGAGGAGGCCGCGGAGGTGGCCGCCCGTGCTCTTCGGGGGGAGGAGGGTGTGGACCCGCTCGTCGAAGGCGATGAGCCCGGTCGCGTCGCGCTGGCGCACCATGAGGTAGTGGAGCGCGGCCGCGAGGGTGGTGCCGTACGCCAGCTTCGTCACCGGCGCCTCCCCCTGGTACCGCATCGAGCGGCTGGTGTCGAGGACGACGTAGTGCCGGAGGTTCGTCTCCTCCTCGTACTGCTTCACGTAGTACCGGTCGCTCTTGGCGTAGACCTTCCAGTCCACGTGCCGAGGCTCATCGCCGGGGTTGTAGGGCCGGTGCTCGGCGAACTCGACCGAGAACCCGTGGTAGGGGCTCTTGTGCATCCCCGTGATGAACCCCTCGACGATGAGCCGCGCCCGCAGCTCCATCGAGTCGAGGCGGGAGAGGACGTCGGGCGTGAGGAGGCGGGCGGCGGACACGAGGGAGGGGAGGCCGGCAGAGGGGTGGGGAAGGTAAACCGGCGGGGGCTCGGCGTTCGTATCCACAGGCAGACGGAACGTGGCGGCGCCCGAGAGGGACCGTTCCCCCTCGGGCGCCGACGTGTCTCAGCCGATCCGCGGATCAGCGGGCGAGCGCGCTCAGCGCGCCAGCGTCATCCGGCCCGTCCGGACGTCGGTGCCGACCTGGAGCCGGTACACGTACAGGCCCGCGGCGAGGTCACCCGCCTCGAACACGGCGCGGTGCGTGCCGGCCTCTACCCGAGCGTCCACCAGCACGGCGACCTCACGGCCGAGCACGTCGTAGACGGCGAGGCGGACGTCGGCCG
>JAWWCA010000211.1:0-6165 GCA_033720695.1 Rubricoccaceae bacterium
AACCCGGCGCGCGCGCGCCGGTGAAGCGCCCTCACCGCCCAGAGCGACCCATGGCGAAGAGACCCACCCCGACCGATCGGATCACGATCCACGACGTCGCCGCGCGCGCGGGCGTCTCGATCGCGACCGTCTCCCGCGTGCTCAACGCCTCGGCGGGCGTCGCAGACGAGACGCGGGCGCGTGTGCTGGAGGCCGTGGAGCACTACCATTACCACCCCCAGCGCAACGCCCGCGCCCTCGCTCAGCCCGGAGCACACACCGTGGCCGTGGCCGTCCCATCGGCCACCTCGCTGTTCTACGTCGAGCTCCTCAAGGGCGTCCGCGACGAGCTCCGCACCGCCGACGTGGACCTCTTGCTGTGCAACCTCGGCTCGGTGCGCCCCTTCGAGACGCTCCACCGCTTCCTCGACCGCGGCGCTGTCGACGCTCTCCTCGTCGCCTCGATCCCGATCCTGGGCGACCTCGGGTCCCGTCTCGAAGGACTCCGCGCTCCCGTCTCCCTCGTCGGAACGTCCTTTCCTGGGTTCGACGCCGTGACCTGGGACGACGCCGAGGGCGCAGCCGCGGCCGTCCGTCACCTTCTGGATCAGGGGCACCGCCGCGTCGGAATGATTGCGCCGCACCCCTGGAGCATCAAGGGCGCCGAGCGACAGCGGGGCTACGTCGAGGCGCTTGGGGCGGCCGGCATCGCCCCGGACCCCGACCTCGTCGCCCTCGGCGAGACCCGGAAGCACGCCGGCTACAGCGAGGAGGCCGGTGACGAGGCCATGCAGAAGCTGCTGGCGCTGAGCGACCCGCCCACGGCCGTCTTCGCCGCCTCCGATGTGCAGGCGATCGGGGCCCTCGCGGCGCTCCGCCACGCGGGCCTCCGGGCGCCGGAGGACGTGGCCCTCGTCGGCTACGACAACATCAAGCTCGCGCGCTACCTCGACCTCACCACGGTCAACCAGACGATGTATGACGTGGGGCTGCAGGCCACGCGGCGGCTCCTCGACCGGCTCCGCGGCTCGCGGGCACCGGCGCACGTGGAGCACCTCGAGCCCCCGCTCGTCGTCCGGGGGAGCAGCCGGCAGAGGGCCGACGGACCCGCCGGATGAGATCGGGTGCCGGCAATCCCTCGCCGCTGCTACCTTCCCGGCGGTCCACTCCCACACCCCGATGAAGTTCTTCGACTTCCTCTCGGGCGCGCGTCCCCCGCTCGTCGAGCAGAGCCTCGACGACATGGGCGCGATGCTCGACGCGGCCAGCGAGATGTTCGCCGCCGCGACCGCCCTCCTCCTCGACAACGAGCCCCTCGCGCTCGACCTCTCGGCACGCGACGAGGACATCAACGCGCGTGAGCAGAAGGTCCGACGCGCCGTCCTGGAGCACATGACGATCGACCCGCGCGACGAGCTCGCGCTGAGCCTCCTGCTGATCTCCGTCGTGCAAGACGCCGAGCGGTGCGGGGACCTCGCCAAGAGCATCGCGAAGGCGGCCCGCCTCGCCGACGGCCCCCGGTCCGGCCGGCACGTCGACGCGCTCCGGCGCATCCGCGACCAGGTGCAGGCGTTGTTCCCGCAGGCCCGCACCGCCTTCCTCAACGCCGATGCCGGGCAGTCCCGGGCCGTGATGGAGGCGCACGACGCGCTCAAGAAGGAGGTGACGGGCTACCTCCGCACGCTGGCGGCGGCCGACGACCTCCCGGTCAGCCACGCCGTCTCCCTCGCCATCTCCGCGCGGATGATCGGGCGGATGTCGAGCCACCTCTCCAACATCATCTCGTCGGTGGCCCTCCCATTCGACCAGATCCGCCGCTCGCCCACCGGGGGCGACGACGAATAGGCCCGTCCTACCGCAGCACCGGGCTCCCGCCCCGCCATGCTCACCCCGCCCCCGGCCGCGCCGGCGAAGTCGCCGCTCGGCTTCGCGCTCCAGGTCCTCGCCCTCCTCGGCGTGCTCTACGTGTTCTTCGTCAGCCTCGAGCTGATGGGCGGCGCGTTCAAGCTCATGGGGGCGGGCTTCGCGGAGGGCCTGCTCGCCACGACGAGCGACCCCCTCATCGCGCTCTTCACCGGCATCCTCGCCACGAGCCTCATCCAGTCATCCTCGACGGTGACGAGCCTGACCGTCGCGCTCGTAGCGAGCGGGGCGCTGACGGTCGAGAACGCCATCCCCGTCATGATGGGGGCCAACATCGGGACGACGGTCACGAACACGATCGTGTCCATGGGCCACATCACGCGGCCCGACGAGTTCCGCCGCGCGATGGCGGGCGCGACGGTCCACGACTTCTTCAACTGGTTGACCGTCCTGATCCTGCTCCCGCTGGAGCTCCTCTTCGGCATCCTCTCGCGGCCGGCATACGCGTTCACCGAGGGGATGGCGGGCGTGGGCGGGACCGAGCTCCTCTCGCCGCTGAAGGTGATCACGAAGCCGGTCTCGGGGTGGATGACCGAGGCGCTCGGCGCGAACGGGGTCGTGGTGCTCGTGGTGGGCCTGCTGCTCCTGTTCCTCGCGCTCCGCTACCTCGTCGTGCTCCTGAAGGCGCTCGTGCTGGGGCGGGCCGAGGGGTTCCTGCACCGCTACATCTTCGGCCATCCGATCCTGGCCATGCTGGCGGGCGTGCTGATGACCTTCCTCGTGCAGTCGTCGTCGGTGACGACGAGCCTGGTGGTGCCGCTCGTCGGGGCGGGCATCCTGACCGTCCGCCAGATCTTCCCCTTCACGCTCGGGGCGAACGTGGGCACGACGCTGACGGCGCTCCTGGCCGCCCTCGCGCTCACCGCGGGCGGCGTCGGGGAGGAGGCTGTCGTCGCGCAGGCCGGGCTCACGATCGCCGCCGTCCACGTCCTCTTCAACGTGGTCGGCATCGCCCTCATCTACCCGTTCAAGCCGATCCGCGAGGTGCCGGTCCGGATGGCCGAGTTCATCGGCAACGTGGCCTACCGGAACCGGCTCTTCGCGATCCTCTACCTCGTCGGGCTCTTCTACGTGCTCCCGCTCGCGATCGAGCTGCTGCGGACGCTCGTCGTCGAGTAGCGGGGGAGAGCCGGGGGCCTCGTCCTAGGACGCGCCGCCCACCTCCTCCACGGTCGCCTGCTGGATGGCGTCGCCCTGCTGGATCTGGTCCACGACGTCCATCCCCTCGACCACCTTCCCGAAGACGGTGTGCCGGTTGTCGAGGTGGGGCTGGGGGGCGTGCGTGATGAAGAACTGGCTCCCGTTCGTGTTGGGGCCGGCGTTCGCCATCGAGAGGACGCCGCGCTCGTGGCGGAGCGGGTTGCCGTCGAACTCGTCGGCGAAGCGGTAGCCGGGCCCCCCGCGGCCGGTGCCCGTCGGGTCGCCGCCCTGGATCATGAAGTTGGGGATCACGCGGTGGAACGTGACGCCGTCGTAGAAGCCGTCCCGGACCAGGAAGACGAAGTTGTTGACGGTCTTCGGTGCGTGCTCGGGGAAGAGGTCGGCGACGATGTCGCCGCGGTCGGTCGTGAAGGTGACCCGGTAGGTCTGGTCCGGGTCGATCTGCATGGCGGGGGGGGCGTCGTACTGCGACATGGGAGGGTGGGGTGGTGGGTGAGAGGGGGTCAGACCGCAGCGGCCGCGAAGGCGTCCTCGTCGAACTGCAGCGCGGCGAGGCGGGCGTAGAGGCCGCCGCGGGCCGTGAGGCCGTCGTGCGTGCCGTCCTCGACGACCTGGCCCTCGTCGAGAACGAGGATGCGGTCGGCGTGGCGGACGGTCGCGAGGCGGTGGGCGATGACGAACGAGGTGCGGGTGTCCATGAGACGGACGAGCGCCTCCTGCACGGCTCGCTCGCTCTCGGCGTCGAGCGCGCTCGTGGCCTCGTCGAGGAGGAGGACGGCGGGGTCCTTCAAGATCGCCCGCGCGATCGCGACGCGCTGGCGCTGGCCGCCCGAGAGCTTCACGCCCCGCTCGCCGACCGGCGTCGCGAACCCCTCGGGCAGGGCCGCGATGAACTCGTAGATGTTGGCGGCACGCGCGGCGGCCTCGATCTCGGCGTCGGTCGCGTCGAGGCGGCCGTAGCGGATGTTCTCGGCGATGCTGGAGCCGAAGAGCTGGATGTCCTGGGCGACGATCGAGATGGCGTCGCGCACGCTCGCGACCGTCCGCGTGCGGAGGTCGTGGCCGTCGAGGCGGACGGCGCCCCGGTCGGGGTCGTAGAAGCGCGGGATGAGGTTGAGGAGCGTGGTCTTGCCCGCCCCGCTCGGCCCGACGAGCGCCACGGTCTGGCCGGGCTCGACCTCGAACGTGACGTCGCGGAGGACGGGGCGATCCGGCTCGTACCCGAACGTCACGCCCTCGAAGGCGACGGCTCCCCGGATGGGGCGACGGAGGGGCCGCGCATCCGGCGCGTCAACGACCTCGGGGACGGTGTCGAGCAGCTCGAAGAGGCGCTCGGAGGCGCCCGCCGCGCTGTTCACGTTCGCGTAGAGCCGCGAGGCCCCCGCGACGGTCCGCGCGATGTTCAGGGCGTAGAAGATGAACGCGACGAGGTCGCCCGCCGTCAGCCGGGCCGCGAGCACCTCGCGCCCGCCGTACCAGAAGATGACGACGAGGGCGCCGAAGAACACGAACGCCACGGCGTTCCAGAACACCGCCGTGAGGAGGCCGCGCCGCCGCGCCGTCGCGAACAGCGCCTCGATGGTGGTGTCGTAGCGGGCCGTCTCGTACGGCTCCCGCCCGAACGCCTTGACGACGCGGACGGCCCCGACGGCCTCCTCGGCCACGGCCGTCGCGTCGGCGAGCTGGTCCTGGAGCTGGCGCGACAGCGTTCGCACGATGCCGCCGAAGTAGCGCGCTGCGAGCGCCACCGGCGGCACGGTGACGAAGATGACGAGCGAGAGCCGCCAGTTCAGCGCCAGCATCAGCACCACCGAGCCGACGAGCGTGAGGCTCAGCGTGAGCACCTGCTGGAGGTCGTCGGTCACGGCCGACTGCACCTTGCCGACGTCGTTGGTCAGGCGCGACGAGATCTCGCCCGTCCGCGTCTCGGAGAAGAACCGGAGCCCGAGGCGGTGGAGGTGCCGGTAGAGCCGCTGCCGGAGGTCGGCCACGACGCGCTCTCCGGTCCAGTCGAGGAGGTACCCCCCTACGGCGCCGACGACGGACTGGAAGGCGAACAGGCCGAGGAGGCCGAGCGCGATCCGGTTGAGGAGGGCCCCGTCGGCGTCCTCGAACACCGAGTCGAGGAGCGCCTTCATGCCGAGGGGCACGACGAGGTTGACGCCGGTCCAGAGCAGGAGGAGCGCGAGCGCCAGCGCGAGCCGACCCCGGTAGGGCCGCGCAAAGCCGAGGATCCGCTTGAGCGTCTCGGCGAGCGGGGGCTTCTCGGCCTCGTCGGGCGGAGGGGTGGGCGGGGGCGCGTCGGTCATGGCGCCCGGTGTAAGCGGCACCCCGTGCCGGGTTTCAGCCCGGCGCCGCGGCCGGCTCCTCCGCGAACATCAGCAGCCCCTGCACCACGAGCAGGTTCGTCAAGAGGAAGAAGAGGGCCTCCTCGACCGGCAGGCCCAGGAGCTCGGCGCCGGTCCGCGTGGCGTCGGTGATGTCCCAGATCCCCAGCCCGATGGCGACGCGGTCGGCGATCCAGAGGTAGACCGTGGGGGGGGCGACGGCGAGGAGGAGGAGGCGCCGGTGCCGCCAGAACCGCCGGCCCGAGAGCGCCCACATCCCGGCCAGCACGGGACACGCCCAGGCGAGGATGAGGCCGAGGTAGAGCCCGCGTCCGCCCGCCGCCACGAGCCCCGCCCCGACGAGGGTGAGGGCGGCGAACCCTCCCGCGCCCACCCATCGTGCCGCCGCCGAGGGGCCCACCGGAGCGGTTCGCTCGGTGCGGGTGCTCCGGACGAGCCGGTACCACAACCCCGTCAGGATCGGCTGGAGGAGGAAGAACAGGTACTCCTCGACAGGCACGTAGCCGATCGTCGCGAGGACGGCGCCCGGCGGGTACGTCCACACCGCGTTCGCCACGAGGTAGTTGTCCCACGGTGTCGTGTAGACGAACGCGATGAGGGGGAGGAGCCAGAACGCCCAGGTCGGGTCACGCTCGGCCGCGCCCCGGCGCCACCGCCGCGACGCGAGGGCCCCCATCGCGAGGAGCGGGGGGCCCAGGAAGACGAGGTGGAACTGGAGGTACGTCATGGATGAAGGCAGATGGCGGCCGGCGGA
>JAWWCA010000212.1:0-6152 GCA_033720695.1 Rubricoccaceae bacterium
CCTTAATGAGAACGTGAGTGTTGTGTTATCAGCTTCAGACCGATTTATCCAGCAGTCGCATAGCTGTAATCCCATGATCGTCTGGGGATCAGCTTAGGGCGGTGTAACCCGCGGCTGCAGGCCGACCCAGGGCTCCGGCGTCCTCGGCTCGTCCAGGCGTCGGAGATACCTTTGCCTCGTCCAACCTCCGTGCTGCTTGCCCTGGGCGGCTGAGCCGCAATCTGTTAGGCGGCTTAAAGCCATTCTTTGGCTATAAGAGAACTTGCCATGCCTCTTCAACCGAATGTACTAGAACGCCAGCTTATCCGCGCCGGGCTAATCCCCGGCATTCTGCTCGACGTCGGCCTGACGAGCTTTACCTTCTGGGCGATGATCGCGGCTATGGAACTGGGCCTCTTTGAAGCCGTGGCCGAAGAGCCGCAGCGACCCAATGCCCTTGCCGAGCGCTTCAGCGCCGATGCCGACCGCCTCACCCTCCTGCTTGATGTCCTTGTCGAACTAGGTTATGTCGAAGAACACGAAGAGGGCCTTTACCAGCTCACAAAGGCCGCGCGCCGCACGATGCCGCTGGGCGAGTTACCCAAGATGGCGTCCTTCTTCAAGGCACAGCTTCTCTCCTATGTCGATGCCGCACGAGCCGTATGCGAGGACCCCGAGGGCGGCCTTGCCGGTTGGGACCTCGTGCAGTCGGGCGAGGTCGGTCGTGGCTATCAAGCCACGATGCGCTGGCTGGCCGCCGGCACCGTGGACGAGGTGGCGAAAAAGGTAGACGTTCCGGACACGGCCCGCCGCCTCCTCGATGTGGGCGGAAGCCACGGCCTCTACACGGTGGCCTTTCTGCGCAGGTACCGGCATCTGCAAGGCACCGTCCTCGACTGGCCCATCGGCATTGAGGAGGCGAAGCGAACACTGGACGAGCACTCTGACCTCGCCGACCGTGTGGAGTTGGTCGAGCGGGATTTTATGGAAGAGGAGTTGCCGGGGGACTTCGACGTTGTCTTCCTCGGCAACATCATCCACAGCAATACGCCTGCTCAGAATCGCGCCCTCTTTCAGAAGATTGCCCGCGCAACGAACGAAGGAGCGCTGGTGGTCATCCTCGATCAGTTCGCCGGGGTGAAGGGCTCTCGCTTCGCCCGTGCCTCAGCCGCGCTCATAGGCTGGAACCTATTTCTGTTCTCTGGTGGTCGCGCCTACGCGTTCGACGAGGTGGTCAACTGGCTTGAAGAGGCTGGCTTCCAGCGGGCAGTGCATAAGGGATTGCGTCAGCCTGGTTTCTCGCTGGCTATCGCACAGAAGATGCAACCGAACGCCGCCTAACCCCCGCTGCAGCCGACCGTCCGCTGGCGCGTCTGGCGGCTGAGCTTCATCGTTAGCTGGCCTTCTCACCGATGCGCTCGTTCGTTTTAGCTCTCGCTCTCGCCGCCGGTGCCGCCACGGCTCAGGACGCGACGGAGCCGACGCGCATCCCCGTCGTGATCTTTCACGACGACGTGCTCGAATGCGACGGGGCTGATTCGCCAACCTTCGTCGCTTGCGTCCGCAGTACGCTGGCGACGGAGGATGCGGAGTTGAACCGGGTCTATGCTGCGGCCATGGACTCCGTCCGTGCCCCCTACGACGACTGGCGGACCGAGGCGCACGAGCATTCTCTCCGGGACGCCCAGCGGCTCTGGGTCGCGTTCAAGGAGCAAGACTGCGGCGATACCGTCGCGGTTTACGAGCACTGGGGTGGCCGGTGGGCGAACACGATGGGAGACGTGTGCCGCATCGTCAAGACGCGAGTTCGCACGGCAGAGCTTCGGTTGCGGTACTTGACCCCGTGAGAGGATTCGGGTCAGCTACCCCGCGGCTGCAGGCCGCCCCAGGGCCCCAGCGTGCTTGCTTCGTCCAGGCTTCAGCGTCTACGTTGCCTTTTCCACCGTTTACAGTCGCCAACGGTACCATGAAGCGACGGCTGCTCCCCCTTGCGCTTGCTCTCCTCCTGGCTCCCCTCGCTGCATGGAGCCTCACGGCGCCCCTCGGTCCCGCGGACCTCCTCGGCACGTGGCAGGTGGACCTCCGCCCGACGCCCGATGCCGAGCCGTACGTCCAGGCTTTCGTGGTCACCTCGGTGGAGGGGGACTCGCTCCAGGGCACGTTCTACGGCTCGCCCATCGAGCGCGGTCGGGTCAACGCCGCGTGGGGCGCCGTCCACTTCGCGTTCGTCACGTCCGACGGCTCTGGCCCCTACCACCACGCCGGGCGGCTCGACGGCGACCGGCTCGAAGGCTCGACCTACGCGGTCGGACGCGGCTTCCTGCTCCCGTGGCGCGCCGAGCGGGCGAGCGACTAGGCAGCCCCTCCCGCGAGCTTCGCAACTGAGCGACCACGCGTTGGCCTAGCTCAAGCGGTCACCGCCCTGACGAGCCCGTTCAGCAACGATGAGCCGTCGCCTCCTCTTCTGCACGCTCCTCGCGGGCGTCCTCCTCGCCCTGCCCTCGGCGGCGGCCCAGGACGCGACCGTCGTGATCCTCGTCCGCCACGCCGAGAAGGTGACGCCGGACCCGCCCGACCACGACCCCGCCCTCACGGCCGAGGGCCAGGCCCGCGCCCAGGCCCTCGTCGGCGCCCTCGCGGACGCCGGGGTGGACGCCATCGTCACGTCGCAGTGGCGGCGCACGCGGCAGACGGCGGCGCCCCTCGCCGCCCACCTCGGCCTCACCCCCGCGGTCCTCTCGACGGACGGGGCGAAGGACTACCCCGCGGCCGTCGCCGAGGCGATCCGGGCGCGCTACAGCGGGCAGACCGTCGTGGTGGTGGGCCACAGCAACACGGTGCCCCAGACGGTCGCCGCGCTGGGCGGCCCGTCGGGGCTGACGATCTGCGACGCGCACTACGACGACCTCTTCGTCGTGACGCTGGGCCGCGGGGGACGCGCGGCGGGCCTCGTCCGCGCCCGCTACGGCGCCCCCTCCCCGCGGGCGGGCCCCGGGTGCGCGCCCTGAGGCGGCCGCGTCACTGGGGGAGCAGGCCCACCGTACCTTCGGGCGCATGGAGCAAACCGAGTACTTCAAACGCCGCGTCCTGCGAGAGCGGCCGTTCATCCGTCTCGACTGGTGCGAGCGGACGGTGCGTGAGCCGGAAGCGACAGAGACCCAACCCGACGGCCGGATTCGTTACTGGCGCTTCATCCCAGAACTCGGGAAGCCCCTCCGCGTCATTCCGCAGCCGGACGGCACAACCCTCCATAATGCGTTTCCCGACCGTTCCTTCAAGCCCGGCGACTCTGCCGAGCCCGTAGCGCCATGACGTTCGAGTACTACCCTGACACCGACACGCTCTACATCGCGCTCCGCCCTGGCCCGAGCGCTGACGCGGCTGAGGTCGCCCCGGATGTCGTGCTCGACTACGACCGAGAGGGGAACGTGATCGGGTTGACGGTAGAACACGCGAGCGAGCGTGCGGACCTGGGCTCGTTCTCAGTAACGAAGATCCCGGTGCTGGCGGCATGAGTGCCGCTAACCCGCTGCTGTGATTCGACGGATGTCAAGGGCCGGCGGCGATCCCAGTTGATCCATGCGGTCGGGGGCCCCGGGATGCGTACCCCGAGGCGACCTCACTGCGGGTGGTGCAGCTTCACCATCTTGTTGTAGACCCCCATCATCAGCAGCGTCGGCGGCCACATCCCGACGAAGCGGCTGGCGCGCGAGCGGCCCGCGACCTCGAGGGCCACGGAGAGCCCCATGGCCCCGAACGCGGCGAAGAGGAACACGTCGGACGGCAGCTTGGCCGCCTGCTGCTCGATGAGGCGCGTGACGTGGCCCTCGGCGTGCTCGTCGCGCACGACGGGCGAGGGCGCGTAGGCCGCCTCGGAGGCCTCGCGGGCGGGGTTCACGTCGGGCGCGTCGGGCATGGGGCGGAGCGGCGGGAGGGCGTCGGCGGGAACGGCGCGGGGGGCCGGCTGTTCCCCCCGTCGCACGCACCCGCCCCGCCGTCATGGCCGCCCCCCGAGACCCCGCCGCGCCGCCCGCCGAGCGGCTGACGCCCGCCTCCGAGGGCGCGGGCCCGCTCCTCCAGCGCGACTACTGGGCCGTCCTCGCCGGGTGCGACCGCTCGGCCGCCGAGGTCGCCGCCCTCGTCCGCGAGCGGTTCGTCGCGTTCCCGCCCGAGGCGCTCGTCACGTTCACCCGCGAGGGCGAGGGCCCGCGGGAGGGCGCCCCGCTGGCCGTCGGCGATGTCCTGCGCGTGGCGATCACGGGGGCGCCCGAGACGGCCGTCGGCGTCGTCCACGCCGACGACCACAGCCTCACGCTGGGCACGGCCGAGGGCCACCCCGAGGCCGGGCGCATCACGTTCGGCGCCTACCCCAACCGCCGCGGCGACGTCGTCTTCCACATCCGCAGCCGCGCCCGCTCCGCCTCCCCCTTCCACTTCGCCGGCTTCGTCGCCGTCGGCGAGCCGATGCAGACGAACACCTGGACCGACTTCATCGACCGCCTCGCCCACACCGTCGGCGACGGCGTCGTCGGCGCCATCCGGGCCGAGACGGTTGAGGTGGAGGAGACCGACGACGACCGCGCCCTCGACGCCCCCACGTTCATCGCCCGGGAGGACGGATGAGCGAGTGGCGGATCGGACGGGGCTGGACGGACGCCGAGCTGCGGGAGCGGCTGGCGCAGGCGGCGCGGCTCCCGCGCAACTTCGCCGAGGCGCCCGAGGCGCTGCCCGAGGCGCCCGGCTGGCGCCGCTACTACTCCGAGGCCGTCGTCGGGCGGGAGGCGCCCGGCCCGGCCCGCCCCGACGGCCCCTTCGCCCGCGGCTGCGTGGCCGTCGCCTCGTACGCCTTCTCCGACCCCCGCATCGTCATCGGCCACTTCGACCCCGAGGCCCCGCTCCTCGGCCGGCCGATGCTCCTGGAGATGCGCGCCCTCCGGGCCGTCCGCTTCCTCGGCCCCGTCGTCGTCGGCGCCGTGCGCGAGGCCACCGTCGATGGCACCGACGACGAGACCGTCTACGGCTTCCGCTACGACACCCTCGACGGCCACATCGAGCGGGGCGCCGAGTGGTTCACGCTCACGAAGGCGCACCGGACCGGCGACCTCCGCTTCCGCATCGAGGCCTACTGGCAGCCCGGCCAGTTCCCGACGTGGTGGAGCCGGCTCGGCTTCGCAACCCTCGGCCCGCGCTACCAGAAGGTGTGGCACCACCGTGCCCACGCCCTCCTCGCCCGGCTGGTCCGGGAGCCCGCCGTGCGCGCGCCCGACGGCACCGACGGCGCCGTGGTCCACGCCAGCCCCGCCGTCGTCTTCGAGCGGTTCCCGCCCCGCGACCTCCCCACGCCCTGAACGGGGGCGCCGTAGCTTCGGCGCACCGCCGCCCTGCCCCGCCCGATGCCGCCCGCCGCCCCGTCGCTCTCGCTCCCCGTGCGCGCCCTCTACCGCCTGCGCCGGGAAGCGAGCCGGGCCGGGCTGCCGCCCGAGCTCCTCGCACCGGAGCTGCTCCTCCGCCAAGCCACGGCCGCGCGCCGGGCCGACCCCCACTTCCTCATCATCGGCACGCAGAAGGGGGGCACGACGACGCTCTACGACGACCTCGCGCGGCACCCCCATGTGCTCCCGGCCTACGAGAAGGAGGTCCACTACTTCGACCACCATCACCACCGCGGGCGGGCGTGGTACCGCCGCCACTTCCCGCTCCGCTCCGCGCTCGACCGCGCCGCGGCCCTCACGGGCGAGGCCAGCCCCTCCTACCTCTACCACCCCCTCGCGCCCGGCCGCATCGCCGAGGCGCTGCCGGGCGTGAAGATGGTGGCGCTCCTCCGCGAGCCCGTCGGCCGCGCCGTCTCGCAGTACTGGCACATGGTTCGGGCGGGGAAGGAGGCGCTGCCCATGGCCGAGGCCTTCGCCGCCGAGACCGAGCGGCTCGCGGGCGAGCACGCGCGGATCCTCCGAGGCGAACCCTCCGACCGCCGTGTCTACTTCACGCAGTCGTACCGCCACCGCGGCCTCTACGCCGACCAGCTCGCCCGCTACCTCGACCGCTCCACCTCTGACGAGGCGTTGGAGACGTTGCCGACCTTGTCCTTCAGGCGTTGAATCTCGAGCGGATTCTTGGTGCCGTCCGCTTGCCAGCGCGGTACCAGGAAGCAGCTAAGGCCGCCTGGACTTTGA
>JAWWCA010000213.1:0-6058 GCA_033720695.1 Rubricoccaceae bacterium
CGGCAGCGACCCCGCCGCCCGCTGCCCCCGCGCCGGCCACCGAAGGCGGTGAGGGGGCCGGGTGCCTCGTCGGCACCTGGGCCGTGGACGCCGAGCAGTCGTTCCGCCCCGAGCTGTGGGACACCATCGCGCCGGGCGGCGAGGTCCGCTTCGAGTTCGGCGGCGCCTCGGGCCGCGCCCTCCTCACCTTCGGCCCCGACGGGGCCACGCGCCAGACCTTCGAGGCCTTCGAGATCACCCTCAGCGGCGACACCGCCGCCGGCGAGATGCGCACCACCGTCCAGATGGACGGCACCGCCGAGGGGCGCTACGCCGTCGAGGGCGACCGGCTCCGGTTCGAGCCCGGCCCGGCCGACCTCACGTCGCGCAGCCGCGCCAGCCTCGGCGGCAACCAGATCGCCGACGCCGAGGTGGACCTCGAGAGCCTCTTCGAGACGGGCGAGCGGAGCCTGACGACGTTCACCTGCCGCGGCGACGAGCTCCTCCTCGACATCCACGAGAGCGCCGAGGGCGGCCGCGTCCTCTTCGACGACGCCCGCTACACGCGCGTCTCCGGCTGAGGCCACAGGCTGGCGCCCTCAGCTCCCGAAGCGCCGCTGCAGCTCGTCGATCAGCGCCATCCGCACGTCGCGGTGGCGGGCGACGACCTCCAGGCTCGGGTTCGCCTCGACGTCGAAGTAGTCGAGGCCGGTCTCGCGGCCGGAGACGAGGAAGTCGCTGACGGCGACGCGGTAGACCCGCTCGTCGTCGAGCGGCGCGCCGCCGATCTGCCAGGTCCCGTCGTCGGCCTGGGCCACGTTCGCCGTCTGGAGGAACCCGCCCGAGCCGCGGTTGGCGAGGCCCTGCTCCAGCACGCGCCGGAGGAGGTCGCCCGGCACGCTCACCGTCAGCACCTCGCCGCCGAAGGGGAGGACGCGGATCACGTCGTACTGCGTGATCGGCCCGGCCGGGAGGACGTCGTCGACGCGGACGGAGCCGCTGTTGAAGATGGCGAGGTCGGCGGCGTCGGCCTCGGCGAGAAACGCCTGCGCGATGAGCGCGCCGAGGTTCGTGGGCTGGTTGCGGATCGTGGCCTCGCGGCCGTCGAGGCCCTCCGTGGTCGTGGCCACGCGGGCGTCGGGGACGAAGCCGCCCGCCTCGAAGCCGGCGTAGGCGGCCTCCACCCACTCCGACACCTCGGCGGCCACGGCGGGGTCCTCGGGGATCGCGTCCGTCACGGGCACCAGCTCCGAGGCGATGCGGAGCTCGCCCGTGAGGGTGTCGAAGCGGAGGCGGTGGACGTAGACCGTCCGCGCGTTGGCGTCGGCCTTGAGGACGGGCGTCAGGTCGGGGCCGCGGTAGAGCCGGACGTTCTCGTGCTCGTGGCCGCCGAGGACGAGGTCCACCTCCGGCATCCCCGCCGCCACGCGCACGTCGTCTTCGAGGGCGAGGTGGGTGAGGGCGAGGACCACGTCGGCGCTGTCGGCGACCGCGGCGACCTCCGCCTGGAGGGCCGGGAGAGGATCCTCGTAGTCCACGTAGTCCGTCGGCGTCGACGGCAGCGTGGTGCCGACGATGCCGAGCCGCATCGTCGCGCCCGACTCGTCCTCGATCGTCAGGAGGAGGTGCTCCTCGGTCTTCGGGAAGAGCGCGCCGTCGTCGTCGGTGACGTTGGCCGAGACGTAGGCGAAGGCGGACTCGTCGAGGCGCTGGAGGAACGCCTCCTCGTCGAGGTCGAACTCGTGGTTGCCGAAGGTGGCCACGTCGAGGCCGAGCACGTTGAGGACGGCCACCATCTGCTTGCCGTTGAGCCGCTCGCCGTCCACGCGCGCCGTGCCCAGCGCCGACGGGCTGTAGAAGTCGCCGGCCATGACGGTGAGCACGTTGGCGTCCTCGCGCAGGAGCCGCTGCCGGATCGTCGCCACGCGCGCGAGGCCCCCGGCCGTGCCGCCCGCCACGGGCGTGATCTCGTAGACGTCGTTGAGCTGGAGGATCGTCAGCGTGACGACGGGCTCGCCCGGGGGCGGCGCCTCGGTCACGTCGAGCTGCGACGGCCCGGCGCAGCCGGCGACGAGGAGGAGGACGGGGAGGAGGCGGCGGAGGCGCATGGGGCGGGACGGTCGGGTTGGGCCGTAAGCTACCCATGGGGCGGCGTGCCGAGGCGGCTCAGAGCCAGCGCCGGACGCGGCGGCGGTAGGCGTCGTAGTCCTCCCCGAAGGCGCCCGCCAGGTAGCGCTCCTCGCGGCGGACGACGAGCGCGACGAGGAGCACGTACACCACCGGCAGCACGAGCAGCGGCCACAGCCGGTCCAGCCACAGCGACAGCCCCGCGTACACCAGCCCCAGCGCGACGTACATCGGGTTCCGGCTGTACCGGTACGGGCCGGACCGCACGACCTCGGTGGCCGGGTGGTGGGGAAAGATGGCCGTCCGCGCGCCCACGAACGTGGCCATCGCCCACGCCCCGACCACGAGGCCGAGCGCCACCAGGGCCCAGCCGAGCCAGGCCGAGAGCGGCGTCGGCCCGCCGGGAACGAGCGGGAGCGGGACGACGCGGTGGAGGAGGAGCCCCACCACGAAGCCGCCCGCGAACAGGAACGGCGGTGGGAAGCGGACACCAGGGTGGGGGAGAGGGGCGTCGGGCATGGCGGCTACGCGTCTGGGAACAGGAGGGCGTCGTGGGGGAGCACGACGTGCGCGCCCACGACGCCGTTGACGAGCTGGGTGACGCGGACGTCGGCGGCGACGCTGGCGAGGGTGAGGGCCGGCTTCCGGGTGAGCCCCCGCTGGGCCTTGAGGAGGTCGAGAAAGTCGAGGAGGGCCGCCTCGACGGCGGCATCGAGCGAGGCGCCGAAGCCGAACGTCACCCACCCCTCGGGCGTCTTGGCGAGGGGCGCAGCAAGCAGCCCGAACGGCCCCGCCTTCCGCCGCTCGATCCGGAGATCCACGCGCGCCATCGGGCATTCGATGGCCGTCCCGCCAGCCTCCCCGTCGCCCTGCGCGGCGTGGCCGTCGCCGAGGGAGAGGAGCGCGCCATGCACCTCGACGGGGAGGTAGAGCGTACTGCCCGCCGTGAGGGCGCGGCAGTCCAGGTTGCCGCCGGTGCGTCGCGGCACCCAGGCGTCAATCCAGCCGTCGGCGTCGGCGTGGTGCGGGCCGGGGCAGGTGCCGAGGCAGCCGAGGAACGGGCGCAGCGGCACGCGGTGGCCGAGGTGGCTCGTCCCGACGCCGGCTTCGGCGTCGAGCGTCCAGCGGAGCAGGAACGGGTCGCCCTCGTCCACGCCCAGCGCCCGGTTGAGGGCGCCGTTGGAGAAGCCGACGTCGCCCGCCCAGGTCCACCCGTAGGCGCCCGGCACCACGGCCTCGACGTGGACCGCCAGGCAGTCGCCCGGCTCGGCGCCCTCGACGGCGACGGGGCCGAGGAGGCAGGGGCCGTCGTCGCGCGGGGACGCGCGCGGCTCGACGGTGCGGCGGCTCCCGTCGGGCCTCCGCGGCTCCAGCCCCCACCCGACGTCGAGCGTCTCGCAGCGGACGGTGTCGCCGGAGGCGATGGTGAGGGCGGGGGGGAGGTGCTGCGAGAACCGCCCGTGGAGGGCGGCGCGCTCGGGGGTGAGGGCGTGGAGCACGGCCGGCGGCGCTACCGACCGAGGGGCGCGCGGAAGGTGGCCGAGGCCGTGGCGGTCCCGCGGTCGGTGACGGCCCCGACGGCGAGGAACCCGGACACGGCGTCGTCGGAGACGCGGTCGATGCGGAGGCGCCCGGTGAGGGGGGCGAAGCGGAGCGCGTCGGCGCCGTCGCGCTCGACGACGAGGACGTTGCGGTCCGTCACCGGGACCTCGTAGCGGCCCGGCTGGAGGGCGTCGGTGTGGAGCGGCACGAGGAGCGCCACCTCGCAGGTGCCGTGCCCGGCCTCCCCGCGTTGGGCGACGACGAGGTCGAGCGTGAGGGCGACGCCGCCGTCGTCCCGCCGGAGGAGGTGCGCGCGCGCTCGGAGCGCGACGGCGTCCTCTCCGCCGCAGCGCACCTCGGAAGGGGCGGCGGCCTCGGGGTCGGGAAGCGTGAGGGAGCGGGCGTCGTCGGGGGCGCCCGCGTCGCAGGCGGCGAGGAGGAGCGGGGCGGCGAGGACGGCGAGCGCCCGGAAGGCCGCTGCGGAGCGAAGCGAGAGGCGGGCCATGCGCATGGAGGGAGGGTGCCGAGACCCCGGAGGTTACGACGGCGGGGATCGCCCCGCCAGGGCCTCTGGGACGGGTTATCTCTTCGCAACTCGGGTCGGGAGGCTTCGTACCTTCGCCCTCACGTACCCACCGCCCCCATGATGGCCACGCGCGAACGCCCCCGTCAGCGCCCCGACGAGTCCTCGGAGTTCGACGACGACTCCTTCGCCTTCGAGTCCACCTTCGGGCTCGAAGCCGACATCACCGACGAGGACGTCGAGGACTACCTCCGGGAGCAGGCCGAGGAGGCCGAGGCGAAGAAGAAGCCCGGCTTCCTCAATCTCCAGACCGGCGCCGGCCTCGCCATCATCACGATCGGCGTCGTCTACCTCCTCCAGCAGATCGGCTTCTTCCCGCTGGGGTACTCGCTGGGGGCGCTCGTGGCGTTGCTGCCGTGGCTGGCCGGCATCCTCATCATCCTGACCGGGTTCGGGGTGCTCTCGTGGAGCCCCGCGCGGCGGCGGCGCAAGCAGCGCCGCAAGGCCCGGCTGCGGCGGGAGCGCCAGGCCCGCGCCGAGAAGACGGCCGGGCGTGCCCGGCGGGCCAAGGAGAAGCGGGAGGCCGCGGGGGCGTCGCCGTTCGAGCAGGCGTGGCGGAGCGCCGAGCGGGCCGTCCGCGAGGCCGAGCGCCGCGCCTCGCGCCTGTCGTCGCGCACCTCGGAGCGCCGCGGGAGCCGGAAGCGGCTGGCGAAGAGCCGGAAAGGCAAGAAGATCGCCGGCGTGGCCAGCGGCATCGCCGACTACCTCGGCATCGACCCCATCCTCGTCCGCATCGCTTTCGTCATCGGCGCCATCTTCGGGAACGGGTTCACGATCCCGCTCTACATCATCCTCGCCTTCGTCATGCCGTCCGCCGACCAGGACGACGACGACGATGACGACGACGACCGCTATGTCTCGATCGTCCGCGATCGGTAGCGCAGCGGCTCCGCAACGAGAGAGGCCGGCCCCCGAAGGAGCCGGCCTCTCATCGTTGAATCGGGTCGCGTGGTTAGAGCGCCACGCCGGAGTCGACGTGGTCGCCGCTCCAGGCCTCCTGCGTCTTGCGGACGGCCTCCTGCCCGACGGCCGGGTCGATGAGCTTGTCCTCCTTCGAGAGCTCGTGGGCCACGACGAGGCAGACCGTCTTCGAGAGGTCCACGACGAGGGGCGAGAGGTCCTTGAGGTGGCTCAGCGCCAGCTGCGCGAGCGGCTCCTCCTTCAGGCCCAGCGCCGTCGTGTACAGCATGTGGTAGCTGATGACGGCGAGCCCGAGGGCGGTGTACGTGTCGCGGACCATCCGCGAGACCTGGTCCTCCTGGCGGATCTTGTCGTAGATGCCGGCGGCGACGCCGAGGGCGCCCGTGACGGCCTCCTTCAGCACCTCCTTGAAGTCGCCTCCGTCGGTGGAGGCGTTGTAGCCCTCGAGGGCGGAGATGTGGCGGGAGAGGGTGGTCTTGACGTCGTTGAGGACGGCGAGGGCCTCGGGGAAGGCCTTCGTCTCCTGCGTGCTCACCTGGCGCTCGACCGCCTCGAGAATGTGCTTCTCGACGGCGGCCATGTCGGTGACGTAGTCGTTGATGATCGTTTGACGGTCCATGGTCGGATAGAGGGGGTCGATAGAGAGGGGGGAGGGCGCGGGCCCTGAGACAGAGAGGGTTGAACCGGGCGTCCGGAGGGACCGTTCCGTTAAATCCCCGGTCAGCGGGTCGGGAATCCCCCGTTTCTCGGGGCGCCGCGTTAGCCTGGGAGGGTCCCGGCCACGGCGAGGTGGAGCCGCTCGGGGTCGAGGTGGCGGCGGACGGCCGCGTTCACGGCCTCGACCGTCAGCGCGCGCACGCGCTCGGGGTACTCGTCGAGGTAGGCGACGGGGAACCCGCGCTCGGC
>JAWWCA010000214.1:0-6043 GCA_033720695.1 Rubricoccaceae bacterium
CGCCTCGACGAGGGCCCCGTCGTCGTCGGCCAGGTGGGGCCAGGCGTCGGCGAGGGCGCCCGCGTCGTCGCAGGTGGCGTTGCCGTAGCCGTCGTAGGAGCCCTCGAAGCGCTTGAGGACGACGGGGTAGCCGTGGGCCTCGGCCGCGGCGCGGGCGTCGTCGAGCGTCGGGCACAGCGTGAAGGGGGGGAGGGGGAGGCCGGCGGCCTGGAGCGTCTCCTTCTGGCGTCCCTTGTGGCGGATGAGGCGGAGCGTCTTCGGGCGCGGCCACACCGCCGTCGGGCTCCCCTCCGGCAGCGCCGCCGCGAGGCGGCCGGCCGGCGCCCACTCGCTCTCGACCGTGACGGCGTCGCAGTCGGCGGCCCAGTCGAGGAGCACGGCCGGGTCGGTCCAGTCGCCCACCGTCACGTCGGCGAAGGGGGCCTCGGAGCCGCTGGCCTTCGGGGCGAGGAGCTTGGCGCGGAGCCCCATTCGGATGGCCGCGAGCGCCGTCATCCGGCCGAGCTGCCCGGCGCCGAGGATGCCGATCGTCAGCGGCCGGTGCGCGGCAGGGGGTGGGGGATCGGGCTCGGACGCGGGGGGGAGAGGCTGGGCCATCGAGGGCGCGGGTCGGGCTACGATTCGCTCGAGAGGAAGGCGTCGAGCTGCACCTCGTCCGGGACCAGCACCTCGCGCGCCTTCGAGCCCTCGAACGGGCCGACGATGCCGGCGTCCTCGAGCTGGTCCACGATCCGCGCCGCGCGCGTGTAGCCGACCGAGAGCTTCCGCTGGAGGAGGCTGACGGAGCCCTGCTGGCTGCGGACGATGACGCGGGCGGCGTCCTCGAACAGGTCGTCGCGCTCGTCGTCGTCGCCAGCGCCGCCGGCGCTGAGGGGGCCGCCGTCGCTGGCCTCGATGGGCGGGAGGAGGTAGGGGCCGGCGCCGGGCTGGCCCTGGACGAAGGCGACCACCTCCTCGACCTCCTCGACGCTCACGAACGGGCCCTGGAGGCGCGTCAGGCGGCTCCCGTTCATGTAGAGGAGGTCGCCGTTGCCGATGAGGTGCTGGGCCCCGCCCATGTCGATGATGGTCCGGCTGTCGATCCGGCTCGCCACCTGGTAGGCCACGCGGCTCGGGAAGTTGGCCTTGATGAGGCCCGTGATCACGTCCACGCTCGGGCGCTGCGTCGCGATGACGAGGTGGATGCCGACGGCCCGCGCCATCTGGGCCAGCCGCGCGATGGGCGCCTCGACCTCCTTGCCCGAGGTCATCATGAGGTCGGCCAGCTCGTCGATGACGACGACGATGTAGGGGAGGTGGCGGTGGCCGTCCTCGGCGTCGAGCCGGCCGGCGGCCAGCTTCGCGTTGTACTCCTTGATGCCGCGGACGCCGGCGGCGGCGAGGAGGTCGTAGCGCCCTTCCATCTCGCGCTCGCAGCTCCGGAGCACGCCCGTGGCGAGGCCGAAGTCGGTCGTGATCGGCTCCTCGACGTCCTCCGGCATCGCGACGAAGTGGTCGAGGAGGCCGGCGTAGGTGTTGAGCTCGATCTTCTTCGGGTCCACGAGGACGAGCTTGAGGTCGGCCGGGTGGCACGCGTAGAGGAGCCCGACGAGGAGGGTGTTGATGCCGACCGACTTCCCCGAGCCCGTGGCGCCGGCCACGAGGAGGTGCGGCATCTTGGCGAGGTCCTCGATGAACACCTCGCCCTCGATCGTCTTCCCAATCGCCACGGGCAGCGCCATCCCCTTCGCGTTCCCGCTCTCGGCTCGGGCCTCGGAGAACTTCTTGGTGGCGAGCATCTGGCGGAGGCGGACGAGCTCGCGCGAGCGGTTCGGGATCTCGACGCCGATGGCGGTCTTGCCGGGGATCGGCGCGATGATGCGGATGCCGGAGGCGGCCAGCGCCATCGCGAGGTCGTCCTCGAGCGCGGTGATGCGGCTGATCTTGACGCCCGGCGCCGGCGTCAGCTCGTAGCGCGTGACGGTCGGCCCGACGATGGCGTCGATCTCGGTGATCTGGATGTTGTAGGTCTCGAGCTTGTCGAGGAGGATCTGCTTGTGCTCCTCGATCTCGCCGCGGTCCACCTCCTGGGCGTGGAGCGGCGCCTCAAGGAGCTCGATGGAGGGGAAGTCGTAGGGGAGGGTGTGGGCGTCGGGGTGGCCGCGGACGGCGTCGAGGTCGGCGTGCTCCTCCTCGACGGGGCCGCGGATGTGGAGGGCCGGCTCCCCGGCCCGGGGTGAGGCGGGGGTCGACCGCGAGGGGGCGCCGTCGCCAGCCTGGCCCCGGTGAGCCCGGACGAGGTCGTCCACGACGGGGTCCGCCTCCCCGGCGAACGGCGGGGGCTCCGGGCGGGGGTCCGGCGCTGGAGCGGGGGGCGCCGGCTTGGGGGGCGAGGGGGTGGGGGGCGAGGGCGTGGGGGGCGAGGGCGTCGCGCCCGCCGGGGAGGCGGCCTTCTTCGTCTCGCGCTTCGCTTTCCGTTCCTGCCGGCGCTGCTCACGCTCGGCCCGGTTCTCGGCGACGCGCGCGCGCCGCTTCTCGAGCGCCTCGGCGCGGAGCTTTTTCCGCTCCTCGGCCCCGCTGCGGAACGACGCCCAGACGCCGCGCGCCCAGTCGCGCACGCCCCAGAACGCCTCCTCGGCGCGGTCCAGCGTGGTCTGGATGTCGCGGTCGACGACGAGGAGGAGGGTGACGAGGAGGGCGAGGAGGAGGAGGGCGAAGGCGCCGACCGCGCCGGCCACCGTCTCCAGCCACCCGGCCACGCCGAGGCCGACGGCGCCGCTCCACTGGTCGAGCCCGAGGTCGGTGCGCGGCGCGAGCCACCCGAAGAAGCACGCGAGGAAGAACGCGCCGACGGCCGCGAGCCCGGTCAGGATGGGGAGGAAGATGGGCGGCTTCCGGCGGAAGAGCACCCAGCCCCACCCGAAGAGGGCGGCCACGAGGAGGAGGAAGGGGTAGCCGAGGAACCCGGTGAGGAGGGCGCGGCTGACGACGGCGCCGACGGGCCCGAGGAGGTTGTCGGTCCGGTTGTCGCCCACGTCGACGAGCGCCTCGAACGCGACGCCGTCGTCGACGAGGGCGTCGTCGGCGCGCGTGTGCGTGACGAGGGCGAGGGCGAGGAGGAGCGCGAGGGCGAGGAGGACGAGGCCGAGGATCTCCTTCTTCCGCTCGGCGGGGACGAGGGCGCCGCGCGTGCCGGCGCGCTTGCTCGGCTTCTTCCGGCTCGTGCGTCGCGTGCGGGTGCTGCTCAAGGCAGGAGGCGGGGCACGTGGGGGGGACGGAGCGCCGGGGCTCGGCGCCCGCTCGAAAATACACGCCCGACCGCTCCCGCGAAAGTCCAGGCCCCCGATGCCGCGCCGCGGGGGCTACGCCTCGACGGGGGCGGCCCCGACGGGGCCGGCGTCCTCCGGCAGGGAGGCGCGGTAGCCCTCGGCCCACGCGCGGTCGGCGGCGTCGAGGGTGAGGCGGCTGTCGCGGTAGCGCGGGAGGATGGGGAAGGCGTCGAGGCGGGCGCAGTAGGCGACGTCGTCGCCGTGGCCGAGGGCGATGAGGCGCTGGGTGTGGGCGCAGCCGAAGAGGGTGCGGGCGAGGCGCCGGGCATCGTGGCGGTACTGCGCGAGGGCCATGTGGGCGCCGTCGGGCACCCGGTCCGGGACGGCGTCGCCCCACAGCCGGTCGAGGAGGAGCCCGGTGCAGAGGACGTCCTCGAGGGCGACGCGGCCGTCGTGGCCGGCGCACACGATCACGGCCTCCCGGTCGGGCCCATCGGCGGCGGCGAGGAAGTCGGCCACGCGGCCCACGTTGAGGAAGCAGCCGGCCACGGCCTCGGCGGCCCCCCGCGCGCGCACGAAGGCGCCCGTGCCGTTCGTCGTGTTGAGGACCACGGTCCGCCCGGCCACGACGGACGGGCCGTACTCCAGGGGGGAGTTCCCCGCCGCGTAGCCGTCGATCGTGGTCCCCCCCCGCTCCCCGCCCAGGAGCGAGGTCTCCGGGTCGAGGGCGCCGGCGATCCGGCCGGCCTCGGCCATGTCGGCCACCGGGACGACGGCGCGGGCGCCGTGGGCGAGCGCCGTCGTGAGGGTGGAGCAGGCGCGGAGGACGTCGACGACGACGACGACGCGGCCCTTGAGGGCGTCTTCCGAGAGGGCGCGGGGGGTGAGGTAGACGTCTACGAGCATGAGGTCGGGAGGGCCGGGGCCGCACGGGAAGCCGGCGCGGCCCGGCCGGTCCGGCGGAGAGGGGAGGCGGAAGGTAGGGGCAGGCCTCCGCTCGGGGCACCTGAAAAAATGGAGCCCCCCAGACCTCCGCGCTATGCCCCCTTGTGGAACGGCGGCTTCGTGACCGTCGCCCGGAGGAGCCGACCCCGAACGTCGAGGTGGAGCGCAGCGCCGGGCGCCGTGTACGCCGGGTCGTTCGGGACGTAGCCGAGCCCGATCCCCTTGCCGAGCACGGGCGACTGCGAGCCGCTCGTGACCCTGCCGATCGCCGACCCCTCGGCGTCGGCGATCCGGTAGCCCTCGCGGGGGATGCCGCGCTCCTCCATCACGAACCCGACGAGCTTGCGAGCCAGCCCCTCCTCCTTCTGGCGGCGGAGCGCGTCGCGCCCGACGAAGTCGCTCGCGTCGAGCTTGACGACCCAGCCGAGGCCGGCCTCCAGCGGGGTCGTCTCGTCGTCGAGCTCGTGGCCGTAGAGGCAGTAGCCGGCTTCGAGGCGGAGGGTGTCGCGGGCGCCGAGGCCGGCGGGGCGGAGGTCGTGCTCGGCGCCCGCCGTCAGGAGCGCGTCCCAGACCACGGCGGCCTTCTCGGCCTCGCAGTAGATCTCGAGCCCGGGCTCGCCGGTGTAGCCGGTGTGCGAGAGCAGCGCGCGCTCGCAGCCGAGGAAGGCGCCCGGCTCGGGCCGGTAGGCGTGGTAGTAGGGGAGGTCGGCGACGGGGAGGTCGGTGACCTCCTGGATCACGTCGAAGGCGCGGGGGCCCTGGAGGGCGAGGAGCGCCGTCGCCTCCGAGGCGTCGTCGAGCGTGCAGTCGAGGCCGGCCGCGGCGTGCACCGCGCGGATGTGGGCGAGGTCCTTCTCGATGTTGGCGGCGTTGATGACGAGGAGGAGCTCGTCGTCGCCGGTCCGGTAGACGAGGAGGTCGTCGACGGCGGTGCCGTCCTCGCGGCACATCACGGCGTACATCACGCGGCCGTACGGGCGGCCGTCGGGGCCGCCGCCGGGGGGGAAGAGCGTGGACGCGTCGTTGGTGACGAGGTGCTGGACGAAGGCGAGGGCCTCGGGGCCGCGCACCCACACCTCGCCCATGTGGCTGACGTCGAAGAGGCCGGCGGCCCTGCGGACGGCCCGGTGCTCGTCGAGGATCGAGGTGTACTGGACGGGCATGTCGTACCCGCCGAAGGGCATCATCTTGGCGCCGAGCGCGAGGTGGGCGGCGTGGAGGGGCGTGGTCTTGAGCGGGTCCGGCATGAGAGGGGACGGAGGGAGAGGAGAGAAGCTAGAGCCCCCCGCATCGCGGGCGCGGGGGAGCCTCCGCGAAGAGGCGGACGCCTCTGGCCGGCGGGACGGGCCAAAAAGAACGCCGGCGGAAGCGAGAGGCTTCCGCCGGCGTCGGGACCATCAGGGAAGGGAGTCCCTATCGGGTCCTCCAGAACGGCGGGGCGTCGGGCGCTGGTTGTCGTCCCCCCGGACAATCGCCGCACCCGGCCCCGCTCTGTCCTGAGGTTCTTTAAAGATGCGACGCAGAGATCGAAAACGCAAGGCCCAACGGCACAATAACTTGAAGTAGCGGGTGAGCGGGGCCCCTCCGGGCTCACGAATTACTTGAGGTGAGAAAGGCTTCGGCGTTAGCTATCAGGCAGCGGCGGCTCGCGCGTCGTCGCCCTGACGCCGTGTGGGCCCGCCACTTTTTTCTTCCGTCGCCCCGTTGAGCGGGACGAGAGCGCGGCCTCGCCGGGTGCGGCGGCGGAGCCTGCGCCGGCCTTCGGCCGAGTGGACGACGGGAGGCGCCCGGCCCACCACGACCGGGCGCCCCGCCGTCCCGGCATAGGCTCAGCGGAGGAGCGTGAGCCG
>JAWWCA010000215.1:0-6036 GCA_033720695.1 Rubricoccaceae bacterium
CACGTGGTGCTCGGTGAGCGCGACGGTGAGGCCGGGGCGGCGGACGGTCACCCGCCCGAGGGCCTGCCAGCCGCCGAGCGCCTCGCCCGCGAACGGCCCCGTCGCCTGCCGCCCGGCGACCCAGCCGAGCACGTCGAGGCGCCCGCGTCCAGCCGGGTCGCGGAGCAGGCCGGGGAGAGGGCGCGTCTGCGCGTGCGCGGCCGAGATGACCTGGATGCCCTCCTGGCCGGGGCCGTAGCGCAGCTCGGTGGTGGGGACCGCCGCGCGGAGCGAGCGGGCGACGGCGGCGACGGCGCCGGGGCGGCCGTAGCGGGTCCCGTCGAGGCGGAGGGGTGCGAGGAGCTCCAGCGGCAGGAGGTCGCTGCGCGGGGCGCCGGTGAAGAGGTCGTCGTAGGGGCGGCCGTCGAGCGTGAGGGCGTGCGCCTCGGGGGCGCGGCCGTCGAGGCTCAGGCCGTGCGGCCACCCGACGGCCCCGAGGTGGTAGACGAAGGCGCCCGGCGCGGCGGCGAGGAGGTCGGCCGCGTCGAGGGCGGGCGTGGCGGCGGGGCGCGGCGTGACGGGACGCCCCGGCGGCGGCGCCTCGGGCGGGACGAGCGGCGTGAGCAGGGAGTCCGGGACGGGCGGACCGGCGGGTGCCCCCGGCGGCGGGAGGGCCGCCGTCGAGTCCGGGACGGCGAGGGTGTCCGGCTCTTGCGCGGCGGCGGGGGCCGCGGCGAGGAGGGCGAGGGCCGCGGTGAGGAGGGCCGAGGCCCGCCTGCGCATCGCCCGCCCGGGAGGCCCCACCACCGGCCGCCGCCTCATCAGACGCGCTCCGGGAAGAGCCCGTAGAGCCGGCTCTCGACGCGGCTGACGATCTCGAACCGATCCTCGTGCACCTGCACGAAGTCGAGGTCGTCGATGCGGTTGCCGGCCTCGAAGTCGCGCCCGCGGGCCTGGATCTGGCGAACGAGCGTGGGGACGGAGGCGCGGAGGTAGACGAGGAGGTCCGGCGGCCGGAGGTAGCCGGCCATGATGTCGAAGAGGGCGCAGTAGTTCTCGAAGTCGCGCGTGTCCATGAGGTCCATCTCGTGGAGGTTGCGCGCGAAGATCTCGACGTCCTCGTAGATCGACCGGTCCTGGACGACGGCCCCGGCGGCGGCCTCGATGGCCTTCTGGTGCCGGAACCGGCTCGACAGGAAGAACACCTGGAGGTTGAACGACCACCGCCGCATGTCGGCGTAGAAGTCGGAGAGGTAGGGGTTGTCGTCGACGCGCTCGAAGTAGGGCTCCCAGCCGAAGTAGTCGGCGAGGACGGTCGTGAGCGAGCTCTTGCCCGCCCCGATGTTGCCGGCGATCGCGACGTAGGTGGGGCGGCGGTCGGGCGTGGCCGCCGGGGCGTCGGCGAGGTCGAGGTCGGTTTGCATGGCGAAGGATCGGTGCCGATCCGAGGTCCGGGGGGCTGCGCCGAAGATAGCCCGAGGGCCGTGCTGCGCACGCCGTGATGCGTACCACTAGAAGGACAAGGGCTGGCTTCCCGAACGCCCCACGCCGCCGGATCGCGTCAGTACCGCGCGAGGTACCCCAGGTGCTCCGGCGTGAACGGCGGAGTCTCGACCTCGAACGTCGCGAAGAAGTCCGACGGGTCGCACGTGTTGCCCTCGACGAGCATGGCGAACTGGGCCGGCGAGATGGGCAGGAGCCCGAGGGCGCCGACGGTGTGGACGCCGAGGCGGGCCAGCGGCATCGGGACGGGCGCCTTCGGCTTCGGCTCGATCCCGCCGCCGCGGGCGATCCGGTCGAGCACCTCGGTGTAGGGGAGGGCGTCGGGGCCGGCCACGCAGAACGCCCGGCCGCCGACGTCGAGGTCCACGGCCTGCGCGAGGGCCCCGGCCACGGCCTCGACGTGGACCGGCTGGAGCTCGTACTGCCCGTCGCCGAAGATGGGCCAGACGGGGAACGGCTTCACGAGCGTCTCCCACAGCCGCTTCGCGAACTCGGGGTTGTCCGGGCCGGGGTCGCCGAAGAGGGTCGAGGGCCGGAAGATGACCCCGTCGACGCCGGCGCGGCGGACGACCTCCTCGGCCTCCCACTTCGTCGTCTGGTACGCCGAGGCGCCGTCGGGGCGGGCCCCGTTCGCGCTCATGTGGACGAACCGGGCCACGCCCGCCGCCTTCGCCGCCCGCGCCACGTTCCGCGTGCCCTCGACGTGGATCCGCCGGAACGTGACGCCCTTCGAGGGCTTCTCGTCGATGATGCCGACGAGGTGGACGACGGCGTCGACGCCGTCGAAGGCGCCCTCGAGCGAGGCGGGGTCGGTGACGTCGCCGCGGGCGGTCTCGTCGGCGCCCTCGGCGGTGCCGGAGCGGGCGAGGGCGCGGACGGTGTGGCCGCGGGCGTGGAGGGCGCGGAGGGTGTAGCCGCCGACGTAGCCGGTGGCGCCGGTGAGGAGGACGTGCATGGGGAGAGGAGGCAGGGACGACGGTCCAACGACGGCCGCCGCGCGCCGTTCACCGCATCCGCTCCAGCGCCGGCGTGAAGCTCGGAGAACCGAACGAGGTGCCCACGTCGACAGCGGCGCGGAGGAGCGAGGCGTCCGGGGGGACGGTGCGCACCTTGTGGGCGACGTCCTCGAAGGGGATCTCGGTGAGGCGGCCCTCGCGGAGGGCCACCATCACGCCGCCGCCGCCCTCGGCCACGACGCGGGCCGCGTGGGTCCCGAAGCGGGTCGAGAGCACGCGGTCGAAGGCCGTCGGCGTGCCGCCGCGCTGGATGTGGCCGAGGATCGTGGTACGGACCTCGCTCTCGAGCTGCTGCTCCAGCGCGAAGCCGAGCACCTGGCAGGCGCCGCCGAGCCGGATGGGGTCGGGCGAGCCCTCGACGACGCGCTTGATCGTCAGCTCGCCGCCCTCGGGGATGGCCCCCTCCGCCATCACGATGATGGTGAACTCCTGCCCGCCCCCCTCGCGGTGACGACACACGCGCACGATCTCCTCGATGGTGTACGGGATCTCGGGGATGAGGATGACGTCGGCGCCGGAGGCGACGCCGGTGTGGAGCGCGATCCAGCCGGCGTAGCGGCCCATCGTCTCCAGGATCATCACGCGGTGGTGGCTCTGGGCCGTCGTCTGGAGGCGGTCCACGGCCTCCGTCGCGATCGTGACGGCGGTGTCGAACCCGAACGTGCGGTCGGTCCCGACGAGGTCGTTGTCGATCGTCTTCGGCACGCCGACGATGCGGAGCCCCTTCTCCTGGAGGCCGTGGCAGACGCTCATCGTCCCGTCGCCGCCGACGGCCACGAGGGCGTCGAGGCCGAGGGCCTCGTAGTTGGCGAGGGCCTGGTCGGAGACGTCGGCCCCGTCGGCGCGGAAGTAGGCGAAGGGGTTGGCCTTGTTGGAGGTGCCGAGGATGGTGCCGCCCCGCGTCAGGATGCCGGAGGCGTCGCGGTAGCCGAGGGGGCGGTACTCGTTCTCGATGAGGCCGCGGAAGCCGTCCTCGAACCCGAACACCTCGGCGCCGTAGCGGAGGATGAGGCCCTTGGTGACGGCGCGGAGGACGGCGTTGAGGCCGGGGCAGTCGCCCCCGCCGGTGAGGAGGCCGACGCGCATGGTGCTGGGAACGGTAGGCGATGGAGGGGACGCGAGGGGGCGGAAGGCTACGGCCGGCCCCCGACCGCCTGCAACCGCGCGGGCACCGTAGCTTCCTCCGTCGTCCCCGCCCCCCGCCCCCCGGTCTCATGCGCCGCCCCGCCCTCCTCGCGCTCGTCCTCACCGCCGCCGCCCTCTCGGGCTGTTTCCAGTTCCAGACGCTCCTCCGCCTCGAGCCCGACGGCTCGGGCACGATCGAGGAGACCGTCCTGCTCAGCGACCTCATCCGCTCGATGCTGCCGGCCGACTCGACGGAGGCGCTCTACGACGAGGCCGCCGTCGTGGCGCGGGCCGACAGCTTCGGCGCCGGCGTCCGCTTCGTCCGCGTGGACACCCTCGCCGAGGGCGGGTTCTCGGGCTACCGCGCCGTCTACGCCTTCGACGACGTCAACGCGGTGCGCCTGCTGCCCGGCAGCGGCGAGGCCGCCGGGCTCTCCGAGGGCGGCGGCGAGGGGGCGGGCATGGTCCCGGCCCTCGCCTTCGACTACGCGCCCGGCGAGGCGCTCCGCATCACGATCCCCCGCGAGACCCCCGACGCCGACGCCGTCCCGCTCGACTCGGCCGCCGTCGAGACGCAGGCGGCCGAGGTCCGGCAGCAGGTGCAGGAGGCGGCGATGATGCGCGGCTTCCTCACCGACGCCCGCCTCGCCGTGGCCGTGGCGTTGCCGGCGCCCGTGGCCGAGACCAACGCGCGCTACGTCGAGGGCGACACGGTGACGCTCGTGGACCTCAACTTCGGCGCCTTCCTCGACCTCATGGAGACCGATCCCGAGGTGGCCGCGCGCCTCCAGCTGGCCGAGACGGCCGAGGATCGCGAGGCCGTGCTCCGCGCCCTCAACGACTTCGAGGGCCTCCGCTTCGAGCCCGAGGAGTCGGTCACGCTCACGTTCGAGTGAGCGGGGCGTAGCCTCGTGAGATGGTGACCCCGTTCGAATCCATCCTCCCGCTCGTCTCGGTCGTGGTCGGGCTCGCCGTGGCCGTCCCGGAGGTCTGAGGGCCGTTCCTCGCCCAGGGGTGGGGGCTCCGCCTCGTCGCCGGCTAGCCCGCCTCGTCGCGGGCGAGGGCGAAGGCGAAGCCGCGCCCCCAGCCCTGCCGGGCGGCGAGCGTGATCCAGAGGAGGGCGAGCGGCTCGGTGAGGCGGGCGCGGTCGAGCCCGCCCGTGTCCACGGCCTCGAACCCGAGCCGCTCGGCGAGGTCGGCGACGGTGGCCTTCGCGTCGGCGTCGTCGCCGGAGAGGAAGAGGGCGGTGCGCTGGCCGCCGAACCGGCCGTCGCCCATGTGCTGGGCGGCGAGCGTGTGGAAACCCTTGACCACGCGCGCGCCGGGCGCGGCGGCGGCGATCCGCTCGGCGAGCGAGCGGCCCTCGGCGTCGGGCGTCGGCAGCAGGCTCGGACCCACGGGGTTCGTCGTGTCGAGGAGGACCTTGCCCGAGAGGTCGCCGAGGCCGCGGGCGATCTCGACGGCCGCGGCGCCGGGCACGGAGAGGACGACGAGGGCGGCGTCCCGGACGGCACCGGCGGGGGCCGCCAGCGAGGCGCCGGTCGCGTCAGCCAGGGCGCGCACGTCCGCGCGGTCGGGGTCCCGGACGCCGAAGGTGATCGTGTGGCCGAGCCCGGCGAAGGCGCGCCCGAGGGCGCCGCCGACGCTCCCGGAGCCGATGATGGCGATGTGCATGGAGCAGGGGGTCAAGCTTCGAGGGCCTCGATGACGAGGCGGGCGGTCTCGGCGCCGGAGTGCTGCTGCTGCCCGGTGATGAGGTGCCCGTCGCGCGTGGCGAAGGCGGTCCAGGGCTCCGCCGCGATGAACTGAGCGCCCTGGGCCTTCGCCTCGTCCTCGATCCGGAACGGCATCACCGTCTGGCCCACCATGGCGTCGGCCTGGTCCTCCTCGGCGTTCGAGAAGCCGGTAACGGTCTTGCCGCGGAGGAAGGGCGCGCCGTCGGCGTCCTCGACGTAGAGGAGCGCCGAGACGCCGTGGCAGAGGGCCGCCGTCGGCTTGCCGGCATCGTAGAACCGGCGGAGGGCGTCGTGCACGTTCGTGGCCTCGTCGAAGGTGAACATCGGCGCCTGGCCACCGCACACGACCACGGCGTCGAAGGCGTCGAGGTCGACGTCGTCGAGCGCGGCGGTGTCGTCGAGGCGCGCGGCGAAGTCGGGGCGGTCGAGGTAGTCCTTCGAGAGGGTGTCGTCGGCGGAGTAGCCGCTGGGGTCGCGCGGGTCGCTCATCGCGTCGAGCGCGACGGGGCCGCCCTCGGGGCTGGCGATCGTGACGTCGTAGCCGCGGCGCGTGAAGGCGTCGTAGGGGTGGATCAGCTCGGAGGCCCAGAAGCCCACGGGGCCGCCGACGGTGGTGGAGGTGGCCGGGTTGGAGACCACCATCAGGATCTTCTTGCTCATGGAGGGGGGAGAGGCAC
>JAWWCA010000216.1:0-6017 GCA_033720695.1 Rubricoccaceae bacterium
AGGGATAATCACTTTGGTGGGGATTGCTGCCCCACAGCGTGCTGGTCCATTCTTCGACACCACCCTGCCATTCCGGTGCGGTACGAACGGCTTTTTCCCATTCGGCCTCGCTGGGCAAGCGGTAGGGGCGGCCGGCAGGGCCGCCCCTACGATAGGGCTGGGCTGGGACACCGCGCTACTTCTTCCCGAGGAAGCCGCCGAGGAGGCCGGCGCCCTGCTTGAGGAGGTCGTCCTTGAAGTCGCCGTCGCCGTCCTGGTCGAGGAAGCCGCCGAGGGCGCCGAGGAGCCCGGCGGGCGCGGCCGTGCGGGCGCGCTGGGCCTCCTGGCCGAGGAGGCCGGAGAGGCCCGCGGCGTCGAGGCCGCCCTGGCGCTTCTGGCGGCCGAGCGCCGCCATGACGACGGGGGCCAGGAGCGGGAGGAGCCGCTGCACCTGGGAGAGGTCGAGCCCCGACGCGCGCGAGACGCCCTGCTCGACCGTGCTGCGCTGGCCGCCGAGGACGTGGCCGAGGATGCCCGCGCCGTCGGCCTGCCGCCCGGCGAGGGCGCCGCTGAAGAGGCCGCCGAGGTTGTCGAGGAGCGAGCCGTCGTGGTCCTTCTCGAGCGCGGCGTCGAGGGACCGGGCCCCCTCGGTGCTGTTGGTGTTCCGGTTCATGGCCGTGAGGAGCGCCGGGAGCGCCACCGCCACCGCTTTCTGCGTCTGCTGCTCGTCGGCGCCGACGGTGCTGGCGAGCTGGCTGAGCTGGCTGCCGCCGAGGTGCTGGCCGAGGAGGTCGAGAATTCCGTTCATGGAGGAGACTGGATGGGTTAGAGGGGGAGCTTCGCGGTGACGACGGAGACCCGTTGGAGCCCGCGCACGGCATTGCCGAGGTAAACGGCGTCGGCGGTGCGGAGGTCCGCGACGGACAAGACGGCCTCGCGCACGTCGCCCCGCGTGGCGAGGAGGTGGGCGCGGTGGACGCCAGGCAGCCCCCCCACCGACCGCGGGGGCGTGAGCAGCCGCCCCTCCCGCTCGACCCACACCGTCGTGCGCGTCCCCTCCACGACGCGTCCGTCGCCGTCCACGAGGATCGCCTCGTCGAAGCCGGCGGCGGCGGCCCGGCGGTACGGCTCCTCGTAGTGCGGACGGTGCGTGGTCTTGTGCCGCCAGAACACCCCGCCCGCCGAGACGGCGTGCGGGAAGACCACGGCGCTCCGCATCCGATCGTCGGGTCCCATCGGCGTCGCCGTCACCCCGACGCTTCCCTCGGGGTCGAGCAGGAGGCGGACGCGGTGAGGGCCATCGCACCCGTCGGTCGCGTGTTCCAGCGCCGCGCGGATCTCCCGCTCGCGGTAGGCGAACCCGAGGTGGGCGGCGGACGCCGCGAGGCGGTCGAGGTGCCGGTCGAGGAGCGCCACCCCGCCCTCCCAGCGCATCGTCTCCAGCAGATGGAAGGGGGGATCGCTCACACGGCCTCCAGGAGGAACTGCGCCTTCAGGAGACACTCGGCGTACTCGGCCCCCGCCTCGGAGTCCCACACGATCCCACTCCCGACGCCGAGGCGCCCCTCGCCCTCCTGCAGCTCGACCGTCCGGATGGGCACGTTGAACACGGCCGTGTCCGGGCCCACGTAGCCGATGGCGCCGCAGTAGACGCCGCGGGGACCCGTTTCGAGAGCCCGGATCCGCTGCATCGCGCGGAGCTTGGGGGCGCCGGTGACCGAGCCGCACGGGAAGAGCGCCCGGAGGACGCCCGAGAGCGTCGCCTCTGGCCGCAGCATCGCCGTCACGGTCGAGGTCATCTGGGTGAGGGTCTCGTAGCGCTCGGTCTCGAAGAGGCGGGGGACGGCGACGCTGCCGGCGTCGGAAACCCGCGCGAGGTCGTTCCGGAGGAGGTCCACGATCATCAGGTTCTCGGCCCGGTTCTTCTCGTCGCCCGCGAGGGCCCGGGCGAGGCGGTCGTCGGCCGCGGGCGTGGCGCCGCGGGGCGCGGTCCCCTTCATCGGGCGGGCGGTGATGCGCCGGCCGTCCAGCCGGAAGAACAGCTCCGGCGAGAACGAGAGCACGCGGCGCTCGCCGGTGTCGAGGTAGGCCCCGTAGGGGACGCGCTGCCGCCGCCGCACGGCCCGGTAGAGCCCGAGGGGATCGCCGCTGAACGGGAAGCGGTACGGCGCCGTGAGGTTCAGCTGGTAGACGTCCCCCTCGCGGATGAGCTGGCGGACCGCGGCGATGCGCTCGTCGTAGGCCGCCCGCTCCAGCGCGAAGTGCGGCCCCCCGAGGCGGAACGTCCCCGCCTCCGCGAGGAGCGCGTCGGCCGCGCCGGGCCCGATCCGTTCGGGCGCCGCGTAGACGCCGAACCACCCCAGCGGCGCAGCCTCGGGCGCGTCGAAGAGAGCGGGCTCCAGGGCGTAGCCGGCTTCGTAGGCGAGGAATCCGGCGGCCCAGCGGCCGGCCGCCCGTACCCGGTCGAGCGCGTCGAGGAGCGCCGGCACCTCGGCCGCGGTGGCGGCCGTCAGCACCTCCGTGGGCGCCGTGAAGAGCAGCCCCTCGTCGGAGCCGGAATCAGGGTCGGGCCGCGCGGCGTCGAGCCAGACGGCGCCGGGAGCGAGGGAGGAGGCGGACAGGAGCAGGCGAGCGCTCGGTGGGAGGGTCGGGCATCCTACCGCCGAATGCGCGCGCCGTCAAACCCTAGAGGCCCCCGTCGCCACCGTAGGGCGACGGGCCGTCGTCCCGCTCGCGGTCGGAGAGGTTGTCGAGGGCGGCGCCGAGCGCGGAGCGGTGGTCGCGGGAGCGCAGCCGCTGGACGACGTCGCCGCGGCCGGCGCAGTAGCCGAGCATGGCGTGGGGCCGCTGCATGTTCTTGATCCCCTCGCGGACGACCCACATGTGCCAGGGCCGGAAGTCCTCGGTGTCGAAGGGGCCGAGGAGGCGGGCGTAGAGCCGGTTCGCCGCGGCCTCCACGTCGTCGTCGGTGTCGAGCTCGCCGAGCTCGAGGAGGCGCTCGAGGGCGCCGTAGATGTACCCGGCGAGGAAGTCGTGCTGGCCGTCGGTGAGGTGGAGCCGGCTGTGGGGGCCGGCGTAGCCGAGGTCCTCGAGGGGGGTGCGGATGCAGGCCTCGACGTGGGAGACGGCCTCGCGCAGCATCGCTTCGACGTAGGCTTCAGACTTCTTTCGCGGAGAGGACATGGGGGGGAGGGAGGCACGATCTGGAAGGGAGCATCCCCCCCATTGCAAAAGCCTGTGCAGGCCCCTCCCCCCCTCCATCACGCGGTGGAATTGACACGGCGTCGTTCCGGTCCCGTGCGCCCGGCCGGGTGCAGGCCCCTCAGCCTCCCCGGTGCGTCTCTGTTCGATCCGAGACTCGGCCGCTCTACATGTTGCGGCGGTACTGGCCGCCGACCTCGAAGAGGGCCTCGGTGATCTGGCCGAGCGAGCAGACGCGGACGCCCTCCATCAGCTCCGCGAAGAGGTTCTCGCCGGCTCGGGCCTTGGCCTGGAGCCGCTCCAGCGCCCGAGCCGCCTCGTCCGCATGGCGGCGCTGGAAGCGGCGGACGCCCTCAAGCTGGCGCCGCTTCTCCTCCTCGGTCCCGCGCATGAGGTCGAGCGGGCCGTCGGCCGCCTCGCCCCCCTCGCGGCGGAACGTGTTGACGCCGACGATGGGGAGCTCGCCGGTGTGCTTCTTGTGCTCGTAGTAGAGGCTCTCCTCCTGGATCTTGCCGCGCTGGTACATGGTCTCCATCGCCCCGAGGACGCCGCCGCGGTCCGAGATCCGCTCGAACTCCTGGAGCACGGCCTCCTCCACGAGGTCGGTCAGCTCGTCGATGATGTAGGCGCCCTGGAGCGGGTTCTCGTTCTTGGCCAGGCCCAGCTCCCGGTTGATGATGAGCTGGATGGCCATGGCGCGGCGCACGCTCTCCTCGGTCGGCGTCGTGATGGCCTCGTCGTAGGCGTTGGTGTGGAGGGAGTTGCAGTTGTCGTGGATCGCCATCAGGGCCTGGAGCGTGGTCCGGATGTCGTTGAACTGGATCTCCTGCGCGTGGAGGCTCCGGCCCGAGGTCTGGATGTGGTACTTCAGCTTCTGGGAGCGCTCGTCGGCCCCGTAGAGCTCGCGCATGGCGACGCTCCAGATCCGCCGGGCCACGCGGCCGAGGACGGAGTACTCGGCGTCCATCCCGTTCGAGAAGAAGAACGAGAGGTTGGGCGCGAACGCGTTGACGTCCATCCCCCGCGCCCGGTAGTACTCGACGTAGGTGAAGCCGTTGGCGAGCGTGAAGGCGAGCTGGGTGATGGGGTTGGCGCCGGCCTCGGCGATGTGGTAGCCGGAGATCGAGACGGAGTAGAAGTTGCGGACGCCGTGGTCGATGAAGTACTGCTGGACGTCGCCCATCACGCGGAGGGCGAACTCGGTCGAGAAGATGCAGGTGTTCTGCGCCTGGTCCTCCTTGAGGATGTCGGCCTGGACGGTGCCGCGGACCGACCGGAGCGCGCCCTCGCGGACGGTCTCGTACTCCTCTTCCGAGAGCAGCCCCCACCCGACCAGCTCGCGGCCGTCGGTGCCGAGGAGGCCGAGGCCGGTGCCGTCGTGCCCCTCGGGGAGGCCGTCGTCGTTGTAGGGGACGTAGACGGGGCGGTCGTCGCCCAGCCTCTCGGCGATCGTCTGCTCGGCGTCCTGCCAGCGGCCCTCCCGCTTGAGGTACGCCTCCACCTGCTGGTCGATGGCCGTGTTCATGAACATGGCCAGGATCATCGGCGCGGGGCCGTTGATCGTCATCGAGACGCTCGTCTTGGGGTCGCACAGGTCGAAGCCCGAGTAGAGCTTCTTCATGTCGTCGAGCGTGCAGATCGAGACGCCCGAGGTGCCGACCTTGCCGTAGATGTCGGGCCGCTCGGCGGGGTCGCGGCCGTAGAGGGTGACCGAGTCGAAGGCGGTCGAGAGCCGCTTCGCGGGCATGCCGAGCGAGACGAGGTGGAACCGCTTGTTCGTCCGCTCCGGCGTCCCCTCGCCCGCGAACATGCGCGTGGGGTCCTCGCCCGTCCGCTTGAGGGGGAAGACCCCGGCCGTGAAGGGGAAGAAGCCGGGGAGGTTCTCGGTGAGGGCGAAGCGGAGGCGCTCGCCCGGGTCCTCGGTGCGCGGCAGCGCCACGCGCGGCACCTTCGTCCCGCTCAGGGTCTCGTGGGTGAGCGGCTGGCGGATCTCCCTGCCGCGCACGGTATAGACGAACTCGTCCCCTCGGTACTGCTCGGCGAGGGCGTCCCAGTGGTCGAGGATCGCGCGGCAGCGGGGGTCGAGCCGTTCCCACCAGTACGCCGCCATCGTGTCGAGGCGATCCTCCAGGTGCTCGCGGTCGTCCGGCTCCCACGCCGCCACCTGCGCCTTCGCCCCCGTCGCCTGCCCCCACTTCCGCGCGTAGGCGACCTGCTCCTCGGCCCAGGCGCGGTAGCCACGCGCGGTCTCGGCGATTTCGGCGAGGTAACGCTGCCGCTTGGGCGGGATGAGCGCGAGGTCGGCGGGGTTCGGCTCGGGCAGCATCTCGCCGTCGAAGAGGGTCGAGTGATGCTCGAAGCCGTGCTCCCTAAGCTCTTCCAGGAGGGCGAGATACAGGCGTGAGACGCCGGGGTCGTTGAAGCGCGCCGCCATCGTCGGGTAGACCGGCATCGCGTCCGGCGCCGTGCCGAAGGCGCCGCGGTTGCGCTGCACCTGCTTCCGCACGTCGCGGAGGGCGTCCTCGCCGCCGCGCTTCTCGAACTTGTTGAGCGCCACGAGGTCGGCCGCGTCGAGCATCCCGATCTTCTCGAGCTGCGTCGGCGCGCCGAAGTCGGCCGTCATGACGTAGAGGGAGACGTCGACGAGGTCGGCCACCTCGGTGTCGGACTGCCCGATCCCGGCCGTCTCGACGACGACGAGGTCGAAGCCGGCCGCGCGGCACACGCCGATGGCCTCGCGGAGGGCCTGCGTCGTGGCGCGGTGCGCCTGCCGCGTGGCGAACGAGCGCATGTAGACGCGGTCGGCGTGCTCGCCGTAGAGCGCGTTCATGCGGATG
>JAWWCA010000217.1:0-5938 GCA_033720695.1 Rubricoccaceae bacterium
CCCCCCCCCCCGCCCCCCCCCCCCCCCCCCCCCCCCCCCCCCCCCCCCCCCCCCCCCCCCCCCCCCCCCCCCCCCCCGCGGGCGCAAGGTACGCGGCGCGGGGGCGCCGCGAACGGGGGTTATGACAGACGAGGCGGCACGGGCGCCCCCGCACTCTAGGGGCGCCTCTCCCGCCGCCCGTCCGCCTGCATGCCGCCCGTCCTCGTCCCCCTCTTCCTGTGCCGCGTCCCGTGCGGCTTCCCCTCGCCGGCCGACGACTACGTCGACCGCCTCCTCGACCTCAACGAGCTGTGCGTGCGCAACCGCGCCGCGACGTTCTTCCTCCGCGCCGAGGGCGAGTCCATGCGCGACGCCGGCATCCACCCCGGCGACGTCCTCGTGGTGGACCGCTCGGCCGAGCCGCGGAGCGGGCACGTCGTCGTGGCCGTGCTCGACGGGGCGCTGACGGTGAAGCAGCTGCGCGTGGACACGACCGAGGGGCGCCGCCGCCTCCGCCTCGTCTCGTGCAGCCCCGAGCCCGCCACGATCGAGGTGGCGCCGGAGCAGGACTTCGAGGTCTGGGGCGTCGTCACCCACGTCGTCCACCCCCTCGGCTAGACGTCCCCGCGATGCCCCGCCTCTTCGCCCTCGTCGACTGCGCCAACTTCTACGTCTCCTGCGAGCGGCTCTTCGACCCGTCGTTGCGGCGCCGGCCCGTCGTCGTGCTCTCGAACAACGACGGGTGCGTGATCGCGCGGAGCGAGGAGGCCCGGCGGCTCGGCGTGCCGATGGGGGCGCCGTTCTTCCAGTGGCGGCGGGCGCTGGCGCGCGAGGGCGTGGCCGTGCTGTCGAGCAACTACACCCTCTACGCCGACCTCTCGCGCCGCGTCATGGAGACGCTGGAGACGCTCGCGCCCGACGTCGAGCCGTACTCCATCGACGAGGCGTTCCTCGTGGTGCAGGCGGCGGACCCCGCGGCGGCCGAGCGGTTCGCCCACCGGGTCCGCCGGCGGGTGTACCGGTGGACGGGCATCCCCGTCCGCGTCGCCCTCGCCGAGACGAAGACGCTGGCGAAGGCGGGCTGCGCGTGGGCGAAGGGGCACGAGCGGGCCGGGGGCGCGCCCGCCGTCTGCTTCTGGCGGCACCCCGAGCGCGAGGCCTACCTCGCCGGGCTGCCCGTCGAGGAGGTGTGGGGGATCGCGGCGCGGTGGGGCCGCCGGCTCCGCGCCCTCGACGCGCCGACGGCCGCGGCGTTCGCTGCGCTCCCGGACCGCGCGATCCGGAGGGGGCTGAGCGTGGTCGCGCTGCGGACGGCCTACGAGCTGCGCGGGACCAGCTGCATCCCGCTCGACCACGCCCCGCCGACGCGCAAGAGCCTGGTGCGCAGCCGCTCGTTCGGGCACGCCCTCGCGGGCGAGGTCGCCTTCCCGCTCCTCCGCGAGGCCCTCGCGACGCACGCGGCGCGGGCCGCCGAGAAGCTCCGCGCCGAGGGGCTCGTGGCCGGCGTGCTCCAGGCCTTCGCCACCACGAAGGGCCACGGGAGGGGGCCGCACCGCCACGGCGCCGCCACGGTCACGCTCGCCCGACCGACCAACCGGACGCCCGCGCTGATCACGGCGGCGGGGGCGTGCCTGGCGCGCCTCTTCGAGGCCGCCGCGCCCGACGGACGCCCCTACCGCTACAAGAAGGCCGGCGTGATGCTGACGGCGCTGGGGCCGGCCGAGGGCGTCCAGGACGACCTCTTCCTCCCGCCCGAGACGCCTGCGGAGGCGCGGTCGTCCGCGGCGCTGCTGGCGGCCGTGGACCGCCTCAACCGCCGGTTCGGCGGGCGCACCGTCGTCTACGGCGCGATGGGCGTGGGCGCCCGGAACGGGGAGGCCCCGGCGTGGGCGATGGCGCGCCGACGCATGAGCCCGTGCGTCCCCACGCGCTGGGACGCCCTCCCAGCGGCGCAGGCCGACTGACGGCCGCCCGCCGCCCGCTCAGGAGCCGCCGACGCGGTCTTGGAGCTGCTCGAAGTAGCGCTTGATGAGGTCCTGGTAGTCCGGCGCGTAGCCGCTCTCGAGGGCGCGGATGAGGTCGCGCCGGAGGCGGTCGGCGGGGCCCTCGGGTGCGTCGAGGCGGTCGGGCCGGTCGGGGTCGGGGCAGTCGCGGCCGGTCTCGCCCTCGCGGCGCTCCTCGCGCCCGCGCTGGTTGACGGAGCGCTCGGCCTCGAGGAGGCGCTGGAGGATGTTCTGCTGGCGCTGGAGCGTCTCCTGCGAGAGCCGCCCGCCGCGGAGCTCGCGCTCGATGGCGCGCATCCCGTCGGCGGCGCGCTGGAGGGCGCTGCGGGTCTGGGCGTCGAGGCTGGGGCCGCCGCGCTCAATGAGCTCCTGGAGCTGCTCCCGGATGGCCCGCTGCTGGGCCGCGGCCTGGCGCGCGCGCGCCTGCTGGGTCTGGGTGAGCCGCTCGCCGGCCATGTCGTTGAGCATCTGCTGGATCTGGCCGTTGAGCTGCTGCTGGCCCTGCTGCATCTGCTGCAGCATCTGCTGCATCTGCGGCATCGTCATCGAGCCCTGGCCGCTGGACTGCCCCTGCATGCTGAGCTGGTCCATGAGCTCGGAGAGGAGGAGGGCGAGCTCGTTGAGGTGCGTCATCGCCGTCTTCTGGTGGCCCGAGGCGGGGCCGGGCTGGAGCTCGGCGAGGCGCTCGGTGGACTGCCCCATCTCGCGGATGGCGTCGTGGGTGATCTCCTGGAGCGTGTAGCTCATCTGGGGGATCTTCCGGCCCAGCGAGGCGACGGAGTCGGCGACCGTCGCGAGGCCCTCGGCCAGCTCCACCTGCTCCTGCGCGAGGGCGCGGAGGGCGGGGCTCTGGCTGGGGAGCGCGCCGGTCTCGTTGCCCAGGCGCTCCTGCTCCTCCGAGAGCGTGAGGACGTCGTCGAGCACGCGGCGGAGGCCCTGGAGGTTCTGGCGCTGCTGGCCCTGCATCATGTTCTGCGCCATCGCGCCCATCTCCTGCGCCATCTGCTGGAGCTGCTGCGACATCTGCTGCTGGCCCTCCTGGGCGGGGCTGAGCTGGTTCTGCCGGAGCTGCTGCGCGTTCTGCTCCATCTGCTGCGGGAGGTCCTGCTGCTGCATCTGCTCGTTCATCTCCTGCATCTGCTCGGAGGGGGCGCCCTGCTGGTTCTCCATCTGCTCCTGCAGCTCCTGCATCTGCTGCTCGAGCTCCTGCATGGCCTCGCGGGCGGCCTCCTGCTCCTGCGCGAGCCGCTCGCGCTCGGCCGCGGGGTCGGGGGTCTGCGGCGGCCCCTCCTGCTCCCCATCCTGCTGCTCGCCGTCCTGCTGCTCGCCGTCCTGCTGCTCGGCCTCCGGGTCGCTCTGCGGGGCGCCGTCCTGCTGCTCGTCGAGGCGTTCGGTGGCCTCGCGGAGGGCCTCCTCGCGCTCGGCCAGCTCCTCGGCGCGGCGGGCGGCCTCGTCGAGGGCCTGCGCCGTCTTCAGCCGCTCGAACAGCTCGAGGGCCCGCTCCAGCCGCTCGCGGAACTGCTCCTCGTCGAACTCGGCCTGCTCCAGCGACTCCATCATCTGCCCGAGGTCAAGGTTCTCCATGGCCTCCTGGAGGCGTTCGAGCGCCTCGCGCAGCTCGGGCGCGTCGAGCTCGTCGATCACCTGCTGCATGGCCTCGTAGAGCCGCATCGTCTCCTCGGTCACGAGGTCGCCCTCCTGCATCTGCTCGAGGAGCTGCTCCATCTGCTCGGTGAGCTGCTGCGTCTGCTGCTGGAGCGACTCCTGCTGCTGCTGGAGCTGGTCGAGCTGGCGCTGGTCCTCCCAGTCGGGGCGGGGGTCGCGGCGGAGGTCGTCGCGGAGCTCGCGGAAGCGCTCGCGGAGCGCGTCGGCCTCGTCCTCGACGGTGTCGAGGGCCTCGTCGGCGGCGTCCTGCGTCTCCTCCAGCCGGTCGAACCGCTCGTCGAGGGAGGGGAAGCGGAGAGCGAAGACGGGCGTGCGCGCCCGCTTGTAGCCGCCCACGGCGTCGTTGTCGCGCACCTCGCCGAAGAACTCGACGACGTCGCCGGGCTGGAGCGGCCGGCCGGGGCTCGGGAGCCACCGCGTGAGCACCTCCTGGTCGAGCGCGCGCGGCGCCGAGAGCGGGATCGCGACGGGCTGGAACTGGGCGTCGGGCGGGCCGTCGCGGCGCTCGGCGAGGCGCCAGTAGAGCGTGACGCGGGAGAACCCGAAGTCGTCGGTGATGCGGAAGGCGGCCCGGCGCGCGCCGGCGTCGAGCGCGGCGTCGGCGCCCTCGGTGAGCGTGATCTGGGGCGGGGCGTCGCGGAGGACGTCGAGGCGGTAGACGACGGGGCTCTCGTTGCGCCGCCCGTTCTCGCCGACGAGCCGGACAGCGTAGCCGCCCTCGCCACGCAACGCGAAGCGGGCCGTGCCGCGGCCGTCCTCGACGGCGAGGGGCACCCGCTGCGGCGCGCCGCCGGCCCAGTCGACGGCGAGGTGGGCGCTCTTGAGGGGCGGCCCGGCGAGGTCGACGGTCACCTGGACGGTCGTGCCCGGGAGGGCGAGGACGTCGCCGACGCCGGGGGCGAGGCGCCGCGTGGGGAGGCCAGTGTAGCCCGGCGGCCGGAGCGCCACCCGGAGCCCCCGCACGACGGGCCGCTCGACGACCGCGGCCTCGAACCACGCCGAGGCCACGCCCTCGTCCGAGACCACGCGGTAGCGGAGGTCGGCGCGGACGTTGGGGACGGTGTGGCGGAACCGCCCGCCCTCCAGGTGCAGGCGGACGCGGTCGAGCGCCTCCTCATCGGCGCGGCCCACTTCGAGGACGGCGTCGGGCGGGAGGGCGGTGCCGACGGGCCGGGCCTCGACCGTGAGCGCCTCGCCGCGCGCCAGCTCGACGTCGCCGGGCGTGACGTCGAAGCGGTAGGGCGCGGGCGGCGCGAAGTCCACCGACGGCTCGAACAGCCGGTCCACGGCGCCGACGAAGGTCGTGGGGGCGGCGAGGAAGAAGGCGGCGAGGCCGAGGAGGGGGGCCACGGCCCAGGGCGCGGCGCGGCGCGCGGGGCGGAGGTCCTCGACGCGCTCGAAGGGGACCGGCGCGACCGACTCGCCGAGGGCCTGCACGGCGCGGTCCACGAACGGCGACGGGGCGGCCGAGGCGCGGCCGTCGGCGAGGTCGAGGAGGGCCGTGAGGCGGTCGGCCACGGCGGGGTGGCGGGCGCCGGCCACGCGCGCGGCCGACCGCTCGTCCAGCCCGGGCACCACGCCGACGAGCCGGAGCACCGGCAGGACGACGAAGTAGCCGACAAGGCCGAGGGCACCGAGCACGAAGGCCCAGAACCACAGCGACCGCAGCCCGACGCCCATCCACAGGACGGCCTCGACGGCCGCGCCCGCGAGGAGGAGAGACGCGAGGACGGCCGCCGTGACGAGCGCGCCAAAGGCGACCTCGGCGGCGGTCTGCCGGCGCATCGCCTGGTGGAGGCGGCGGCGGAGCTGCTGCAGGAGGGTGAGGGTGGCCTCGCTCACGTCGGGAGGGGAAAGGGGACGGGCGGAAGGTAAAGCGCTCCGCACGGGAACGCGCCGGGGGCCCCCGAATTGCCTGCGGTTCGGGCCGTGGGGGAGGGGCGCGGCGCGTCTAAACGGGAGGGGGCGAGGTATACTCCCCTCATGCGCCTCGCCCTTCTCGCCCTCACCCTGGCCCTGAGCGGAGCCGGAGGGCTCCTCGCCCCGGCCGCGCAGGCCCAGGCCGAACTGCGGGCCCCGGCCGTGCTCCACGTGGACGCCGACGCCGCGCCCGGCGGCGACGGGGCCTCCTGGGCCACCGCCTTCGACGACCTCCAGGACGCCCTCGCCGTGGCCGCACCCGGCGACGAGGTCTGGGTCGCCGAAGGGACCTACAAGCCCACCGACACCGGCGACCGGACGGCCACCTTCGCCCTCGCCTCCGGCGTCGCCCTCTACGGCGGCTTCGACGG
>JAWWCA010000218.1:0-5906 GCA_033720695.1 Rubricoccaceae bacterium
AGGAGAATCGGCGCATGGGAAACCTCGCATGCGGGCCGCGCTGGGGATTCAGCGCAGCAGCGTGACGCGCTGAGAGAGGGTACGCCGAGCGCCCGAGGGCGTTTCCACCCGCGCCGTCACGACGTAGAGGCCGGCGGCGAGCCCGCGCCCCTCGAGCGTCGCTTCGTACACCCCGCCCGCGTAGCGGCCGTCGGCGAGAACGGCGACCTCGCGCCCGAGGATGTCGAAGACCGACACCCGCACGTGCGTGCCGTCGCTGACCTCGAAGGGCACCACCGTCCGACCCGTGAAGGGGTTCGGGCGCGCGCGGAGGAGGCGGAACGCAACAGGCATGGTGGCCGAGGCCGCCTGCGCCAGAGGCGCGGCCGACGCCGTGTGGCCGCCGCCGACGCGGCCGCCCATCAGGTCGTCCTCCAGCCGCCGCGCGAGCGCTGCGACCGACTCCGTCGCGAGCAGGTCGCCCCAGTCGGCTTCGAGCTCGGCGAGGGTGGCCTGCACGGTGGGGAGGTCCTCGTCCTCGGCCGCCAGCCGCGCCGTCATCGTCAGTCCGGCGAGCTCGTGGTCGCTGTCGGCGTACTCCGTCGTGAGGGTGCTGGCCGTCGTCCGGGCGTTGTCGTCGTCGTCCCCGGTGGCGTAGGCGGAGAGCATCGACGAGAGCGCCCACGGCTCGGTGTCGTCGTCGCCGGAGCTGAGCACGAGGAGGAGGAACTCGGTGAGCTCAGGCGAGAGGACCTGTCCGAGGAAGCGGCTCGTCTTGCCGTAGGAGAGGCCGTGGTCCTCCTCCGTGCTGGAGAACAGGAGCGCGGCGAGGAGCGCGCCCGAGGCGGCCGCGGAGTCGCCCACGGCGGCGCTTCCGGCGGCGCTCTCCACGAGCGAGGCCACGAGGTCTCCGAAGAAGCTGCCGCGGCCCGTCTCGTTGCCGAGCGCCCCCGCGCTGTTGAGCGTCGCGCGCGCCTCACGGGCGGCCTGGCCGACGTCGGCGGTGCTGGCGAGGGCCGCACGGGCCGCCGCGACCGCGGCGGCGAGGCGCGGGTCCTCGGTCGCGCCCTCGCCGCCGCCGATGCGCGGGCTGATGCCGTCCCACAGCGGCGCCACGAAGACCTTGCCGCCGTTGGTCTTGACGATCTCGAGGTCGCTCTCCGACCGCCCGACGCCCCAGAAGTTGTATTCGGCGTAGAGCGCGCTGTTCTTGCCGGAGGCGCGCGCGTCGAAGTCGTTGCCGCCGAGCCAGTTGTCGATGACGAAGTTCTGGCAGGCGGCCGTGCACGACTGCCGCCGGTTGTTGTAGACGCCGGCCACGATGTCGCCGCCGGCGCGGGCGAACAGCCCGCCCCTCAGGTTGGTGCCCACCGTCACGCCCTCGCTGGGGACGGGCTCCCCGGGCCGGTAGAAGTTCACCTCGGCCGTGGCCTCGGAGACGACGCCGAAGCTGCCGCTGCCCGAGACCTCCGTCCGGTAGAGGTAGAGGGTGCTGCCGGTGCCGGTGGCCCCGGCGCCGACGTACCCGTTGTTGAGGACGAAGCTGTCGTAGACGTGGACCTCGGCGCCCTCCGCTGCGACCACGCCCGCGCCGTTGCCGCCCATGGTCTGGACGAAGCTCTGGTCGAGGGTGAGGAGGGCGTCCTTGCCCGAGGCCCACACGCCGTGGACGGCCGTGCCGTCCTGGATGAAGCTCTCGCTGATGAGGACGTCGGCGTCGTAGACCTCGACGGCGGCGTCGCCCTGGTCCCCGGCGGGCCCGACCACGCGCTCGACGGTGACCCCCGTCAGGACCCCGACGCTGGCGGGGTCGAAGCGCAGGCCGCCCCAGCCCTGCGACGGCTGGGCGGCGGTGAACCGCACGCCGTCGGCCGTGAGGTCCCCGCCCTTCACGTAGAGCCGCCGGTCGGGGGCGAAGGCGAGGGTGAGGTTGCTGACGTCCCACGTGAGCGCGCCGTAGAACGGCGTGAGGTTGACGTCGGTCTCCGCGGCGAACGTGAAGCGGCGCTCGCCGGCGTCCGGCCGGTCCTCGCTCAGCGGGAGCCGGGCGAGGAAGTAGTCGGGGGCGCCGGCGGGGCACCCGGCCTCGGTGCAGGAGGCGTCGTAGTGGCCGTAGTTGTAGGGGAGCACGTAGGCGTCGGCGAAGACGTCCTCGAACCGCGTGCTGGTGTGCTGCGAGCGCGCCGCGACGGCGTCCGGGCCGACGTCGAAGTGGACGGCGCGCGCCTCCCCGCCCGTCGACGGCTGGAAGAACTCGGCCGTGCCGACGGCGGGGGGGACGTAGGCGTAGCGGCCGAGGAGGACGTCGGCGCCGGTCTCCTCCCGCACGAACTCCAGCGTGACAAAGGCGGTGCCGAGGGCGCCCCAGTCGAGGGCCACGTCGGCCCCGGCGGCGCTCCCGTCGAAGCGGGCCGTCCAGTCCGGCGTCGCGACCGAAGGGGTGATGGGGTAGGATCCCACGAGGGCGGCGGTGTCGTCGTAGACGTCGAGGCGGATGGGGGTCTCCGGACAGGGGGGCGAGGCGCACCACTGCCCCGCCTGCGGCACCTCCACCTCGATGGCCCACGGCGAGGCCGCGCCGGCCCGGTCGGCGACGAGCACCTCGCCCACCTTCGCCCCGAGGTGGTTGAGCCCGGCCTGCCCCCAGTGCGGGCCGGTGTTGTTCGGGTCGTTGCTCGGGCTGTACCACCCGCCGCAGGTCGAGCCGTTGCCGCCGCAGGCCTCCTGCTGCGCCTTGATGAACCCCGACTCCTGGACCATGGAGCAGAACGCGAACTCGCTGCAGACGTCCGCCTCCAGGTCGAGGCCGAAGTCGGCCTTCTGCTCGACGGCGCCGTCGCTGTAGTACGCGTCGTCGCGCCGGATGATGGTGTTGATGAGGTAGAACCGCCCGTCGTGCACCTGGGTGTTCGGGTGGCTCGACACGTAGTCGCCGTAGGCGGCGAGGAGCGTGCGGAGGTCCACCCGGTAGAGGCTCCACGGGTAGTCGTCGAGGGCGTTCTGCCCCGACGAGAAGTACTCCTCGCTGAGGCCGGGGCTCAGGTTCCAGACCACGCCGCCGAAGACGACCTCGTGGGTGGCGCCGAACTGCGCCTCGGCGACGGCCATCGCGTTGTCGATGGCCTGGGTGCCGGTGAGATAACAGACCCCGTCGGGCGGCATCCACGTCGGCCCCGTCGCGCCCTGGACGGCCGAGGTCATGAAGACGACGTTGCCGGTGGCGTCGTAGTACTCGATGACGAGCGGGTGCCACAGGCTCCCCTTGGTCGGGTCGGGTGAGGCGTTCTGGGCGTTGCGGGCGGGGATCGGGTCCTCAAGCGCCACGACCGGCGCTTGGGGGTTTGCGCTCAGGAACCATTCCCAGGCCGGCCGGCCGCCCAGGTCGAGGCGGGCCGGCTCCTCGCCCGTCCCGGGCCGGCCCTGGTTGATCATGTTGGACGAGCCCCACACGACGAAGACGGTGACGGTGTCGTTCAGCACGACGCGGCCTGGGGCGGCGTCGGCGAGCAGCAGGTCTCCGGCGGCCGAGGCGTTGGGGGAGAGGCCGAAGAGAAGAACGGCGACGACGAGGAGGGGGAATGATGCGATCCTAGAGCACATGACGATGAGGCGTAAGGTGGGTGGACGCAGAGCGGCTTCGGGATGGGCAGGAAGCCACTAGGAAGAGTAGGGATCGCGGTCCTTAAATACAAGTCGAATGAGGATTTATCAGGATTGCCCCTTGCCGCCAAACAATGGCCCGTTATCTTTGTGCTTCACGCCCTCTCCAGCTTCTCCGATCCCATGCCTCCGCTCGCCACGCTTCTTCGTTGCCGGGCCGGCGAGGCCGCCTCCGGCGCCGCGCGCCTGGCCCTGCTGGCCCTCCTGTTGGCCGCGTGCGACGCCACGGAGGTCGGCATCGCCCAGTCCTCCCAGACCGTCCCGGCGCCCGAGGCCGACGCGTTCGCGGGGCGGGTCACCGTCGAGCCGGCTCCGGAGTGGACGGCGCTCTTCGACCGAGCCCACGGCTGGACCGGCGCCGACGGCATCTACTCGATCCCCCTCGGGGGCGTCGATGCGGTGGGCTCGGCGGAGCGGACCGCGTTCGTCTTCAGCGACACGTTCATCGGCGACGTCAACGCCGACGGCACCCGGGCGGGGGGCTCCCTCCTCGTCAACAACACCGTCGCCCTCCTCGATGGCGCGGCGCCGGACCCCGACCGGATCGCGTTCTTCTGGCGGCGGGACGGGGGGCGGCCCCGCGCCGTCTTCGTGCCCGAGACCCCGCTGGCCGAGCCGGGCGACTACTACTGGCTCGGCGACGGCTTCGTCAACCCGGCTCTCGGGGGCGCCACCCACCTCTTCGCCCTCCGCGTCCGATCGGCCGGCGGCAGCTTCGAGGTCGTCGGGGGCGCCTTCCTCACGCTACCGCCGGGCTCGCGGCCTCCCTTCGACGACGCTGTGCAGGTGGACCTCCCGTTCTACCGGCCGGCCCAGAACGGGCGCGGCCCGATGAGCTGGGGGTCCGGGGTCTTCGTCAACACCGCGGCGGCCGGCGCCCCCGACCCCGACGGCTACGTCTACATCTACGGCGTCGAGGAGCCCCCGTTCATCAAGCGGCTGCTCGCGGCGCGGGTGCGCCCGGAGGACGTCCTCGACTTCAGCCGCTGGCGGTTCTTCGACGGGACCGGCTGGAGCCCCGACGTCGAGGACGCGGCCCGCCTCGCCTCGCGCATCTCGAACGAGCTCAGCGTGACGCCGCTCCCCGACGCCGGCTACGCCCTCGTCTTCCAACTCGACACCCTCGGCCGAGACGTAGCCGGGCGGACGGCGCCGACGCCCGTCGGCCCCTTCGGGCCCGTCCAGCCGCTCTACCGGACGCCGGAGCCGGACCTCCTCGACGACGTCTTTACCTACAACGCCAAGGCCCACCCCCACCTCTCGGCCCCGGGCACCCTTCTCATCTCCTACAACGTCAACACGTTCAACTTCCTCGACCACTTCGCCTATGCCGACATCTACCGTCCGCGCTTCGTCCGCCTCCGCTTCTGAGCCCGCTGGCATCCGGGCGGCGCCCCCCCTACCTTAGAGGTTCGTCCCACCTCAGGCCCGGCATGCGGCTGGCCGCCCCGTGCACCGCGCCTCATCCCCAGCTCTCGATCCCATGTTCACACCGTCACGACTCCGCTGGGCCGGCTGCGCCCTCGTCCTGCTGCTGGCAGCGGCCCCTGCGCTCCGGGCGCAGGACATCGCCCCGCCGGAGCACCGCACCTGCGCCACGCCTGAGCCGACCGAGGCCGAGGCGCGGCAGACCTACGAGGCCGTGCAGGCCTGGCTCGCCCAGCACCCCGCCCCCCGCGACGGCGAGGTCGTCACGATCCCCGTCGCCTTCCACGTGATCTACTCCGGCGGCACCGGGAACGTCCCCGAGCAGCAGGTCATCGACCAGATCGACGTCCTCAACGACGCCTTCCTCCCGATCGGCTACCGGTTCGTCCTCGCCATCGTCAACCGAGTGGAGAACCCCGACTGGTTCTTCGGCCTCACCACGGGCACGCAGGAGACCCAGATGAAGGCGGCGCTGGCCGTCGACCCCGCCCGCTTCCTCAACGTCTACACGGCGCAGCTGGCCGGCGGCCTGCTCGGGTGGGCCTACTTCCCGAACAGCTTCGGCGAGGGCGCCTTCCTCCACGGCGTCGTGCTGCACTACGCCTCGCTGCCCGGCGGCACGCTCGTCCCCTACAACGAGGGCGACACCGGCACGCACGAGGTGGGCCACTACGTCGGCCTCTTCCACACCTTCCAGGGGGGGTGCTCGGGCGGCGACACCGCGCCCGGCTGCGAGACCGGCGGCGACCAGGTCTGCGACACCCCCGCCGAGGCCAGCCCCGCCTTCGGCTGCCCCGGAGGCCGCGACACCTGCCCCACCGGGGAGGACGACCCCATCG
>JAWWCA010000219.1:0-5902 GCA_033720695.1 Rubricoccaceae bacterium
CGCCTCCTCCGCCACGCTCGGCGAGGACCTCACCGGCTTCGGCACCGCCCAGGACGGCTTCCAGATCGCCACGGTCACCTTCGCCGGGACCGACGGCGAGACGCAGGAGGTGACGTTCACCGTCGAGGAGGACGGCGCGATCGAGGGCGCCGAGGAGGCCGTCTTCGCGCTCCAGCGCGCCGACGGCGCGACCGTCGGCGACCCCCGCACCTACACCGTCGTCATCGGCACGCTCCCGCTCGAGAGCATCCGCGCCCGCCCGAACCTCGACGTGGTCACGGCCGAGGGCGTCGTCACGCGCTCGTTCGGCCGCCTCACCTACATCCAGGACGAGACGGCCGGCCTCGCCATCTTCGCCTTCGACGACACCCCCTTCGGGATGGCCGTCGCGAACGGCCAGGTCGGGCCCGGCGACCGGATCCAGGTGACGGGCAAGCTCTGCGAGTTCGGCGTCGTCGGCTTCCCCGACGCCATCGAGCCCGGCACCGGCCTCAAGCAGATCACCGCCCCGGACGACCAGTGCTTCGACGAGTCCGACATCCTCGAGGGCGAGCTCGAGTTCGAGGTGCTCGTCGACGGCGACGAGGACGACCTCCCCGCCCCGCAGACCATCACGATCGCCCAGCTCAACGCCGCCGGCGACGGCTACGAGAGCGAGCTCGTCCGCATCGACGACCTCACGATCGACCCCGACGGCGACTTCGCCTTCCAGGCGTCGAAGACCTACACCGTCATGGACCCGACCGGGACCGGCTTCCTCCGCACCCCCAGCGGCTCCGACACCCAGATCGCCGGCGTCCCGATCCCGGAGGGCGAGTTCACGTTCGAGGGCGTCATCGGGCAGTTCCGCCTGGAGAACCAGCTCACGCCCATCGAGCCGACCGACATCCTCCCGGAGTAACCGCTCCTCCCGAACGCTTCGGAGCGCGGGGCTGGCCCAAGGGGTCGGCCCCGCGCGCGTTGAGGGCGGGCAGCTCAGCGCCCGTTGCCGTGGGGCACGGGCACGGCCTCCCGGGCACGGCGCGAGCGGACGTAGTCCGAGACGTGCTCGCCGTAGCGGGCCACGAAGGGCGCGAGGACGTCGGCGCCGGAGACGACGCCGCGGCAGGCCTCGGCGCCGCAGGTGCAGGCGAACGGCGGCATGGACTCGTGGACGTAGGTGGCGTAGTCGAGCGTGATCTCGTCGCCGGGGGCGAGGGCGCGGCGGGCGGTGACATCGAGGCCGGAGAGCCAGGCGGAGGGGTCGCAGCTGTGGTTGACCGGCTTCCAGCGCTCGGGGTCGGCGTCCCACACCACCCACGTCTCGTCGGTGAGCGGCCAGGCGTAGCTCGCGAACCAGCCGCGGTGGCGCTCGTCCCAGTGCGCCTCGACGTGGCGCCTCGTGACGAGGGTGTGGGGCCGCTCCTCGAACCGGAGGATCGTCTCGCCCGCGGCGATGGGCGCCGTGGCGACGAGGCCGTAGCCTTGCCCCGGTCGCCGCCGCACGGCCCAGCTCGCCCGCTGCCGCGCGTGCCGGGCCAGGGCCGCCGCAACGACCTGCTCCGTGAACGCCCGATGCCCCCCGTCGTGCATCAGGATGAGGTCGGCGCTGCCAGGATCGCTGAGCGGGTAGTAGAGGCCGCAGTTCGGGTTGATCTCGAGGAAGTGCGGCACGCCGTCGCGGCCGACGCGGACGTCGCAGCGGCCGTAGCCGGCGCCGCCCAGCCCGGCGAAGAGGCGGCGGGCGCCCTCGCGGACGGCCTCGTCGAGCGCGGGGTCCGTGACGCGCTCGGCCTCCAGCCCGTGGTAGTTCACCCACTTGAGGTCGTAGTGCTTGAACGTCTCGCCCTCGGGGAAGCGGTACGCGATGGGCGCGTAGGCCGTCGGTGAGGCCGCGGGGTCGGGGTGCTCGGCCACGAGCACCGTCAGCTCGCGCCCCTCGACGAACTCCTCGACGAGCGCGCGCCCGTAGTCCGCCCGCATCGCAGCCACCCGCGCCCGCAGCGCCTCGGCGGTCTCGACGCGGGAGTCGCGCGTGAGGCCCATGCTGCCGTACGAGGAGGGGTGCTTGACGATGAGGGGAAAGCGGAGGGTGTCGAGCGCCCGCTCGAGGTCCGCCTCGGTCTGCACCTCGACGCCCTCCGGCGTGGCGACGCCCCACGCGTGGCAGACCCGCTTCATCGCCTCCCGCGTGGGCTCGTAGCACGCCGACGTGGCGCCGGTGAACGGGACGTTGAGCCGTTCGAGGGCGAGGACCACCTCGATGCCGGGGCTCTCGTCGTCCCATGCCCCGTCGCAGAGGTTGAAGAAGAGGTCGTACCCCTCGTGCACGAGCTGCTGCACCCGGTGCACCGCCGTCGCCTTCTCGAGGTACACCGTCGTGCAGTCGTGCCCGTCGAGGTAGGGCGTGGGATCGGCCGGGACGTCGTCGTCCGGGTGCTCCGGATCGGCGGTGTCGTAGGTGAGGACGCAGACGCGCATGCGGCGCAGCGGGGGGACGGGGCAAGCGGCGGTGGGCGCCGCAAGCTTACACCGCGCCTGCCATTAATCCAACGCGTCGCCCCGCTAGCCTTCCGTCTCGTCGCCCCCGCGCTCCGGCCCGACGCTGTGCTCGATGAGGTCGAGGATGCGGCGGAGCTTGTCGGCCCACGACGTCGGCTCGACGTAGCTGTGGGGCTCGACGGGCGCGATGGCGAGCTCCCAGTCGCCCTTGCCGAGCTCGATGAGGCGCTGCGAGAGGCGGAAGATGTCCTGCGGCTGCACGTTGTCGTCGATGAGCCCATGCGTCATGAGGAGCGGGTCCTCGAGCCCGTCGGCGAACTCGATGGGCGAGGACCGCGCGAACGCCTCGGGGTCCTCGGTGGGCGTGTTGAGGATGTTCGAGGTGTAGACGTGGTTGTAGTGCGCCCAGTCGGTGACGGAGCGGAGGGCGGCGCCGCCGCCGAAGTGCTCGGGCGCGGTGAAGAGGGCCATCAGCGTGAGGAAGCCGCCGTAGGAGCCGCCGTAGATCGCCACCCGCTCGGGCGGGATGCCGAACGCCTCACCCACCCACCGGCTCGCGTCCACGTAGTCGGCGAGGTCGCGGCCGCCCATGTGGCGGTAGACGGCCGTCCGCCAGTCGCGGCCGTAGCCGGCGCTCGCGCGGTAGTCGAGGTCGAGGACGAGGTAGCCCCGCTGGGCGAGGAGGTGGTGGAACATCCACTCGCGGTAGTAGCTGCTCCACCAGTTGTGGACGTTCTGGAGGTACCCCGCGCCGTGGACGAACAGGACGGCCGCGCCGTTGGGCTCGGCGCCGTGGGCCTCGGGCCGGTAGATCCGTGCGGGCACCTCCGCGCCGTCGTCGGCCGGGACCGTGACGATCTCGGCCTCCTGCCACGGGTAGGCGTCGAGCCACGCCTCGGTGGGCACGTCGGTGACGTAGCGAACGGGCGCCTGCCGGCCTGCCTCAGCGGCTTCGGCGGGCTCGAGCACGACCGTGGGCGGGCGGTTGCTCGTCGAGTGGAGGAGCGCGAGGTGCCGCTCGTCGGGTGAGAGGGAGAAGTCGTTGCGGCCGGCGAGGCGCGTGACGCGCGTGCGCGGCCCGCCATCGGCCGGCATGGTATAGACGTGGCGCTCGTGCGGCGAGCCCTCGCTCGACTGGAAGAACCACGTCTGCCCATCCTTCGAGAGCACGGGGTCGGAAACCTCGAAGGCGCCGTCGGTCAGCTGCTCGACGCGGCCCGTCGCCACGTCGACGGTGTAGAGATGGCTGTAGCCGGAGGCCTCGCTCTGGAACCAGAACCGCTCGCCGTCCGCCATCCAGCCCACGCTCGACGGCCCGCCCCACCACGAGATGCCCGGCCCGGCGATCCACGCCTCGTCGCGCTGCCGGTCGAGGCTGGTGACCGTGCCGGACGCGGGGTCGAGGCGGGCGATCCAGCGGTCCTTGTTGTCGCGCGTGCGGACCTCGAGGACGGCGAGGCTGCCGTCGTAATTCCAGTACGGGCCCCAGGCGTAGAGCGTGCGCGAGGAGTCGGCCGTGGCCCCATCGGCGCGGGCGTAATCGGGCGGGTCGAAGGCGCCGGGGAGCGTGGTGAGGTCGACGGCGTAGGTCGTGTCGCGCTGGAGGTCCTGGACGTACATCGTCGCCGCGCCGCTCGGCGCACCGACCTTCGGGCGGGCCGTGATCTCCTCGGCGTAGCCCGAGCGCGTGACGTAATCGACGAGGCGCGTGTCGGTGGCGCCGTCGTCCTCGGCGAGAACGAACGTGGCGAAGCGGGCGTCGGGGCTGAGGGTGAGCTGGCGCACGGATCGGTCGCCGGTGTAGAAGGGCGTCGGCCGTCCGTCGTCTCGTGCCGAGCGCTCCTCGGCGGCCTCGCGGAGGGAGTCGCGGCGGGCGCGCTCTCGGAGGACGTCGAAGAGGCGGAGCTGCTGGTCTTCGAGGAATGCCTCTCCCTCCGAGGGCTCCTCATCCGTCGGCTCCGACCCGCTCCGCAGATCCGTGAGCTGCTCGATGCGCGTGAGCCTCCGGTCGAGCGCGAAGAGGTTGTCGCCGCGCGTGAAGTAGACGACGTCGCCGAACCACGACAGCGAGGGGTCCGCCTCGCGTTCGGCGGTGTCGGTGAGCTGCACGAGCTGGTAGGCGTCGAGGAAGTAGAGGTACAGGTCGCCGTCGCGCTCGAAGACGTGAAGGGCGAAGTCGCCGTCGTAGGCGCGGCGGTCGGCGTGCCAGCCGGAAAAACGGGGCGGGAGGTGCCGCTGCTCGCTCACCGGCACCCGTTCGGGCTCGCCGCCCGCGACGGGCGCGCGGAAGAGGGAGTCGGCCTCGAACCGCCCCTGCGGGTTCCACTCGAAGTAGACGAAATCGCCGGCGTCCGTCCAGTACGGCGCCGACGGCCACGCGCCGATCCACGTCTCGGGATCCTGCGTGATCTGGTCGACGGTGAGCCGTGGGCGCTCCTGCGCGCGCGCGGGGAGGACGACGAGGAGGGCGAGGAGGAGCAGCGCGGGGCGGCGTCGCATGCGGTCGAGGCGGGTGAGGAACGGCTCGAAGATAGGAGCGGCCCACGCGCCCGTGCGATCCCCAGGCCGCTACCCTTTGGCCTCTTCCGGACCGGCCGCGTCCGGGACCACGCGGCCGGCGTGGGGGCGGCGGTCGGCGGCGAGGCGGAGGCGGTCCGGGACGTCGTTCCGCTGCGGCTCCGGGTTGACGAGGCCGCCCGTCAGCGGCGTGTCGAAGGCGGTCACGAAGGGCGCGACGACGGAGAACAGGAACTCCTGCTGGAACTCGTAGAAGTCGGCGTCGAAGCCGGCGGCGTCGCCGCCGTGGCCGTGGATGTCGAGGTAGAAGACGCGGGGCCAGCCGGGGTAGCGCGTCTGCGCCTCGACGAGGAGGCCGAACACGGCGCCCGCCGCGTCCTCGAAGCGGTCCTCGGCCTCGACGACGTGGTAGAGGGCAACGGTGTTGTCGAAGCCGAGGTGGAGGCCGGGCGCCTCGGGCTTGTTGTACTCCGGCTCGTGCACGGCGGCGGGCGGACGGTGGGCGGGCTCGGAAGGTAGCCCGGCCGCCGCTCCCCGACCGTCAAGCGTCCGTGGCTTCAGCCGTCGGCGCGGACGGCCGTGATGCGGAGGAGCCGGCCCTGGTGCGGGAACGCCGTGGCACGCACGGCGACGGGCACCTCCGATCCGTCGGCGCGGAGGACGGCGGCCTCGTGGCGCCCCGCGATGCCGAGGCGCGCCTCCACCTCCTCGCTCAGCCGCTCGGGCACGAGGTCGAGGATGGCGCGGCCGATGAGGACGTCGGGGCCCTCGCAGCCAAAGACCTGAGCGGCCCGGTCGTTCGCGTCGAGGACGACCCCGTCCTCGAGGATGAGGAGGGCGTCGAACGTCGCCTCGCGGAGGGCCGGGACACGGGCCTCGGCCTGGGCGCAGGCGCCGGCGAGCG
>JAWWCA010000220.1:0-5814 GCA_033720695.1 Rubricoccaceae bacterium
CGGAAGTAGGTCCGCTCCTCGATGTACTCGTCGTAGAACACGTACTCCCGCTGCGTCAGCGGCCCGCTGTTGTACCCCAGCACGGCCCGGAGCGTGCGGACCGGACCGGCCCGGTTCACGATGTGCGCGCCGCGCGCGAAGGAGGCCGTCCGCTCGTGGCGGTTGCAGAGGTTGTACCCGTTGACCTTGCCGCGGTCGATGAGGTCGGGGCCGTCGCCGAGCGAGAGGGAGTCGAGGATCCACCGGTCCGAGAAGTGCGCGCGGTAGCTCGACCCCTCCACCCACGTGTCCTCAGGGTTCGCGCCCAGGAGGTACCCGACGTACCGGCCGGTGGGGCCGGTGCCCCGGCCGTAGACGTCGTAGTGCTCGGTGTAGGGCACGCCCTCCGCGATCGGCTCGCACGCCTCCGACGGCGTCCGCATCTCCTTCTGGCAGTACACCGGCGAGAACGAGACGTACGAGCCCGCGTCGGGCGGCGGCCCCGCCCACCCGAAGAGGTAGACGTAGGCGGGGGCGCCCCCCTCCGGCGCCGTGAGCTCGACCTCGACCCGGCTCCCCGCCACGGCCCCGGCGGGGTCGGCCGCGCCGTCGGGCCGGCGGCCGGCCGCGTCGCGGGCCATGAACGCCACCTCGTCGTCGGCGTCGAAGGCGAGGTCGGTGGAGTCGGCCCCGACCCAGGTGCCGGGGTCGGTCCAGTACGTCATGTACGCGACGTCGAACATCTCCTGGCAGTCGCTGTCGCACTCGCCGTTGGGGTGGAAGTCGCCGTGGCGGTAGGCGAGGGCGACGGGGTAGTGCCTCCGCTCGTCGACCTGGACGGGGACGGGGGCCCACCCCCCGTCGTAGCGGAAGGCGGCGATGCGGTCGGGGTCGTGGCCGAGGAGGGCGGGGAGGCGTTCGCCCTCGAGGACGACGGGCTCGTGGGCTCGGGCGGGGCTGCCGGGCTGGGCGGCGGCGGTGAGGGGGAGGGCGACGAGGAGGAGGGGCAGGAGGCGGCGCGCGCGCAGGGGCGTCATTGGGGCGGAGAGGAAGAAAGACTCTTGGCGGTGAAGCCTGAAGGTCGTAACTCAGCCCCAAACAAGCAAATGGGCGTCTGCGGCAATCCGAGCGGGGCCGAGGCGTGTTCGGCCCCGCCTCGCACAGGCTCGGGAGGCGCGGCTCAGCCGCGGAGGCCGTCGAGGATGGCGTCGATGCGGGCGTGCTGCTGGGGGGGCGCCATGCTGCGCGCGCGCTCGTACTGGGCGATGGCCTCGTCGGTGCGGCCGGCGGCGGCGAGGGCCTCGCCGAGGCTGTCGTAGACGTTCCACGAATCGGGGTGGTCGGCCACGTTCTTCTCGAAGATGGCGATGGCCTCGTCGGTGCGGCCCTGGCCGAGGAGGAGGTAGCCGTAGGTGTTGACCTCGGCCTCGTTGGCGATGGCGAGGAACTCGGCCTCCTGGACGTCGGCCTCGTCGGCCCGGCCGAGCGCGGTGAGGAGCCCGATCCGTGTGCCGAGGTTGGTGCCGTTCTCGTTGATCCCGATGGAGCGGTCGGCCCAGCCGAGCGCCTCGTCGAGGCGGGTGCCGGTCTGGAGGGCGAAGGCGGCGATCTGGTTCCAGCCGTTCCAGAAGAAGCCGGGGAGCCCGCGCAGCTCGCGCTCCATGTTGGCGAGCACGACGTCGGGCGTGTTCACGGCGATCGCGACGGGCATCTCGCGGTCGGCCCAGTGGAGGACGAGCGTGGTGCCGGCGTTCGTCGGGTCATCAAACCGGTAGCTGAGGCGCTCCTCGAACGGCGCCTCCCGAGGGGAGACCTGCACGCGCAGGGCGTCCTCGGCCTCGTTGTAGGAGAACGAGCCCCAGGCGTCGGCCATCGTGCTGAAGATCACGGTCCAGTCGCCGCTCGCGGCGGGGATCACGTGGAGACCGTAGCGGCCGGCCGGGAGCGCCTGGCCCTCGACCCGGATCGGCGAGGTGGTCTCGAAGACGGTGTTCTCGTTGGCGCCCGCGCGCCACACCTGGTCGTAGGGCACGAGCGAGCCCCAGATGTCCCGGCCGTTGACGCCGGGCCGGTGGTAGTCCACGGTGAGGTCGGTGAGGCCGACGGTCTGCATCACGCGGGCGTGGGGGCTGGCGCGGGGCGTGGTGAGGGCCGGGCCCTGCGCGGCTGCCGTGGCGGCGAGGAGGGCGATGACGAGGAGGGAAGCGGAGCGTAGGGGCATGGCGGAGGCGGGTGGGTGCGTACCGGGAGTATAGGGCAAGCGTGCTAATGGTTTAGCAGGCACTTCCGCGTCCCTCGTCCCTTCGAGGCTAGGGCTCGGCTTCCTCGGCCGTGGCCGCGTCCACTCGGGCGACGGCCTCGGGCGTGATCAAGCCGAGCGCGGCGGCGGCGCGGGCGGCCTCCCCGGTGTCGGACACGAGGTGCATCGGGACGCCGCGCATGGCGAGGTCGCGGGCGATCAGGCGGACGGCCCGGTCGCGGGCGGGGTCGGTGACGTCGCGGACGAACACGGCGCGGATGCGGCCGGGGTGGCGCGCCACGACCTGCTGGTAGATCTCGGGGTCCTCCTGCCCGCTGTCGCCGACGAGCACGAAGGGGAGGTCGCGGTAGAAGGTGAGGAGGCGGCCGATGTGATCGAGCTTGTGCGCGTGGTGGCCCGACTTGATGAACTTGCCCGGGTCGATCCCGAAGTCCTTGAGGAAGAGCGGCCCCTCGGGCACGTCGCGGTGGGCGAAGGTCCCCATGAACTGCCGGTAGAGGTTCCACGGCGAGGACGAGACGTAGAACGTCGGGTTGAAGCCCTCGCCGTCGGGCCCCTCCTGGAGAGCCTGGTAGAAGGCGCCGACGCCCGGGAAGACCCGCCGCGTCGTGGCGTTGTTGAGGAGAACGACGCGGGCGAAGCGGAGCTTGTTGGTGGCGCCGGTCCGGATCACGGTGTCGTCCACGTCGCTGATGACGCCGAACTCCGCGTCGGGCGGGGGCACGACGACGCGGGCGACGGCGGTCGCGGGGGGGCCGTCCTGCGGGGCGAGGAGCGTGATCCGGACGTCATGCCAGGGCTCGTGGGCGTCGGGCGCGGGCTCGGGGCGGAAGGCGACGTCGAAGTAGCCGTCCTCGTCGGTCTCCGTCTCCAGCGCGGTCTCGCCGTAGGCGAGGCGGAGGTGGGCGCCGGGGATCTCGTCGCTCTCGAATCGGCGGAGCGTGAGCCGGACGTTGTCCCACCACGAGAGGCCCGCCTCGGAGTCGGTGCGCTTGTCGTCGAGGACGCGGCCCTTGAGGCGGAAGCGGTCGGGCCGGCCGTAGCCGTGGTAGGGGAGGACCTGGAGCGACTCCCACAGGTCGAACCGCCACTTCACGCCGAGCTTGGCGCGGTCGAGGACGGATTCGATGCGGGCGAGGGCGTGGGTGAGGGGCGCGAGCATGGGCGGGGGGAGAGAGGCGCGTCCTACACGCGCCTCGCCCCGCCGGGGGTCCGACATCGGGGCTCAGCGGGCCTCGCTGATTTCCAGGAGATGGCCGTCGGGGTCGCGGAAGAAGCAGCGGACCTCGCCGCCGCGGTCGTTCGGGGGCGTCAGGAACGTGGCCCCGCGGGCGCGGAGGATCTCGTAGGCGGCCTGGCAGTCCGGAACCCGCATCGTGAGCTGGTGGCTGACGCGGTCGGGGTCCGCGGGCGGGGCGAACGTGACGGTCGGCTTGTCCTCGGTCGGCCCGCCGCCAGTGACGAGGAGGAGCCACGCGCCCTGGAACTGGAGCACGACCGAGGTCCCGCCGTACTCGCGGTAGACCTCGGCGCCGAGCACGTCGCGGTAGAAGTCGCGCGCCCGGTTGAGGTCGGAGACGACGAGGAGGTGCGTCAGCGCGACGCCGTCGGTGGGGAAGTCGTTCATGGTCGCGCCTGGGGTCAGCCCTCCATGTCCAGGGTCCCGGCGCAGCGGGCGCAGAGGCAGGGAGCGTCTTTTGTGGAGCCGGGCCTAGCGGTCCCGCGGGCGGGCGCCGGATCTCAGCCGAGGGCGAGGACGAAGTCGAAGGCGGCGGCGGGGCCGTCGTCGGACTCGGCGAGGGTCATCTGGCATTCGGGCCGGTAGAGGCCGTCGCGGGCGTTGAGGGGCTCGCCGGGGAAGTAGAGCTGCGTGGTGAGGATGTCGCCGTCGGGGGCCTGGACGCGGACGTGGACGTGGGGCGTCCGGCCGGGGTAGCGGCCGGGGACGATGGTTTCGAGGCGGTAGCGGCCCTCGGCGTCGGCGAACTGGTGGCCGCGGCAGCGGTCGCCGTCGTTGTCGTAGGCGCCGTCGTCGTCGGCGTGCCAGAAGTCGAGGAGGGCGCCGGGGACGGGCGCGCAGGTCGTGTCGAGGACGCGGCCGGCGAGGACGAGGACGGTGCCGGAGAGGCCGGGTTCGAGGAGCGAGGCGCGCTGCGGGGAGTCCGGCGTGTAGAAGGGCCCGGCGGTCTGTCGCGGCGTGGGCTCAGGGTCGTCGCCGTCGTCGCAGGTGGGCGTGGGGGCGAGCGTGGCGGCGTGGCCGGGCGCGGCGGGGCGGCAGCCGACGAGGCCGAGGAGCGGCACGGCCGTGGCGAGGGCCGGGGCGGCGAGGAGGGCGCGGAGGAGGCGGCGGCGGGCCGCGTCGGGAACGGAGGGGTCGGGCATGGCATCGCGGGGTGGCCTACGGCAAGGTACGTCAGCCACAAACCATCCCGCGACGGGCACCCGCCCGCCAAATCGGGCCCTCACGCTTCGGTTTCGATGGCGACGGCGTCGCGGCCGAAGAGGCGGTGGACGCCCTTCATGAAGCCGGGCGTGAGGTCCACGACGGCCGTCCGGGCGTGGAGGGGGATCAGGCCGCTGTTGCGATCACGACGTACTCGACGTGTGCACACGGCGGTAGGATGGGATCGCCATCCTCACGCATCCCGTCGAGGTGGAACGCGATAGCCTCGCGGATGAGGATGCGCACCTCCTCCTCGCTTTCGCCCACGGCGATACAACCTGGCAGGTCGGGCACGTAGGCTCCGAAGCTGTCTCCTTCCCGCTCAATGACGACGGCGTACTGCATGGCTACTTCAGTCCCGCTTGCTTGAGGATGCTATGGAGTGTGCCCTTCGGCACGTCGAGGTTCGGCTTCCCGGCAATGGTCACGGTGCCAGGCTTCGTGGGGTGCTTGTACTGGCGATGGCTTCCTTTCGTTCGGGTGTGAACCCACCCGTCGGCCTCGATCTGCTTGATGATGTCGCGGACCTTCACCCCTACGCTTCGGTTTCGAGGGCGACGGCGTCGCGGCCGAAGAGGCGGTGGACGCCCTTCATGAAGTCGGGCGTGAGGTCCACGACGGCCGTCCGGGCGTGGAGGCGGACGGGCTTGGCGAGCTTCGCCGTCGACACGTCGAAGTAGAGCTTGCACCGCCCCTGGTTCGCCTCGCACAGCGCGGCGAGCCGGTCGAGCGCCTCGGGCGGGGTGTCGTCGGCGTCGAGGCGGAGGACGACGGCGCGGACGAGCTGCTCGCGGACCTTCCACATCGGCACGATCTCGCGCGCGATCAGCTTGAGGTCGCCGCCCACCTCCACCTTCCCGCGCACCAGCATCACGTCGTCCACGTTGAGGAGGTGGCCGAACCGCTCCAGGGTCTGCGCGAAGAGGACCACCTCGGCGTGCCCCGTCGTGTCCTCCAGCGTGACGAACGCGATGGGCCGGCCGCTCTTGGTGGTCCTCCGCGTGACCTCGGTGACGATGCCGCAGACGGTCTGGTCGCTCTCGTGCGGGACGGCCTCGGTCTCGCCCATCTGCATCGTGGCGAAGGTGCGGGCCTCGGCGGCGTAGTCGTCGAGGGGGTGGCCGGAGACGTA
>JAWWCA010000221.1:0-5799 GCA_033720695.1 Rubricoccaceae bacterium
AGCGAGATCGCCGTGGCGAAGGGGGCCAAGAGCGGGCTCGACTTCGCCGGCTGCGTCGTCGCCTCGGACGCGTTCTTCCCCTTCGCCGACGGCCTCGTGGCCGCCGCCGAGGCCGGCACGACGGCCGCCATCCAGCCCGGCGGCTCCGTCCGCGACGACGAGGTGGTGGCCGCCGCCGACGCGCGCGACCTCGCGATGGTGTTCACCGGCCGGCGGCACTTCCGCCACTGATCCCGGCGCGGAGCGGCGGGCCCCCTCGATGCAGAACGGATTTTTCGGGGTCGGGCCGCTCCCGAGGGCGTGTCCGTCGCCGCGATGTTAGCTTGCGGCGTGGTCCGACCTCCCGCCTTCCGACCCCCCGTCCCCCCGTGTTCAATCCCTTCTCGGTCGACGTCGCCATCGACCTCGGCACGGCCAACACGCTCATCCACATCCGCGACAAGGGCATCGTGCTCAACGAGCCCTCCATCGTCGCCATCCGCCGCTCGACGGGGAAGGTCGAGGCCATCGGGCTCGAAGCGCTCCACATGCACGAGCGCACGCACAAGGACATCGAGACGATCCGCCCCCTCAACGACGGCGTGATCGCGGACTTCCAGGTGGCCGAGCACCTCATCAAGGGGCTCATCCGCCGCGTCAAGCCGGGCGCCTTCACCGGCATCCGGCGCATGGTGATCTGCGTGCCGAGCGGGATCACCGAGGTCGAGAAGCGGGCCGTCCGCGACTCGGCGCAGTACGCCGGCGCCAAGGAGGTCAAGCTCATCGACGAGCCGATGGCCGCGGCCATCGGGATCGGGCTCCACGTCAACGAGCCCGTCGGCAACATGATCGTGGACATCGGGGGGGGCACGACCGAGATCGCCGTCATCGCGCTCTCGGGCATCGTCGTCGACGAGTCGATCCGCACCGGCGGCAACGAGCTCGACGCCGCCATCGTGCAGTACTTCAAGAAGCACCACAACCTCCTCATCGGGCAGCGCACGGCCGAGCGGATCAAGTGCGAGATCGGGAGCGCGACGAAGCTCGAGACCGAGCTGGAGCTGACCGTGAAGGGGCGCGACCTCGTCTCGGGCGTGCCCAAGACGCGCGTGGTCTCGTCCGAGGACGTCCGCGAGGCGCTCCGCACCGCCATCAACCAGATCGCCGCCGCCGTCGTGCGCGCCCTCGAAGCGACCCCGCCCGAGCTGGGCGGCGACGTGCTCGAGCGCGGGATCATGCTGACGGGCGGCGGCGCCCTCCTCAAGGGGCTCGACGAGTACCTCCGCGAGCGGACCGAGCTGCCGGTGTTCGTGGCCGAGGATCCGCTCACCGCCGTCGTGCGTGGGACGGGGGCCGTCCTCGAAGACCCCGAGACCTACGCCCGCGTCCTCTCCGACTGAGCCGGGAGGCGCGAGGCGGGACGGGTCCCGGGGCGCCGCCACGACCGCGGCGGGCGCTACCTTCCCCCTCCGCCCGAGTCCCATCACCACGCGTCCCGTCCTCACGAGTCCCGTCTCATGGCCCTCGCCGCCCGGCTCTGGGAGCGCACCCGGGAGTGGTTCCTCTTCGGCACCCTCCTCCTCATCAGCCTCGTCACGCTCGTCAACCACGACGGGCCGCTGCTCCGGGCCGTCCGCGCCGCCAGCCTCGCCGTGACGGGGCCCGTCGAGGGGCTCTTCGCCGGCCTCGGCCGGTTCCCCGACGCCGTCGCCGAGAACGAGCGGCTCCGCGCCGAGACCATCGGGCTCGCGGCCGAGGTGGCCCGCCTCCGCGAGGCCCGCGCCGAGAACGAGCGGCTCCGCGCCCTCCTCGCCTTCGGCGACACCCTCGCCTACCCCCGCGTCCCCGCCCGCGTCGTCGCCAAGGACGTCACGCGGCAGCAGAACCTCCTCACCATCAGCGCCGGCGCCGCCGACTCCGTCGCGGTCGGGATGCCCGTCGTCGACGAGCGCGGCATCGTCGGGAAGGTGATCGTCGTGGGGGAGCGCTACGCCCTCGTGATGCCGCACCAGAGCACCGACTTCGCCGTGCCCGGCACCCTCGACGCCCTGGGGCAGGACGGCATCGTGCGGTGGGACGGCGTGGAGTACGACCGGCTCCTCATGGAGTTCGTCCCGAAGACGGAGCCCGTCGAGCCGGGGATGCTCGTGACGACGGGCGGCTACAGCGGGGTCTTCCCCGCCGGCGTCCCCATCGGCACCGTGGACTCCGTGTTCGCCGCGCCGGGGCGGAACGACTACGTGATCTACCTCCGCCCGGCCGCGCCCATCTCGCGGGCGAGCTACGTCTACGTGCTCCTCTCCGTGCCCGACCCCGAGATCGAGGCGCTCCAGCGGGAGGCCCGGGAGGAGGAATGAGGCGGGACGCGACCGGCCGGGGGACCGGAGGACGGCGGCTCCCGGCCTCCCCTCTGCTCCTCGCCCTTGCCCTGGTCCTCGCCCTCTCGCCGGCACGAGCCCAGCGGACGGACACCCCCCGCGCCCTCGCCGCCCGGATCGCCGACGTCCTCGCCGACCCCGCCCTCGACGACGCCCACTGGGGCGCCCTCGTCGTGGACCTCGCGACCGGCGACACCCTCTTCGCCCGGAACGCCGGCCGCCGGTTCATCCCGGCCTCCAACGCCAAGCTCTTCGCGACGGCCGGCGCCCTCACCGTCCTCGGCCCCGCCTTCCGCTTCGAGACGGCGCTCTACCTCGACGGCGCCGTCCGCGGCGACACCCTCGACGGCGACCTCGTCGTCCGCGGCGACGGAGACCCCACGTTCGGCAGCGCCGACGTGTACGACGACCCCCTCGACGTCTTCGCGGCCTGGGCCGACTCGCTCCGCGCCATCGGCATCCGCCACGTCGCTGGCCGCGTCATCGGCGACGACGACGTGTTCGACGACACGCCCTACGGGCTGGGGTGGGCGTGGGACGACCTGACGTACGGCTACGCCGCCGAGGTCAGCGGCCTCACGTTCCGCGAGGGGACGGTGACGCTGACGGTGCGGGGGGCGCGCGGCCGGGGGGCGGCTGCGCTCTCGTGGGCCCCGCTGCTGACGCCCTACGTCGCCTTCGTTAACCGGACCACGACGCGGCCGACCGGGACGAGCGTCGTCGAGGGCTACCAGCGCGACCTGTCCGGCAACCGGTTCGTGGTCACGACGGAGGTGCCGGCGGGCGGCGTCGAGACGGAGGTGCTGGCCGTCCACAACCCCACCCGCTACGCGGCGCACACCTTCCGCCTCGTCCTCCTCGGCCGCGGCATCGCCGTCGAGGGCCCGGCCGTGGACGCGGACGACCTCCCGGCGCCGCTCGTCTACCCCGCCCTCCGCCGCGTCGCGGCGACGCCGTCGCCGCCGCTGGCGGAGATCGTCGAGGAGACGAACCGCCGGAGCAACAACCTCTACGCCGAGCACCTCCTCCGGTCGCTCGCCCGCGGCTACGCCGGCGCGGACCCGCCGCCGGGCTCGGCCGCCGCCGGGGTCCTCGCCCTCCAGCCCCTCCTCCGCGCGGCCGGCGTCCGGCCCGGCGACCTCCAGCTCGTCGACGGCTCGGGCCTCTCCTTCATGGACCGCGTCACGCCGCGCGCCGTCGTCGCCCTCCTCGCCCACCTCCACACCCACCCCGACGCCGCCGTGCGCGAGGCGTTCTTCGCCTCGCTCCCCGTGGGCGGGCAGAGCGGGACGCTCGCCGGGCGCTACCCCTCGGGCGCCGCCCGCGGCAACGTGCGCGCCAAGACGGGCTACATCAACGGCGTCCGCGCCCTCTCGGGCACCGTGACGAGCGCGAGCGGCCACGAGCTCGCCTTCTCCCTCCTCGTCAACCACTACAGCACGCCCACGCGGACGGTGGACGCCGCCCAGGACGCCATCGTGGAGCTCCTGGCCGACTACGCGGGGCGGTAGCCGGTCGCTACCGCGGCACGCCCCACACCATGAGGCCGCCGAGGTGGCCGGTGTAGGCCACGAGGAGCGCCGCGGCGAGGGCCGCGACGAGGACGAGGAGGCGGAGGCCGAGCGGCTCCTTGCGCGGCGCCCCGCCGGGGTCGGCCGTGACGCGCTCCTTCTGCCGACGCCGCCACCACAGCGTCCCCCCCGCCGTCGCGAGGAGGGCGGCGACGCTCGTCCACAGCGTCCACGACGCCGCCGTCTCGTGGTACTCGACGAACCGCTCGACGGCCGGCTCGCCCTCGACGGCCTCCTCCAGCGTCTCGCCCGTCTCGTGGGCCCAGTAGGCCGCGGGGACACCGAGGAGGAGGAGCGCGAGCGTGGCGCGCCGCCACACGCCCGTGCCCAGCGCCGCGTAGGCCGCCGCGGCCGCGGCCGCCAGGAGCAGGAGGACGAGCGGGAAGTGGACCGCCAGCGGGTGGAGGTACGGGACCGTGTACTCGGCGGCGCTCTCGAAGCCCATCGGCTCAGGCGGACACGGCAGCGGGCTCGACGAGCACCTCGCCCGTCATGGCCTCCGGCACCGGAAGGCCCATCAGCGTGAGGATCGTCGGCGCGATGTCGCCGAGCTTGCCGGGGCGGACCGGTCCGTCGAAGCCCTCACGGAGGAGGAGGTGCGGGACGAGGGCCGTGGTGTGGGCGGTGTGCGGGGTGCCGTCGGGGTTGACCATCTTGTCGGCGTTGCCGTGGTCGGCGATGATCTCGACGGTGTAGCCCTCGGCCCGCGCCGCCTCCACCACCTCCTTCGCCGCCGCGTCCACGGCCTCGACGGCCGCGACCGCCGCCTCGAACACGCCCGTGTGCCCGACCATGTCGGGGTTGGCGAAGTTGAGCACGACGAGGTCGGGCCGGCGCTCGCGGAGGTGGGCGGCGACGCGGCGCGCCAGCTCGGGCGCGCTCATCTCCGGCTGGAGGTCGTAGGTCGCCACCTTCGGGCTGGGGACGAGGATGCGCTCCTCGCCCTCGTACTGCACCTCGCGGCCGCCGTTGAAGAAGAACGTGACGTGGGGGTACTTCTCGGTCTCGGCCGCGCGGAGCTGGGTGCCGCCGTGGCGGCTGACGACCTCGCCGAGGGTGTCGGACAGGTCCACCTTCGGGAAGGCGACGGGGAGGTCGAAGCTCTTGTGGTAGGGCGTGAACGTGGCGTAGTGGAGGTCGTCGAGGGGCGCGCCGCGGTCGAACCCGTCGAAGCCCGGCTCGGTGAAGGCGCGCGTGAGCTGGCGCGCGCGGTCGGCGCGGAAGTTGAAGAAGACGACGGCGTCGCCCGCCGACACGCGCGGCGTCTCGCCGACGAGGGCGGGCTCGACGAACTCGTCGGTGACGCCGGCGGCGTAGCTCGCCTCCAGCGCGGCCTCGGCGCGGTCGAAGCGCTCGCCCGCCCCCTCGGTGAGGAGCCGGTACGCCTTCTCGGTGCGCTCCCACCGGTTGTCCCGGTCCATCGCCCAGTAGCGCCCGACGACGGAGCCGATCCGGCCGACGCCGATCTCGGCCGCCCGCGCCTCGAACGCCCGGACGTACCGCCTGCCGCCGCGCGGGTCGGTGTCGCGCCCGTCGGTGAAGGCGTGGACGACGACCTGGTCCGCGCTCAGCCCCTCGCGCTTCGCCAGGTCGAGGAGGGCGACGAGGTGGTCGAGGTGGGAGTGGACGCCGCCGTCGGAGAACAGGCCGAGGAGGTGCAGCCGCGTGCCGCGATCCGTCGCGTGCCGCGCCGCCGCCACCAGCACCTCGTTCTCGACGAACGACCCGACCTCGATGGCCTTGTCGATGCGCGTGATCTCCTGGTCCACGACGCGCCCGGCGCCGAGGTTCATGTGGCCGACCTCGGAGTTGCCCATGAGCCCCTTGGGCAGCCCCACGGCACGCCCCGACGCTTCGAGCGTGGCGTGGGG
>JAWWCA010000222.1:0-5759 GCA_033720695.1 Rubricoccaceae bacterium
AGATCGCGACCGCCTCGACGTACGTCGCGCAGTCGGCGCCGGAGCCGGTGTCGACGAGGGCGAGCGTGAAGTTGTAGGTGCCGTCGGGCGCGGCGGCCGGGACGTTCAGCGTGATGTTGATGGGTGCCGAGGCGCCGCCCGGGAGGGTCCCGTTGGCGAGGACGCGGGTGCCCTGGGGGTTGCCGCCGTCGCGGTTGTACCGGAGCTCGAGGCGGAGCGGGACGGGGTCGGCCCCGTTGTTCCGGACGCCGCCGGTGACGGAGAGGCGTCGGGTGCCGGCGTCGTAGGCGAGGTCGGCCGAGGTGAACTTCGCCTCGCAGGTGACGCCGCCGCTGCAGTCGAGGTCGCCGGGGCTGCCAAGGCCGTCGAACGTGTCGTTCGGGAAGCCGGTGTAGGCCGCGGCCGGGTCAAACTCGTCGAGCGGGTCCGCATCGGCCGTGCACGAGGTGCCCTCCCGTCGGAGCGTGTTGTTCTGCGTCGAGGCGTCGCCGGTGCCCCACTCGGTGCCGGGGTCGACGCCGACCTGCCCGATCCCGTCAACGGCGGCGTTGCCCTGGAAGAGCACGACCGCGTCGTCGCCGTTGAACGAGAGCGAGCCGCTGACCTGGTCGGCGACGGCGAGGATGGCCGGGTCGGCGCTGTCCTCGGCGAGGACGAACACGTCGCCCGGTGCGATCGAGCCCGTGAGCGGGATCGTGGCGCCGGGCTCGGTGTTGCCGTTGAAGTAGATCTGGACGGAGTAGCTGCCGGCGTCGAGGTCGACGGCGGAATCCGAGGGGTTGTAGAACTCGAGCGCCTTGTTGAAGGACGAGCCCTCGACGTACTCCGAGATGATCAGCGGCGAGCTCGTGGAGGCGGCGTTGACCGTGACGGTGCCCTGCATCGAGAGGGCGTGCACGTCGCACAGGTAGTCGTAGTCGCCGGCGAACTGGAACGTGAACTCGTAGGTCCAGGGCGCCACGGCGACGGCGTTCCCGAAGCTGAGGGGGTTGTCTGGGAACGTGGCCTGGGTGCCGTTGACGTTGTGGGTGCCCTGGATATTCTCCCAGCGGACGGTGTCGCCGGCTTCGATGGTGAGGTTGGCCGGGGTGAAGGAGAAGTTCTCGACGGTGACGACGTGGGTGGTCTGCGCGCTGGCCGTGCCCACGAAGAGCAGGCCGAGCAGAAGAGAAACGAAACGGTTCATGGGGGTAGGGGAGAGGGTAGAGAAAAGAATGCAAGCCCCCCGGGCGTCGCCGGCGGGAGGTACAGCATACGGAAACGGGCCCAAACAGCCGACCCCCGGCGTGAATCCGGGAGGCGCCGAGGCAGGCTGTGGCGCGGCGTCCACGCCTATCCCTAGACCCCAACGCCACGGCGATAACCATCCGCCCGGTCCGTTCCCAGACGGCGGACGGTCGCACCGCCAGCCGTGTAGCGGCGTCGGGGGCCGGCGCGTCCCCTGCGGCCGGCGGGGCCTCTGGCGGGGCGCCCTGCGTTTCGTAACATCGGAGCCCGCCCGCCCGTGCGCCCGTGACCGTCGCCTCCATCGGGGGAGGCCCTGCTGGCCTCTTCCTCTCGATCCTCCTCAAGACGCGCCGCCCCGACTGGGACGTCGCCGTCTACGAGCAGAACCCGCGCGGCAACACGTTCGGCTGGGGCATCGTGTTCTCCGACGGCACGATGGAGAACCTCCGCGCTGCCGACGAGGCCGTGGCCCGCGAGACCGAGGCCAGCCTCGCGCACTGGGACGACATCGAGGTCCGATTCCAGGGCGAGGTGCTCCGCTCCTCCGGCCACGGTTTCATCGGCGTTGGCCGCCACCGCTTCCTCGAGATCCTCGGCGAGCGGGCCGAGGCCGTCGGCGTCCGCCTCCTCTTCGACTGCCGCGTCGAGGACCCCGCCGCGCTGGGCGCCGACCTCGTCGTGGCGAGCGACGGGGTACACAGCGCCGTCCGCGCGCGCCACGCTGAGCACTTCCGCCCGACCGTCGAGCCGCAGCACAACCGCTACACCTGGCTCGGCACGCACCGCCCGTTCGAGGCCTTCACGTTCGACTTCCAGGAGACCGAGCACGGCTGGTTCCAGGCCCACTGCTACCAGTTCTCCGAGCGCACCAGCACGTTCATCGTGGAGTGCACCGAGGCGACGTGGCACGCGGCTGGGCTGGACCGGATGGCGAAGCCCGAGGGGCTCGCCTTCTGCGAGGCCCTCTTCCGCGACCTCCTCGACGGCCACGGCCTCCTCGACAACGCGCCGCACCTGGAGGGGCCGGCCATGTGGCTCCGCTTCCCGAAAGTGACCAACGAGACGTGGCACCACGGCAACGTCGTCCTCCTCGGCGACGCCGCTGCGACGGCCCACTTCTCGATCGGCTCCGGCACCAAGCTCGCCCTCGAAAGCGCCATCGCCCTGGCCGACCGGCTCACGGAGCGCGAGGGCGCCCCGCTCGGCGAGGTCCTCGACGCCTACGAGGAGGAGCGGCGCGTCGAGGTGCTGAAGCTCCAGAACGCCGCGCGCAACTCGACCGAGTGGTTCGAGAGCGTCCGCCTCCGCGCCGGGTTCGCGCCCGAGCAGTTCGCCTACAGCCTGCTCACGCGGAGCCAGCGCGTGAGCCACGAGAACCTCCGCCTCCGCGACCCGGCGTGGCTCGAAGGCTACGAGCAGTGGTGGGCCGCCGCACAGGCGGGAGGGGCGGCCGAGGACGCCGTCCCGCCGATGTTCGTGCCGCTCCCCGTGCGCGGCCTCACGCTCCCCAACCGCGTGGCTGTCTCGCCGATGGCGATGTACTCGGCCGAGGACGGCGTGGTGAACGATTTCCACCTCGTTCACCTTGGGCAGCGCGCGCTCGGCGGCGCGGGCCTCGTCTTCACCGAGATGACCTGCGTCGCCCCCGACGCCCGCATCACGCCGGGCTGCGCCGGCCTCTGGACCGAGGCCCAGGCGGAGGCCTACGCGCGCATCGTGGACTTCATCCACACGCGCTCGCCCGCGAAGGCCGCCCTTCAGCTCGGCCACGCCGGGCCGAAGGGCTCGGTCCAGAAGCCCTGGGAGGCCCCCGACGACATCACCCCGCTCGACGACGGCAACTGGCCGCTCCTCGGGCCGTCCGCCCTCCCGTACTCGCCCAAGAACCAGACGCCGAAGGCGATGGACCGCGCCGACATGGACCGCGTCCGCGACCAGTTCGTGGCCGCCGCCCGGCGCGGCGCCGAGGCGGGGTTCGACTGGCTGGAGCTCCACTGCGCCCACGGCTACCTCCTCTCCGCTTTCCTCTCGCCCCTCACCAACGGCCGCACCGACGAATACGGTGGCCCAGTCGAGAACCGCGTCCGCTACCCCCTCGAGGTGTTCGACGCCCTCCGCGCCGTGTGGCCCGAAGACCGGCCAATGAGCGTCCGCATCTCGGCCGTCGACTGGGTGGACGGCGGCAACACCGTCGAGGACGCCGTCGCCATCGCGCGGGCGTTCGAGGCGCACGGGGCCGACCTCATCGACGTCTCGACGGGGCAGGTCTCGAAGGCGCAGCAGCCGGTCTACGGCCGGATGTATCAGACGCCCTTCGCCGAGCGCATCCGGCTGGAGACGGGCGCGAAGGTGATGGCCGTCGGCAACATCTACGAGCCCGACCACGTGAACTCGATCCTCGCCGCCGGCCGGGCCGATCTCTGTCTCCTCGCGCGTCCGCACCTCTGGAACCCGCATTGGATGCTCTTCGCTGCCGCCGAGCTCGCGTACGATGGGCAGTGGTGGCCGCCGCAGTACCAAACGGGGCGCCGCCAGATCGAGCGCATCTTCGAGCGGCAGAAGGCGGTGGAGGGGTAGCCGGCCGGCGCAAGGATCTGAGGGCGGATGACCCCGGAACCTTATGTTCCTCATACGCGCCGATCACGCCTAGCGTGCGCCACCGGCCGCCGTCCCGCTACGCCTCCATGCCGTCGTCCCCGTCGCGTCGCAAGCACGCCCTCCTCATCGGGATCAACACGTACCCGAACCTCACGAAGTACGAGCACCTCAAGGGGTGCATCAACGACGTGCGGGCCATGGCCCGGCTGCTGGAGGAGCGGTTCGGCTTCCTCGAGGAGGACGTCACCGTTCTCGAAGACGCCGAGGCCACGCGCGCGGGCATCTTGGCGGCGCTCGACGCCCTCGCCGACCGCGTCGGCACGGACGACGTCGTGGTCCTCTTCTACGCGGGGCATGGCTCCCAGGTCACCGACCTCGAAGGCGACGAGCCCGACGGCCTCGACGAGACGATCTGCCCCTACGACACCACGCGCGAGGGCGGGCGCAACGTCGACATCACCGACGACGAGCTCCACGCCTGGATCCTCCGCGTCACGGCGAAGACGCCGTTCCTTACGCTCCTCTTCGACTCCTGCCACTCGGGCACGATCTCGCGCGACCCCTCCGGCGGGCAGACGCGCTCGCTCCGGCCCGACACCCGCCCCGCCGAGGCGCTCGGCCGCACGCCCGTCACGACGCCGGCCACGCGCAGCGCCGGGACCGAGGTCGGCCCGAGCGGGTGGCTCCCCCTCGGCGAGCGGTACGTCCTCATCGCGGGCTGCCGCGACGACGAGAGGTCGAAGGAGTACAAGATCCCCGAGAGCGGCGAGCGCCAGGGGATGCTCACCTACGCCCTCCTCGGCGCCCTCCAGGACGCGGCCGCCGGCACGACCTACCGCGACGTGTTCGAGCGGGTCCGCCTGGCCGTCAACGCCCTCAACCCGAAGCAGCACCCGCAGATGGAGGGCGCGCTCGACCGCGAGCTCTTCGGCGTCCACGACATCGAGCCGATGCGCTTCTTCGGCGTCGAGCGGCGCGACGGCGCGCGCGTCACGCTCGCCGGCGGCGCGGCGCACGGGCTGACCGCAGGCTCGGCGTTGGCCGTCTACCCGCCCGGCACGAAGACGACGGAAGGCGCGGTGCCACTCGGCCGCCTCGTCATCCGGCGCGTCGGCGCCCTCGCGTCGGAGGCGGACCTGGAAGAGGACGAGGACGGAGCCGTAGGCCCGGGCGCGCGGGCCGTGGAGACGGCGCACGCCCACCCCGAGGCCCGCCTCCGCGTCGAGGTCGTCGTGCCCGAGGGGTTCGACGAGGCGCGCGCGGCGCTCGTCGCGGAGATCGAGGGCTCGGAGCTGCTGGAGGTCGCGGCGGGCGGCGAAGGGTTCGACGTGCGGGCCTACCTCGTTCCCGAGCGCGCCGAGCGGGCCGACCCCGTCCCCCAGCTCGGCGCGGTATCGGAGCCCACGTGGGCGGTCGTGAGCGGCGGGGAACTGGTGATGCCTGTCCACGCCGTGAGCGAGCGCGGCGTCGTTCGCCTCCTGCGGGAGAACCTCGAGAAGCTCGCCCGCTACCGCTACGCCCTCGCCCTCGCCAACCCCGACGCGGGTAGCCGCCTCCGCGGCACGCTCCACGTCCGCCTCGAACGGCAGGGCCCCGACGGGACGTGGGAGGAGGCCACGCCCGACGCGCCGGGCGGCGAGGTCGTGTTCCACGAGGGCGACCGCATCGCCTTCACGATCACCCACACCCACGACGCGCCGCTCTACGTCTACGCCCTCGACTTCGACATCGACGGGGGGGTGAACCCGCTCACGATGCGCGGCGCGAGCGAGAGGCTCGAACCGAACCGGTCGCTTCGGGTGACCGATCTCGTCTGGGAGGACGGCCAGTCCCGCCCGATCGTGCTCGAGTTCCCGGAGCGCTTCCCCGGCGCTGAGGGCACGGCGACGCTCAAGGTGTTCGCCACCACGCACGAGACCAGCTTCGACGCCCTC
>JAWWCA010000223.1:0-5757 GCA_033720695.1 Rubricoccaceae bacterium
AGCGGGACCGGGGGAAGGGACGGGAAGGACGCGTTGGTGGGGCGAGGCTACGTCCGGCGGCGCGTGCGGATTCCACCCCGGCCGGCCACGCCGCTACACGCGCACCAGCTCCGCGTCGGTGTAGGCGCGGTCGGCGCCCGCCACGAGGTCGGCTTCGGCGTCGCGCCGCGTGTGGAGGCCGGGGAGGCGGCGCCGGTCCCAGAGCCGCTTCATCGCCCGGATCTGCGCTGCGATGCCGTCGAGGTCGCGCGCCGTGACGAGGCCACGGATGGCGCGCATCTCCTTCCGGCGGTCCGTGTTCTTCATGCTCGACCCCCGGTTGTAGACGAGCGAGAGGAGGGCCGCCTGCGCGTCGTGGGGCAGCGCCTCGACGCCGGGGTAAGCATCGCGCGTGAGGCGGGCGTAGCGCGGGAGCGTGGACGTGTAGAACACCTCCTTCGCCACGTCGAGCGGGACGACGACGTGGGCCACCGAGTCGAGCGCACGCTTCGCGGCCGGCCCCGTCTTCCCCGCCACCGCCTGGAGCGCGTCCACGTCGGCGTCGGGGAGCCGCCCGCGCCAGTCCTTCTCCACCTGCGCGGCCTTCTGGGTGCCGACGTCGTAGCCGATCCCGATCGTCACGCCGCTCGACCCACCCGGCCAGATCGGGTTCTGGTACTTCCGCCGGTAGGTGGCCTCGGACGAGACCTCGAACGCGACCAGCCGGTCGATCCCTGTGCGCGAGACGACGAGGTTGCCCTCCGGCGTCGCCACCGTCGCGTCGGCGATGAGGGACGGCTTGGCGGCGTCGAGGAGGATCTCGATGCGGGAGAGTGTATCGGGCCCGAGGATGCCGTCGGGCTCGACGCCGAGGCGGCGCTGGATGGCCTTGAGGCGCTCGGTGACGGAGAGGGTCGGCATAGCAGAGTTGGGCGTGGAGCCGGCCCCGTTGCCGGCTCGCCCCCGTCTGACACGCGCGGCGGCGGCGGCATAACCCCCGGCGCCGCCGTCACGCGAGGAGCACGCCCGCGATCGTGGCCGTCATGAGGTTGGCGAGCGTGCCCGCCAGGACGGCCCGGAGGCCGAGCGCGGCGATCTCGCCCGTCCGGCTGGGGGCGAGGGGCCCGATGCCGCCGATCTGGATGCCGATCGACGAGAGGTTGGCGAACCCGCACAGCGCGAACGTCGCCATCACGACCGTCTTCGGGTCGAGCACGCCCGCGCCGATGCCGTCGGCGAGCTGGGTGTAGGCGACGAACTCGTTGGCGATGACCTTCGTGCCGAGGAGGGCGCCGAACGCGGTGATGTCGGCGGAGGGGACCCCGATGGCCCAGGCGATGGGGGCGAGGATCACCCCGAGGATCTGCTCCAGCGACGTCGTGTAGCCGAAGAGGCCGGCTCCCCAGCCGAGGATGCCGTTGATGATGGCGATGAGGGCGAGGAAGGCGATGAGCATCGCGCCGATGTTGAGGGCGAGCTTGAGGCCGTCGGCCGCGCCCGTGGCGGCGGCGTCGATGACGTTCTTGGGGCCGGGGTCGGCGAGCGCCTCCTCGACGGCCTCATGGGCCTCGTCGCTCGCGGTCGAGGGCAGCGTGGCCTCGCCGGCGTCGGCGCGGAAGGGGACCTCGCCCACGGCGATCGCGACGGGGTTGGGCTCGTCCTCGATGAGCCGGGCGTCCTCGACCCGGATCGGCGCGGCGCCGGCCCGGCGCTCGGTCTCCGGGACGAGGATCTTGGCGAGGACGAGGGCGGCCGGCGCCGCCATCACGCTCGCGCCGAGGAGCTGCTCGGCGAAGAGCTGCTGCCCCACCTCGACGGCCACGCCGGCCACGGCGGCGTAGCGCTCGCCCAGGAAGGCGACGTAGGAGGCGAGCACGCCGCCCGCGATCGTCGCCATCCCGCCCGTCATCACGGCCATGAGCTCGCTGTGGCTGAGACGCTGGATGTAGGGCTTGATGACGAGCGGGGCCTCGGTCTGCCCCACGAAGATGTTCGCGCTCACCGAGAGCGACTCCGGCCCGCTCGTCCCGAGCGCGCGGCGCACCACCCACGCCACGCCGCGGACGACGGCCTGCATGACGCCGAGGTAGTAGAGGATCGCCATGAGGGAGGCGAACACGATCACCGTCGGCAGCACCTGGGCGAAGAAGAAGAAGCCGAGCGAGCCCTCGGCGGCGGGCCCTAGCCCGAGGCTCCCGAAGATGAACGAGGAGCCCACCTCGACGGCGGCCAGGAACTCGACGAAGAGGCCGGCCACGAACGCAAACGCGTCCTTCGGCCAGCCCAGCGGCGCGAACGCCTCGGCCATGTCGTCGCCCTTGAGGATGAAGACGGCGAAGACGAGCTGGAGGAGGAGCCCGAAGACGACCGTCCGCCAGTTCACGCGGCGGCGGTTCGAGGAGAGCGCGAAGGCGAGGGCGACGATGACGGCGAGGCCGAGCAGCCCGCGCAGGAGAGAGGCGGCGTCCATCGGTGGGGGGTGGGTGAGAGCGTGCGCACGCCCGTCCGGCGCCGCGGCGCGAAGATACTCGCGGGGTCGGGTCCGCCGGACGAGCTCCGGCTACACCATCCGGCCAGCGGCGAGGGAGCGCTCCAGCCACAGCCGCTTCCGCTCCAGCTCGGCCAGGCTCAGGTCCCCCTGCGCTTTCGACAGCCGCCGCTTGGCCTGGAGGTGCACGTCGCGCACCGCGACGGCGCGGCCCTGCGCCTGGAGGGCGAGGGCGAGCTCCTTGGCGAGCTGCGCGCACTGGCGGCGGAGCGCCCGCTCCCGCTTCGCCACGTCGACGGCGCGGGGGGCGGCCTCGGGCGCGGGCGCCGTGCGGTGGAAGTCGCGGCTGGAGCGGACGCGCTGCATCTGCTCCAGCGAGTGGGTCTGGAGGGCGGCCTGCTGGACGTGCGTGAGCTCCCAGACGGAGTGCTCGGAGGGCGCGGCCGGCGCCTCGGCCAGCTCGCGGGTGGCGCGCTCGGTCCGCTTCCGCACGCCCCACTGCGCCTCGTCGGCGATCCAGCGGAGCGTCGCGACGACGTCGGAGTCGTCGGCGGCGTAGAGGTCGCAGCGGTTGTGGTCCTCGGGCCAGTCGGCGTAGTGGCGCATGCCGCGGAAGACCTGCTGCATCGTCTTCGAGGGCGCCCGCACGAGGTCGGCCTTGACGATGACCGAGATGGGCTTGATGTCGGTGCCCTCGCCGATCATGTCCACCTGCACCATGACGTCGAGGCGGCCCTCGCGGTAGCGGTCGAGGAGGGCGGCGCGCTCGGCGGCGGGGACGTCCTGCCCGATGCGGCCGGCGGTGACGTCCGGGTAGCGGCGCTGGACGACGTCGAGGATGGCGGCGGCGTGGCGGTTGCTCATCGCGATGACGAGGAGCTGGTGGTTGCGGAACGGCCGGGCCGCCCGCCCGCTCTTCACGAGGGCCTGCGCCAGCGCCTTCCGCTTCTCGGCGAAGCGCCGGAAGGCCGGGCCGAGGAGGGTGTCGAGGTAGACCTCGTGGAAGCGGAGCTTCCGGCGCGCCAGGAACGTGTCGACCTCCGCCGAGGTCTCGGCCCGCTCGCGCAGGTCCGAGAGCGTCATCTCGACCCGCTCGCCCGTGTCGCCCCGCAGCATCTGGATCGTGTAGTCGACGACGTGCGCGTCGACGCGCTTGAGGATGCCGCCCTCGGCGTGGGCCTCGCGCATCGTCACCTCGTGGAGCGCCTCGTAGAACTGGTTGCCGTCGGCGTCCTCCCAGTGGGGGACGCCGAAGAGCGTCTTGTGGTCGCTGCGGACGGGCGTGCCGGAGAGGGCGACGGTGGCCTCGTGCGGGAAGCGCGCGATGGCCGCGGCCCACGTCCCGTCGCTGGCCAGGTGGTGCACCTCGTCGAACACGAAGAGGGCCCGGCAGCGGCGGCAGTAGTCCCGCAGCGCGCTGTTGCCCCGCGCCCCGCTCGCGTACTGGTAGGTCGTCACCACGACGTCGGTGTCGAGGTTCTTGAGGAAGACGCGGTCGGAGTCGGCCGTGCAGAAGGCGAGGGGCGGGGCGCCGAGGGCCTCGAAGGTGCGCGCCAGCTCGCCGGCGTCGGCGTACTGGTCGCGGAGGTTGCCGCGGGGGACGAAGACGACGAGGCGGTCGGCCACGCCGAGGGCCTTCGCCACGACGAAGGCGGCCAGCGCCGTGAGCGTCTTGCCGTAGCCGGGGACGAAGACGCCGAGCGCGTTGCGCTCGCCCCGCCGCAGCGCCTCGGCCCACTTCGTCAGGAACGCCGCCTGCCCCTCGCGCAGCCGGAAGCCCGGCTGGAGGCGGAGGCCGGGGAGCGGGTCGGGGGAGCGGGTCGGGGGGGCGGGGGAGGGGAGCGCCACGGGCACGACGACACCAGCGGGCCGCAGCGGCGGCCCGGGTCCGGGGGAACGGCGAGAGGGGCGCAAACCTACCACGCGGCCCCCTGCCAGCGCGGTGTCAGCCGCCCCGGGCGCGAGGAAATCTCTGCCGGCTCCCTCCGGGTCGTTCCGGCCTACTCCTGGTACCGAAGCTCGAAGGTGCGCGCCATGGTGCAGGTCATCCCCTGCTCCGAGACCGTCGACTCCAGGTTGCCCGTGATGTGCTCCGGGTCCTGGATGTCCCAGGTGAAGTGGATCTCCATCGGGATCCCGCCCTCCTCGCCGCCGACGGTGCCCCGGTAGCGGCAGTCCGGCGACCGGCGCATGGTGATGGGGGCGGTGCCCTCTCCCAGGTCCTCAGCGTAGACCGTCGCGCAGCCGTCGCGGATGTCGAGGGTGCCTGTGCCCGAGGCCGGCGCGAGCGGGAGCGTCATCGAGACGGCGCCGGTGCAGGCCATCGTGCCGGGGTGGTTGTCGACGGCCCAGGTGCCGGCCTCCGGGCAGACACAGGAGGACGTCGAGAGCTCGAACACGCACGTGACGGTCTCGCCGTCGTCGAGGTTGAACGTGGCCGTCTGGGTCGCCAGGTTCCCGACGCTGGGCGTGGCGCTGGCCCCGTCGTCGCAGCGGATGTCCCTCAGGGCGTACCCCTGCGCCTGCAGCTCCGGCCCGATGGCCGCGAGCGTCGACGTGTACGGACCTGGCTCGAGGTTCTCCGCCGCGAGGCGGTTCGGCTGGTCCAGGCGGAGGGGAAGCTGGCCGGACGGGGTGCCCTCGAACCGGAGGGTGTCCCCGCCGGCCTCGGGGGTGGTCTCGACCACCACGACGGCCGTCCCGCCAGGTTGTTGTGCGGCGCTCAGGGGCACCAGGGCGAGGAGGAGGCCGAAGGAGACGACGCCTACGAGGGCGTAGAGGCAACGGGAGGCGAACCGCATGACCAATCGGGTGTTCAGGGAAGGGGCTGCTGGAGACGCGCAAGCGCGGGCGGAAACCGGACACGGGCCGGGGGAAGCCGCCGAGAAAGGCCTGTCCTCTTCCCCGGGACGCCGTTATGTTGCGCGCTCTTCGCTCCCCCGCCCGCGTTGGACGACTCCGTACACGGCGAGCCCACCGAGCTGCTCCACGCCCTCCGCAACGGCGACGGAGCCGCCGTCGACGTGCTCTTCCCCGTCGTCTACGACGAGCTCCGCGCGATTGCGCGCCGCCACCTCCGGGGCGAGCGGCGCAACCACACCCTCTCGACGACGGCGCTCGTCCACGAGGCCTACCTCAAGCTCGTGGACCAGACGCGCGCGGTGTGGCAGGACCGCGCGCACTTCTGCGCCGTCGCCGCCCACGCCATGCGGCGCATCCTCGTGGACCACGCCCGCCGCCCCCACGCCCGCACCCCCGGCGGCGGGCCGCAGCCCCTCCCCCACGACGAA
>JAWWCA010000224.1:0-5739 GCA_033720695.1 Rubricoccaceae bacterium
CTTTGGCCATCGGTCTGCGGGGTTACGGGTGGGGGGAGGCGGCGCTCAGACGCGGACGCCGCGGGCGCGGGCCTCCTTCAGCACAGCGCTGATGCCCTTCTTGTTGATCGTCTTCATCGTCTGCGTCGAGACGCGGAGGGTCACCCAGCGGTCCTCCTCCGGCACGTAGAACCGCTTCTTCTGGAGGTTCACGCCGAAGCGACGCCGCACCCGGTTGTTCGCGTGCGAGACGTGGTTGCCGGACATGGGGCCTTTGCCCGTGATCTGGTCCTTGCGTGCCATCGGTTCTGCGGCCGGAGGTCTCGGTGAGGGGGCTCAGGAGACGGAGGGCCGGTGTTGGGGTTCGGGGAAAGCGCGGGGATAGCTCGAAAAGCTACGACGCCCGCCGCACGCCTGCCAACGCCGGGCGGCCCCGAAAGTGTGAGGCTCCCTCGAAATACCCCGAGTGCGGGCGGACTAGAACAGCCCGAAGCGCAGGCGGAGGTGGTGGTTGTAGCGCCCCAGCTGGCCGGGCACCCGCCCGTCCTCGATGCCGAAGTAGGCGTAGTCGAGCTCGACGCCCGGCACCACGAGCGTCGTGCCGAAGGAGAGGTAGCCCTGCCGGATCCCCGTCCGCAGGCTCAGCACGCGGGTCACGGCCACGCGGATGCCCGCACGGAGGTGGGCCTCGATGGGCTGCTCGAACTCGGAGGTCGAGGCGCTGACGTAGTCGGCGGCGAGGGTGACGCTGTCGAGCGCGGGGGTGCCCTCGGCGGGGAGGGGGACGCGGTAGGCCACGCCGAGGCGCCAGGTGGGATGCCCGCGGCGGCTGTTGAAGCGGGCCTCCAGGGCCTCGATCTCGGCCGCGTCGTCGTCGCCCCCGTTCCCCGTCAGGTCGATGCGCTGGCCGCGGTAGCGGTAGCGGAAACCGCCGCCGAGGAGGCCGTAGACGGCGCCCCCGAGGTCGAGGCCGGGCAGGACGTCGGCGGCGTGGAGGCCGGCGTCGAGGGCCAGCGTGGTGCCCGAGAGGACGTAGAGGTGCGCGCGGTCCTCGTCGAGGGTCTCGACGAGGGCGCCCTTGGCCGTCAGGCGGCGGTGGGTGAGGGCGGCCGTGAGGCCGAACGCGAGGGGCGTCCGGGGAATGCGGGCCGCCGCCGTCACCGGGACGATCACGTCGGCCTGGCCGTAGGCATCGAGGTAGGGGAGGCCGGCGCCGCCATCGGAGAAGCGGAGGCGCGCGGCGCCGGTCCCGAAGAGACCGCCCCCAACGGCGCCGTCCCAGTCGCCCATCGAGAGACGCGCCTGGACCGCCGGCCCGTACGCCGTGGCACGGGCGACGTCCTGCCGGCGGCCGACGGCGAGGGCCCCGTGGTAGAGCGCCTCCAGGCGGGGGTAGTCCGTCTCGCGGATCACGTCGAGCCCCTCGTTGGTGGCCGGGCGCAGCTCCTCGCGCCAGTAGGCGTACTTGTCGGAGACCCCGCTGCTGAGGCCGGCGCCGAGGCCCGCGACGGTGACACGGTACGGCCGGGGCAGATAGGCGAGGTGGGCGGGGTTGTAGAAGAACGCGGTTTCGGGGTCCGGCACGGCGGCGACGGCGTCGCCCATGGCGCGCGCCTCGGAGGCGCGGACGAAGGGCCGGGCCTCCTGCTGGAGCGGGCCGAACGGCTGCGCATGGGCGGCCGCGCCGGCGAGCATCCCGAGGGGACGCACGACGCGGAGGGCGCGGAGAGTGGGGGAGTGCGCGCGCATGGGCGGGTGTCGGGGGCGGTCGGGTCAGGATCCGCAGACGGGGCCGAGGTAGAGCCGGATGGCCTCGTAGACCACGAGGCCGTGGTCGACGATCTCGCGGGCGGCCGTCCCGCCGAGGAGCTCGGCGCGGAGGTCGAGCGACGTGAGCGCCTCGAAGAAGTCGGCGAGGGCTCCGGTGGTCTCTTCGCGGAGCGCGAGGGGGTCCTCGACGCAGGCGCCGAGCCCGAGGCCCTCGACGCGGTACCACGTCGCCGGCTGGGTGAGCTCCTCGGCGAGGAAGAAGTAGCTATCGAGGAAGCGGGTGGCACCGTTGACGGCGAGGGCGGAGGCGATCTCGACGTCGGGGAGGCCGGTGGCGCGGAGGGCGGCGAGCGCCTCCGCGCGGTCGTAGGTGAGCTCGCCGTCCACGACGGCGGTGCACAGCTCCAGCGCGCGGAGGGCCTCGGGCATCACGGGGCCCCCTCCGGGCGGGACGTCGTGAAGGAGGGCGAGGGCGGCTTCGACAGCCGCCTCTTCGCCCAGGAGCGCCGCGTACCCCTCGACGTCGCTGAGGGCGAAGGGCGTCGCCCGCGGGTCGTACTCGAGGGGGCAGAAGGTCCCGCCCCCGCCCGGCCCGTTCCCGAGCCCGCTCCCGCCCGGCGGCGGGACCGGCGGCGGGGCCGGCTCGGCCAGAAAGAGCATCATGCGGTCGATGTCGAGGAGGTCGATCTCGGCGCGTTGGAGGTAGACCGACGCCAGCTCGACGCGGACGCCGGCGTGGCCGGGCTCGAGGGCAAGCGCCTGCTCCAGGAGCGCGACGGCCTTGTCGAGGTCCCCCGCCTGGCGGGCCAGCCGGGCGTCGGCGAGCAGGGTGTCGGCGTCGTCGGCGGAGCTGGTGTAGTCGCAGGCGACCAGGAAGCCGCTGCACAGCACGAGACCGACGGCGCAGAGGCGGAGTGCGCGGGGCATCAAACGGGACCGAAAAGGGGGCGGGAGCGGGTGGGCCAGGGCTCGTTTCGGGTGTCGGCGTCGCCCGACGCAGCCTTAAGGTGTGCGCCGGCGCCGGGAGAACTTTCACGGGGCTGGCCCCGGAGGGCCGGTCCCGGAGGGGGCCTCAGGCGCCGCTGCGCACCGCCTCGGCCGGCTCCACCGCGGCGGCGCGGCGCGCCGGGTAGACCGCCGCCAGCACGCAGAGCCCCACGGCCACGGCCGCGATCAGCGCCACGTCCGAGAGCCGGACCGAGACGGGATAGGCCGAGATGATGAACGACTCCGCCTCGGCCAGCTTCACGAGGCCGGTGGTCTCCTGGAGGATCGCGAGCCCGAGCCCGAGCCCGAGCCCGAGCCCCGCGCCGAGCCCGCCCACGAGCAGCCCCTCCAGCAGGAACACCCGCGCCACGTCGCGACGTGAGGCGCCCATGGCCTGGAGCGCCCCGAGGTCCCGCCGCTTCTCGATCACGATCATCGTCAGCGCGCCGACGATGTTGAAGGCGGCCACGACGACGATGAGGAGGAGGATCGCGCTCGCGGCCCACTTCTCCAGCAGCATCACGGAGTAGAGCGACGGCTGGAGGTCGTACCACGTCTTCACGGCGTAGTCCCCGCCGAGGCGGTCCTGGAGCCGCGCCTGCACCGCGGCGGCGTCCTCGACGTCGGTGAGCCGGAGGTCGAGGCCGGAGACGCGGCCGGCGGGGAGGCGGAAGAGCCGCTGGGCCTCCTCCAGGCCGACGAACACGTGGTCCTCGTCGTAGGCCGGCTCGAGCTCGAAGAGGCCGCGGAGGGCGAACACCTGCTGCGGCGGCAGCCCGAGGGGGTACATCGTCGCCATCCGCTCCAGCGCGGGGGCCGAGAGCAGGGCCACGCGGCTGCCCGCGACGCCCTGCGCGCCCCCGAGGTCGTCGCCGGGAGCGGCGCCGGGGAAGAGGGCCAGCCGCGTGGCGAGGGCCCGCCCCGCCACGAGGCCGGGGCCGTCGGCCGTCCGGGACACGTCGAACACGCCGGCGGTGACGGCCCGGGCCACGGTGCTGTCGAGCGCGGCCGGGTCCACGCCGCGCACCGTCACGACGCGGTTGAGCCCGCGTGCGTCGGTGCCCGCCAGGAGCGCCTTCCCCTCGACGAACGGCGCCGCCGTCACGACGCCGGGCACGTCGCGGACGAGGCCGAGGAGGGCGTCGGCCTCGGCCAGCGGCTGCCCGTCGGCCGCCTCGATCCGCACGTGGGGGTCGTAGGAGACGAGGAGGTCGCGGACGGTGTCGTAGAACCCGTTCATCACGCTCAGCACCACGATGAGGGCGGCCACGCCGAGGGCCACGCCCGCCACCGAGATCCCGCTCACGACGGAGATCAGCGTCACGCGGCGGCGGCTGACGAGGTAGCGTCGGGCGATGAGGAGGCGGTAGTCCACAGGCTGAAAGGGGAGGGGGAGAGGCAGGGTTGCCGTACGGCTGCGCCGTGGCGCGTCGTTCCCCCTTTCCCTCGCGCGCCCGGTCTCCCGTTCTTACCCTCCGAAGATACCCGCTCCCCATGCGCCTCCTCCTCGTCCTCGCTCTCTGCGCCGCCGCCGCCGCCGTGCGTGCGCAGCCGGACACCGTCTTCCCGCCGCCGCCCGACTCCGCCGCGACCGCCTATGGCAGCGGCGGCGGCTTCGCCCTCCTCCTCTCGGAGTACGGCTTCGGCCTCGGGGCGCTCTACCGCAACCGCCTCGGTGGTGGCACCTCGCTGCTCGTCGAGACGAGCGTGAGCGTGGGGAAGGACGAGCGCGAGCAGCAGTTCTTCGTCGGCCTCTTCGGCGACACCGTGACGCCGTTCAAGCGCAACTACGTCCTCCTCCTCCCCATCCACCTCGGCGTGGAGCACCGCCTCTTCCGGCGCCACATCGAGGACAACTTCCGCCCGTTCGTGCAGCTCTCGGCCGGCCCCACCTTCGCCTACCAGTGGCCCTACTTCGAGGACATCGACGACGACGGGGTCCGCGAGGTGGGGGAGGAGCTGAACGGGGCGTTCGGCGGCATCGGCGAGGGCGAGGTCCGGTTCGGGACGGGGGCCACGCTCGCGATCGGCGCCTACTTCGGGCGGAGCCGGCGCGCGGCGCAGGGCGTCCGCTTCGGCTACACGGCCCACTGGTTCTTCGAGCCCGTCGACCTCCTGGAGACGGTGCCGGAGGTGGAGGACCCCTCGCGGCAGTTCTTCGGCACCCCCGTCGTCGGGTTCCATTTCGTCCGGCTGATCGAGTGACGCCGGGCCGCGGGCCGCCTCAGGGGAGCGCCCTCAGGGGAGCGCGGCGACCGAGCGCAGCACCGTCTCGTCCCCGACGAGGTCGGCGAAGGCGCGGGCGGACTTCCCGTCCACGAGCCGCGTCTCCCAGTCGGGCCGGGCGAACATCGCGGTGAAGTACGCCTCGCGGTCGGCGTAGGCCGCCGAGTCGGCGTACTCCGTGATCATCATCACGTCCCACGGGGCCTCGGCGGTGTCGGGGCGGGCGAGGATGCGGAAGGAGCGGACGACGCCCTCCTCGATGGCGCGGCGGCGGGCCTCGGCCCAGTTCAGCTCGAGGAACGTGAGGTAGCCGGCCTGCGCGCCGGGGTGGGTCCGGGCGTAGCCGATGGACCAGACGGAAGGGCTGCTGGCCGCCGGACCGGACGAGGAGCCGTCGCGCGAGGGTGCGAGCGTGGCGGCGGCGAGCAGGGCGAGTAGGCCCAGGCTGAGGAGGCGCATCGGGGCAGGACGGTGGGGGTCAGCGGCGAGTATACCGAATGGTCCAGCGGTCCTCCCACGTCGCCCCGCCATCGGTGGAGGCCTGCCAGCGCCACGTGAGGGCGTCGGCGGTGACGTCGGTCCAGAGCATCCGGTTGACCTGCTCCTGGCCCTGCGGGTTCGTGAACGGCGCCGTCCGAAGGACCACGGTGCCGTCGTCGCGGCGGCCGCCGGTGAAGAGGAGGTAGCCGCCCCGGTTGTCCACCCACGTCTGCCGCCACTCGCCCGCGCGGGCGCGGTAGACGGAGACGCTCTCGCCGCGGACGCCGTCGGCGCTCA
>JAWWCA010000225.1:0-5558 GCA_033720695.1 Rubricoccaceae bacterium
GCCAGGGGGCCGATATCGGTGTCGTCGGCCATCGGATCGCCGACCTTCAACGCCTCGAACTTGGCGACGAAGCGTTCGGCGAAATCGTCGTAGATGTCGGCATGGACGATGAAACGCTTGGCGGCGATGCACGACTGCCCGTTGTTCTGCACGCGCGCCTGCACGCCGACCTCGACGGCACGGTCGAGGTCGGCGTCGGCGAGGACGACGAAGGCATCGGAGCCGCCGAGCTCGAGGACCGTCTTCTTCAGCACGTCGGCCGCCGCCGTGGCCACGGCGCGGCCGGCGCCCTCGCTCCCGGTGAGGGTCGCCGCCCGGACGCGGCCGTCTCGGACGATCCCCTCGACGGCGTCGGTCTCGACGGGCAGATGCTGGAAGATGCCCGCCTCGAACCCAGCCTCCTGGAAGAGCGCCGCGATCGCGTCGCCGCAGCCGAGCACGTTCTTGGCGTGCTTGAGGAGGCCCACGTTGCCGGCCATCACGGCGGGAGCCGCGAAGCGGAAGACCTGCCAGTAGGGGAAGTTCCACGGCATCACGGCCAGGACGGGACCGAGCGGCGGGTAGGCGACGAGGCTCCGGCCGGCTTCACTCTCGCGCGGCTCGTCGGCGAGGAAGCCGGCGCCGTGGTCGGCGTAGTAGCGGCACACCCACGCGCACTTCTCCGCCTCGGCGACGGCCTGCGTGATCGGCTTCCCCATCTCGCGCGTCATCCGCTCCGCGTGTTGGCGCTTGTCCCGGTCGAGCGCATCGGCCAGGCGGCGGAGCCCCTCGGCCCGCGCCTCGAACGGGGTCTCGCGATGCCGTTCGAAGGCCTCGGCCGCACGGGCGAGCGCCGCCTCGATGCCGTGGGCGTCGAGGAGGTCGTAGGTCTGCAGCGTGGCGCCGGTCGCGGGGTTGGCGGTGGTGTAGGTGGCCATGACGCAGCAGGAGGCGAGAGGGAGAGAGGGCGCGCGGCGCCCCCGGTCGCCGGGTCGCTCGCGGTGAAAAACAGGCTCGTGCCCGGATTAAAGTTGCATCGGCAGGGACCGGAGCAGGACATTCCCCTGCCTGCTCGGCGAGGTGGTTTCGGGGCGACCGCCACGCGGAGGCCGGGCACGCGACTCTCACCCGACGCACCTGAACGTAAGGACGACGAGGCCGTGAATGGTTCCATGAAGCGAGGGCAGCGGCTCGTCCGCTCGTGGATCGGCGTGTTGCGCCGGCCCTTCGACGCGCGTCCCCGGGCCGGCCGCGTGCCCCGGCGCCCCCGCGCCGAGGCGACCGCGTCCGGCGTCACCCGCCGCGACATCGAGCGCCTCGTCGGGATGCCCGTCGGCGACCTCGGGCTCTACGAGCACGCGCTCCGCCACCGCTCCATGTTCCGGGGCACCACCACGACCGGCACCGAGAGCAACGAGCGGCTGGAGTTCCTCGGCGACGCCGTCCTCGGCGCCGCCGTCGCCGAGCGGCTCTACGACGAGTTCCCCGACCGCGACGAGGGCTTCCTCACCCGCATGCGCGCCAACCTCGTCAACGGCCAGACCCTCGCCGACTACGCCCGCGCCATCGGCCTCGGCCCGCTCATCCTCATGAGCGACAACATGGCCTCGAGCGAGGGGCGCGAGAACCAGACCATCCTCGCCGACGCCTTCGAGGCCATCGTCGGGGCCCTCTACCTCGACCTCGGGTTCGGTGCCGCGCGCGGGTTCGTCTTCGACCTCCTTGACCGGCTCGTGGACCTCCCCGCGGTCTCCGCGCAGCGGAGCAACTACAAGAGCATGCTGCTGGAGTTCGTCCAGGCCCGCGGGTGGCCGCAGCCGACCTACGAGGTGGCCGTCGAGGAGGGCCCCAGCCACGACCGCCGCTTCACGATCGACGTGCTCGTGGACGGCGCGGCGCGCGGGCGAGGCACGGCGCGCTCGAAGAAGCAGGCCGAGCAGGCCGCCGCGCGTGAGGCGCTCGACGCCCTCCGCCGCTTCGAGGACGCCTCCGCCGAGGCGCCGCGCCCGACCAAGACGATCGGCTGACGACGACGTGAGCGCCCCGGGGTCCCCGCGGTCCTCTCGACCCCCCGCGACATTTCACGCGCCCGTCACCGCCGTCCCGGGAGCGCCGTCCCCGGTCGCGACGTTCGGTCTTCCCCTCGTCAACCCGTGTCCCTGCCCGTGCGTGCGCGCCCCGCGCATGCCCCTCCCGCCCACCCCCGCATGAGCCCCCGCCACCCCGACCGCTTTGCCGAGCGCCACCTCGGCCTCGGCGATGCCGAGATCGGCGCCCTCCTCGACGCCCTCGGCTTCCAGGACCTCGACGCGTTCACCGACGCCGTCGTCCCCGACGCCATCCGCTTCAGCGGAGCCCTCGATCTCCCCCCGGCCCTCTCAGAGCGCGAGCTGCTCGACCGCGCCCGCGCCCTCGCCGATAAGAACCGGGTGTACCGGTCGTACCTCGGGATGGGGTACCACGGGACGATCACGCCGCCGGTGATCCAGCGGAACGTGCTGGAGAATCCGGGCTGGTACACGCAGTACACGCCCTACCAGGCCGAGATCGCGCAGGGGCGGTTGGAGGCGCTCCTCAACTTCCAGACGGCCGTCTCCGACCTGACGGGGCTCCCGCTCGCGAACGCCTCCCTCCTCGACGAGGGCACGGCGGCGGCGGAGGCGATGGCGATGTTCGCCGGCGCCCAGCGCGGGAAGCGCGACCGGTTCTTCGTGGATGCGCGCTGTCACCCGCAGACGATCGCCGTGGTGCAGCAGCGCGCCGAGCCGCTCGCGATCGCCGTCGAGGTGGGCGACTGGGCGGACTTCGCGCCCACGGAGGGCCACATCGGCGCGCTCGTGCAGTACCCGACGACCGACGGCAAGGTGTGCGACTACGGCGCCCTCGCCGACCGCCTCCACGACGCTGGCGCCTCCCTCGCCGTGGCGACCGATCTCCTCGCGCTCACGCTCCTTGAGGCGCCCGGCACCTGGGGCGCCGACGTGGCGCTCGGGTCCAGCCAGCGCTTCGGCGTGCCGATGGGCTACGGCGGCCCCCACGCTGCCTTCTTCGCGGCGAAGGACGAGTTCAAGCGGCTGCTTCCAGGCCGCATCATCGGCGTCTCGAAGGACGCCCACGGCGACGTCGCGCTCCGGATGGCGCTCCAGACGCGCGAGCAGCACATCCGCCGCGAGAAGGCAACCTCGAACATCTGCACGGCGCAGGTGCTCCTCGCCAACATCGCCGGCTTCTACGCCGTCTACCACGGGCCCGACGGGCTGAAGGCGATCGCCGAACGCGTCCACGGCTTCACCCGCCTCCTCGCCGACGGGCTGCGCGACCTCGGCCACACCGTCCGCCACGACGCCTACTTCGACACCCTCCGCGTCCACCCCGGCGAGGGCTTCGCCGCGGCCGACCTCGTCCAGCGCGCCGCCGACGCGTTCGCCATCAACCTCCGGCGGTTCGAGGACGGCACGGTCGGCATCACGCTCGACGAGACGGTGGAGCTCCGCGACGTGGACGACCTCCTCGCCGTCTTCGCCGGGCCGTCGGCGCCGGGCTTCTCGACCGCGGAGCGCATGGCCGACCTCGAAGGGGCCTACGCGGGCCCGCTCGCGCGGACGACGCCGTTCCTGGAGCACCCCGTCTTCCACGAGCACCACGCCGAGCACGAGATGCTCCGCTACCTCAAGCGGCTCGAGAACCGGGACCTCTCGCTCGTCCACAGCATGATCCCGCTCGGGTCGTGCACGATGAAGCTGAACGCGACGGCCGAGATGATGCCCATCACGATGCCGGGCTTCGCGCACCTCCACCCCTTCGCCCCGACGGCGCAGGCGGCGGGCTACCACGAGGCGATGGACGAGCTGCGGGCGTGGCTCGCCGAGATCACCGGGTTCGCCGCCGTTGGCCTCCAGCCCAATTCGGGAGCGCAGGGCGAGTACGCCGGCCTCCTCACGATCCGCGCCTACCACCAGGCGCAGGGCGAGGCGCACCGGACCGTGTGCCTCATCCCCTCGTCGGCCCACGGCACGAACCCCGCGAGCGCCGTCATGGCCGGGATGGAGGTCGTCGTCGTGAAGGCCAACGACCGCGGCGAGGTGGACATGGACGACCTCCGCGCCAAGGCCGAGGCGCACGCCGACCGCCTCGCGGCCCTCATGATCACCTACCCCTCCACGCACGGGGTCTTCGAGCGGACGATCCGCGAGATGGCCGACATCGTCCACGCGAATGGCGGCCTCGTCTACATGGACGGCGCCAACATGAACGCGCAGGTCGGCCTCACCCGGCCCGGCGACTTCGGGATGGACGTGTGCCACCTCAACCTCCACAAGACGTTCGCGATCCCGCACGGCGGCGGGGGGCCCGGCATGGGCCCCATCGGCGTGAACGAGATGCTGGCGCCGTTCCTCCCCGGCCACCCCGTCGTGGACGGCGTCGGCGGCGAGGCGGCGATCGGGCCCGTTGCGGCGGCGCCCTACGGGAGCCCGCTCGTCCTCCTCATCTCGTGGGCCTACATCGCCCTGATGGGGCCGGAGGGCCTCCGCCGCGCGAGCCAGCTCGCCATCCTCAACGCCAACTACATGGCCCACCGGCTCGACGAGCACTACGACGTGCTCTACCGCGGGCCCGCGGGCTGGGTCGCCCACGAGTTCATCCTCGACCTCCGCCCCTACGGGAAGGCCGGCGTCACCGTCGAGGACGTCGCCAAGCGCCTCATCGACTACGGCTTCCACGCCCCGACGATGAGCTGGCCCGTGGCCGGCACGCTGATGATCGAGCCGACGGAGAGCGAGCCGAAGGCGGAGCTCGACCGGTTCTGCGACGCCATGATCTCGATCCGCGCCGAGATCCAGGAGGTGGAGCTCGGCCTCGCCGACGCCGACGACAACGTGCTCAAGCACGCGCCCCACACCGCCGCCCACGTCACCGCCGACGACTGGCCGCACGCCTACGGCCGCGAGAAGGCCGCCTACCCGGCGCCGTGGCTGCGCGAGGCGAAGTTCTGGCCGGCCGTGGGCCGCGTCGACAACGCGTTCGGCGACCGCAACCTCGTCTGCTCCTGCCCGCCGATGGAGGCCTACGAGGTCGAGTAGCTCCGCCCGTAGGCCACTGGCTTTCCGACTCGCCGCCTCCCACGCGCCTCGTCTCCCGCTTACCCGCGTCGGAGGGGCCCGAGGTGGCGCGTCAGGACGAGGGCGCCCGCGACGCAGCTCCCGAACAGCAGCCCCTCAACGCTGCTCAGAACGACCTGCGCGGTGCCGCCGAAGGTCGCCTCGCCGAAGAGGCGGCCGAGGGCGTCGAGCTGGAGCCGGGAGCGGTCGAAGGCGTGCGCCAGGAGCGCGAGGCTCCCGCCCATGAGGTGGCCCCCGGCGAGGGGGATGAGGGCCCCGGCCACGGCCCCCGCCACCCCGGCTCCTGCCACGGGCCGCCAGCGCGGGGCGCTGTGGAAGGCCTCGCCCAGCCGCGCGCCCAGGGCGAGGGCGCTGCCGAGCGCGGCCCCCTCCAGCCCCCCGGTCATCCCGCCGGGCGCGCGTCCGAAGAGGAGGTGGAAGGCGTCCACCCCGAGCAGCTTCGCCGCTCCGCCGACGAGC
>JAWWCA010000226.1:0-5543 GCA_033720695.1 Rubricoccaceae bacterium
CGCAGCACCTCGCCGAGGCGGCCCGACACCACGCCCCGCGACAGCAACGCGCCCCGCAGCCGGTCCGCCACCCGGCGCAACCACGCCGACACCGGACCCCGCGCCGCGTCCGCCGCCTCCCGGTCCAGGTGGTGCGCGCACACCGCGCAGACCGACCCGCCCGACCGAGCCCGCATCGACGCGGCCTCCACGACTCGCTCGCAACCCGGGCACCACACCTGCACGCCGTTCGCCGTTGATCCGCCCCAACCTACGACGACGGCGGTCGCCCCGGCCCCTGCGCCCCTCCGCCGTATGTTCGGCCGCACGACAGACCCCCGCCGCCATGACCACCACCCCCGAGCACGACCAGCGCATGGCCCGCCTCACCGTCGCGTCGGTCTACCCCCACTACGTCGCCAAGGTCGAGAAGAAAGGGCGCTCCGTCGACGAGCTCCACGACGTCATCCGCTGGCTCACGGGCTTCGACGAGAGCACCCTCCAGCGCCTCCTCGACGCCGACGCCACCTTCGAGCAGTTCTTCGAGCAGGCCACCCTCAACCCCAACGCGCACCGCATCACGGGCACCATCTGCGGCTACCGCATCGAGGACATCGAAACCCCCCTCACCCGGCACGTCCGCTACCTCGACAAGCTCGTCGACGAGCTCGCCCGCGGCCGACCGATGGACAAGATCCTCCGGTCCGAACCCGTCCCCTGACCCGCCTCTACCCCCATGAAGACGGCCCTTCTGTGCACCGCCTCCGTCCTCCTCGCGGCCTCCGCCCCAGCCCAGGACGGACCGCCCGTCCTCGACGTGCACCTCCACGCCCTCGCGGCCGACGCGCAGGGGCCGCCCCCCCTCGGCATGTGCACCCCGATCCCGGAGTTCCCGGCGTGGGACCCCGCCACCCCCTACCCCGCCCGCTTCCTGGCCCTCTTCAAGGAGCCGCCCTGCGACGACCCCGTCTGGTCTCCCATGACCGACGACGAGGTCATGCGACGGACCCTCCAGGTCATGGAGCGACGCAACGTCTACGGCGTCCTCAGCGGCACGCCCGACCGCGTCGCCGCCTGGCGCCGCGCCGCCCCCGGACGCTTCATCCCCGGCCTCGGCTTCAACGTCGCCGACACCGACCTCACCCCCGACGCCCTCCGCGCCCTCGTCGCCGACGGCCGCGTCGAGGTCCTCGCCGAGGTCACCAACCAGTACGCCGGCATCCCCCCGGACGACCCCCGCATGGAACCCTTCTGGGCCCTCGCCGAGGAGCTCGACCTCCCCGTCGGCATCCACGTCGGCACCGGGCCCCCCGGCGTCATCTACCTCGGCGCCGACGGCTACCGCGCCCACCTCCACAGCGCCCTCACCCTCGAACCCGTCCTCGTCCGACACCCCCGGCTCCGCGTCTACGTCATGCACGCCGGCTACCCCCTCCTCGACGACCTCCTCGCCCTCCTCTACGCCCACCCCCAGGTCTACGTCGACACCGGCGTCATCGTCTACACCCAGCCCCGACCCGCCTTCTACCGCTACCTCCGCGCCATCGTCGAGGCCGGCTTCGCCAACCGCGTCATGTTCGGGTCCGATCAGATGGTCTGGCCCGAAACCCTCGCCCGCGCCATCGACGTCATCCAGGACGCCCCCTTCCTCTCCGACCGACAGAAGCGCGACATCCTCTACCACAACGCCGCCCGCTTCCTCCGCCTCCCCGACGAGGAGATCGACCGCCACCACGGCCGGTGAACCCCCGCACGCCCCCGGCCGCGCACGCCCACCGCCCCCACGCACGCCCCCGCCCTCGCCATCCTCCTCGTCGCCCTCGCGCCGGCCGCCCTCGCCCAGCCGGCCGAGACCCCCGACAACGCCATGCTCCTCGGCCTCCGCACCACGGCCTACCTCGTCGACGACCTCGACCGCGCCAAGGCCTCGTACACCGACGTCCTCGGCAAACCGCCCTCCTTCGACCAGCCGTACGACGTCGGCTTCGACGTCGGCGGCTACGAGCTCGGCCTCATGCCCGCCGAGGACGGGGCCGCGCCCGGCGCGGGCGGCACCCTCGCCTTCTGGGGCGTCGCCGACGCCCAGGCCGCCCTCGACCGCCTCCTCCGCCTCGGCGCGACCCTGAACGACCCGCTCGAGGACGTCGGCGATGGCATCATGGCCGCCACCGTCCTCGCCCTCCTCGTCGAGCCCGACGTCCCCGACGCCTGAACCCTCCGCCTGTCCCCCGGGGTGGAGCCCGCGCAGGGGCGCCGCAGAACCGGCGGGGACGCGCGCGGGACGGACGGCAGGCTACGGCGACGGCGGCGGCGCCCCGGGCCCGCCGGCATCCGTGCGGTCGGCCGCTCCGCCCCCGCCGAGCCCGTGACCCCCCACCGGCACCGTCTCGAACCGCGCCCCGAACCCGGCGATCAGCGGCCGCCCCTTCGCGATGGCCTCCCGCACCGACGGCAGCGAGAGCGACGCCTGGTGGTGCGCCTCGCTCTCCCATACCTCCGTCACCCACAGGGCGTCCTCGTCCGCCGCGTCGCGGGCCACGACGTAGCTCAGGCACCCGGGCATCCCGGAGACGCCGCCCAGGAGAATCTCGATGAGGGCGTCGCGCGTGCCGGCGACGGCGTGCAGTTGTCCGATCAGGCCGTACATCCGATAAGGGTCTGTCGCGCTAGCGATCGAAGCCCGCAACGTGCGTGCTGAACTCGGCCCCGAGCGCCATCTCTTCCGTCGCCGCCCGGAGGTCGGCCGGCACCTCGCCGAAGAAGAAGAACGGGCCCGGCGTCGCGAGGGCGAGGAGAGCGGGGAAATGGGCCGCCGCCGTCTCCCGGAGGTGAACGCCCAGCGCCGCCGCATCGCGGAACTCGTCGCGGACGTACACCGCGTTCTCGTCGTCCGACACGTAGATGTGGACCGCCTCGGCCCCCGGCTCGTGCGCCTCCATCGCCGCGGTCACACCCCGATAGATCGCGGTGAGCTCGTCCAGCTTGCCCGGGTGCGCCGTCCACTTGTAGACGACGGTGATGGGGTCGTGGTCCATGGGGTCCTCGGTCGTGGCAGGTCGGGGGCGACAACGTAACCACGGCGACGCAATCCCACGAACGCCGCCGGCCGGCCCCGTCATCCCGCGGGCGCCGGCCCGGTCCGTTCGGCCAGCCCGAGCAGAACGCCCTCGGGACCGCGGATCGGGCGGAGCGGGAGATGCCGTACGCGTCGTGTCAGAGGCTGCGAATACCGACCATCGTATGTTCACGTTTTGACCGCCGCGGTGCTCAACTCACGTCAACGCCCTGCCGTGGCGGTCACACGACCGCCATCCTCTCCTCCGATGCATGCACGTGTCCGCCCCCTCCCCATGTTGTCGCTGCTGCTGGCCTGGCTCTCGCTCACCCCCGCGCTCTGGGCGCAGTCCGAAACCAAGCTCACGGCCAGCGACGGGGGCGTTTTCGACGAGTTCGGCATCTCTGTGTCGCTGAGCGGGGACGTCGCCCTCGTCGGGGCCGACGGGGATGACGACAGCGGGTCAGCCTACGTCTTCCGGCGCGTGGGCGGGGCGTGGGTGGAGGAGGCCAAGCTCACCCCCAGCGACGGGGCCGCGGGTGACATCTTCGGCCAATCGGTGTCGCTGAGCGGGGACGTCGCCCTCGTCGGCGCCAGATGGGACGACGACAACGGCGACGACAGCGGGTCGGCCTACGTCTTCCGACGGGTGGACGGGGCGTGGGTGGAGGAGGCCAAGCTCACGGCCAGCGACGGGGCCGCATTCGACGGCTTCGGCTACGCGCTGTCGGTGAGCGAGGCCGTCGCCCTCGTCGGAGCCTTCCGGCATGACGACAACGGCCTTGACAGCGGATCGGCCTACGTCTTCCGACGGGTGGACGGGGCGTGGGTGGAGGAGGCCGAGCTCACCCCCAGCGACGGGACTGCAGAAGACAACTTCGGCTTCTCGGTGTCGGTGAGCGGGGACGTCGCCCTCGTCGGGGCGTACCTCGACGACGACAACGGCGACGGCAGCGGGTCGGCCTACGTCTTCCGACGGGTGGGCGACGCGTGGGTGGAGGAGGCCAAGCTCACGGCCAGCGACGGGGCCGGACACGACCGCTTCGGCTTTTCGGTGTCAGCGAGCGGAGACGTCGCCCTCGTCGGCGCCAGAGAGGATGACGACAACGGCCTCGACAGCGGGTCGGCCTACGTCTTCCGGCGCATGGGCGGGGCGTGGGTGGAGGAGGCCAACCTCACACCCACCGACGGGGGAGAACTCGACCGCTTCGGCCAATCGGTGTCGGTGAGCGGAGACGTCGCCCTCGTCGGCGCCATCCAGGACAACGGCCTCTTCATCGGGTCAGCGTACGTCTTCCAGCGGGTGGATGGGGCATGGGTGGAGGAGGCCAAGCTCACGGCCAGCGACGGGGCCGAGCTCGACTTCCTCGGCTTCTCGGTGTCGGTGAGCGGGAACGCCGCCCTCGCCGGAGCCAGAGGGGATGACGACAACGGCCCTGACAGCGGGTCGGCGTACGTGTTCTCCGATGTGGTCACAACGGCGGGCGAGAGCCCCCCCGTGGTGCTGCCGAAGCAAATCGACCTCACCCCAAACTACCCCAACCCATTCACGACCACCACGATCCTCCGCTTCAGGCTGACGACGGCCGCCGACGTCCGGCTGGAGGTCTACGACCGGCTGGGGCGCCGTGTGGCGACGCTGGTGGACGCGTCGCGGTCGGCGGGGTGGCACGAGGCCACATTCGACGCGGCAGGCCTCACGAGCGGCGTGTACACCTACCGCCTGACCGCGGATGGGGCGACGCAACAACGAACAATGCTCTTGCTCGACTAGAGCCCCCGTAACCCACAGGGCATCGTCGCCCTTCGATGGCGGCATCGAGGTCCTCCACCACGATGCCGACGTTGTCCATGCGGGTGACGCGCATGTCGCCTCGGCGCAGATCCGACGCCGCTCGGCCTGCGGCCAGACCTCGAAGGCAGACCACGCGCCAGGGGGCGTCGCCACCCCTACTGGCCGTGGTGCCGCGCGATCTCCGCCTCGCTCAGGCCGAGGAACCGCGCCGCGTTGTGGTAGAGGATGTCCCGCTTCTGCTCCTCCGTCAGGTAATCCGCCTCCTCGATCGCCTCGACCGCCTCCCCGATCTTCTCCGGCCACCGCATCTGGTCGGAGCCGAACATCAGCCGCTTCCCGAGACCGGCCCCGACGAGCGCCTCGACGTAGCGGTGGAACGCCGCGCGGTCGATGACCCACGTGATCGTGGAGAGGTCCCCGTACAGGTTGGGGTACTGGTACATCATCGCCGTCATCTCGTCGAGGAACGGGTACCCGGCGTTCTCGACGAACACCTTCAAGTCCGGGTGACGGACCAGCACCTCCTCCAGGAGCAGCGGGCGGCCCGCCGCCGCTCGGAACGTCGGCAGCGCAGGCCCGATCCCCTCGGTGTGGATCAGGACCGGAACGCCGAACTCGGCCGCGAGCGCGAAGTACCCCGCCAGCCTCGGGTCGTTCGGGGGGATCCCCACCAGCTGCGACCCGATCTCGCCCATCCCGCCGAGACGGCCCCGC
>JAWWCA010000227.1:0-5511 GCA_033720695.1 Rubricoccaceae bacterium
CGGGCTCCTCGATGCCCTGCTCGCCCAGGAGGCCGAGCACGTAGGCCCCCCACGCGTTGAGCGGGATCATCACGCAGACGGCCGCGCTCGTCGAGTCGATGAGGTAGGCGAGCATCTCGCGGCTCCGCCGGTGCCGGTCGAAGAGCGGCCGCGCCACCGCGCCTGCCACGAGGCACGTGATGTTGCTCTCGATGAAGATGACGATGCCGGTGAGGAAGGCGAGGAGCCGCGCGCCCCGCGGCCCCGCGAAGAGCCCGCGCCGCTCGACGGCGTCGACGAACCCGCGCACGCCGCCGACGGCCTCGACCGTCGCGATGAGCGCGCCGATGACGAGCGTGAACAGGATCACGCGCGCGTTGCCGGCGTCGCCGAGGACGGCCACGAGCGCCTCGACGGTGGCGCCCAGCCCGGCGAGGGGGTTCCAGCCGTGGAGGACGGTCCAGCCCAGCCAGACGCCGGCGGCGAGCGAGAGGTACACCTGCCGCGTCCCAATCGCGAGGGCGATGGCGAGGAGCGGGGGGAGGAGGGAGATCGCGGAGGGCTCGGGCACGGGCGCGGCGAAAGGACGGCGGCGGAAGATAGACGGCGCGCGGCCTCCAACGGCGCCGGCATCGTATCATGCCGTCGGTACAAGCCAGGGATCGTCATGCAACGCCGAGACTTCTTCAAGCGGGCCGGACTGGCCCTGGGCGCCGTCCCCGCCGTCGGCGCCCTCCCGCTGTCCCACGCGCTGCCGGCGGCGGCGGAAGGCCCTCGCCCCTTCGACCCGACCGACTGGGACGACGTCCGCGACCAGTTCGCCCTCACCCGGGCGCACGTCCACATGGCGTCGTTCCTCCTCGCCAGCCACCCCCGGCCCGTCGCCGAGGCCATCGAGCGGCACCGCCGGGGGTTCGACGAGGACCCGGTGACGTACTGGGAGGCGCACTTCATGACGGCCGAGCCGCAGGTGCAGGCCGCCGCGGGCCGCTACCTCGGCGTGGACCCCGGCCTCATCGCGCTCACCGACAGCACGACGATGGGGCTCGGCCTCGTCTACGGCGCCCTCCGCCTCCGCCCCGGCCAGGAGATCCTCACGACGCCCCACGGCCACTACGCCACCATCAAGGCGCTGAGCCTCCGTGCCGAGCGGACGGGCGCGGCGGTCCGCGAGGTCGCCCTCTACGACGACCCCGCCGCGACCTCCGTCGACGCCGTCGTGGGCCGGATGCGGGCGGCGATCACGGACCGGACGCGCGTCCTCGCCGTCACCTGGGTCCACTCCTCGACCGGCGTCAAGCTCCCGCTCGCGGCCATGGCCGAGGCCCTCCGCGCCGTCAACGCCGGCCGCGACGCTGGCGACCGCGTCCTCTTCTGCGTCGACGGTGTCCACGGCCTCGGCATCGACGACGTGGCGATGGACGACCTCGGCGCCGACCTCTTCGTGGCCGGGACGCACAAGTGGCTCTTCGGCCCGCGCGGGACCGGCATCATCTACGGGCGGCGGGAGGCGTGGGACGCGCTCGACCCCATCATCCCGAGCTTCGGCCCGAGCGTGGGCGTCTGGCTCGGGCTGCTCCCCCCGGACACCCCCCTCGTGACGCCCGGCAGCGTCCACACGCCGGGCGGCTTCCACTCGTTCGAGCACCGGTGGGCGCTCGGCGAGGCGTTCCGCTTCCACGAGGCGCTCGGCAAGGACCGCGTGGAGGCCCGCATCCACAGCCTCAACACGCAGGCGAAAGAGGCCCTCGCCGCGATGCCGCACGTCCGCCTCTACACGCCGGCGAGCCCGGCGCTCTCGGCCGGCATCATCTGCTTCGACGTGGACGGGCACGCGCCCACGGAGGTCGTGGCCCACCTCCACGCGCGGGGCATCGTGGCGAGCACGAGCCCGTACCCGGTCTCGTACGCCCGCATCGCGCCGAGCCTCCTCAACGACGAGGCCGAGGTGGAGCAGACCGTCGCGGCGATCGCGGCGATGGGGTAGCGGGGCGCCGCGGGCGGGCGCCGTCTCGGGGCGCGGGCCTCAGGGCGCGTCGTGCCAGTGCCCGTGCTCCTCGGACCACACCTTGCCCGGGGGCGCCTCGCCCCGCGCGCCGGCCGCCGCCGGGTCGGCGCCCGGGATCACGACGCCGGCCAGGACGAGGCTGCCCACGAGGAAGAGGGCGACGAGCGCCGCCGTCACGGTCGGGCGCTGATGCCACGCGGCTTTCCCAGCGCAGCACTGCTTGTGCTTGAGTCCGCTGCCGCAAGGGCACGGGTCGTTCCGTCCAGCGTTCATGACGTCGATAAGGGGCGAGGGGAAGGGCCGACGCTCAATATAAACCGGGCGCTGCGGGTCATCGCACGACGGTCACGCGCTGCGTCACGGCCTGGCCGCCCGCCTCCAGCCGCACGAGGTAGCTGCCGGCGGGGAGGCGCCCGGCGTCGAGGCGGGCGGTGTGCCGGCCGGCCGGCCGCGTGCCCTCGGCGAGGACGGCGAGGCGGCGGCCCTGCGCGTCGTAGAGCGCGAGGCGGACGGCCTCGGCGCGGGGCAGCCGGTAGGCCACCGTCGCCGCGTCGCGGACGGGGTTCGGGGCCACCCGCTCCAGCGCGAAGCCGTCGGGCGTCGCGCCGGGCTCGGTGGCGACGGGCGCCGCCTCGAGGGGCCGCTTCCACATCCCGTTCCCGTGCGTCGCCACGCGGAGCGTCCGGTCCATCGGGCTCACCTTGAGGTCGGACACCATCACGGCCTCGGGGAGGCCGGCGTTGAAGCTCTCCCACGTCCCGCCGCCGTCGCGGCTGACGAAGACGCCGACGTCGTTGCCGACGTAGACGTCGGTGGGGAAGCCGGGGTCCACGATGACGGCGTTCGTGGGGGCGTCGGGGAGGGTGCCGGTGACGTCGGTCCAGGAGGCGCCGCCGTCGGTGGTCTTGAACACGTGGCCGGCGCCGAAGCCGGCGGCGACGACGTAGGCCGTCCGGTCGTCGGAGGGGTCCACGGCGATGTCGTGGAAGATGCGGTCCGGGAGCGAGCCCGTGATGTCGGTCCACGAGTCGCCGCCGTTGCGGGTGACGAAGACGCCGGTGCGGGAGCCGAGGAGGTTGGGGATCCGGTCCGGCGCCGTGGTGACGTAGACGACGTCGGCGTCGGTCTCGGAGACGGCCATGCCGACGGCGGCGTTGCCGTCGAGGCTCTGGCCGCCGTTGGTGAAGGACCAGCTGCCGCCGAAGTTGTCGGAGCGGAAGACGATGGCGCGGCCGGCGTAGAGGCGGTCGGGGTCGCTCGGGGCCACGACGTAGGGGGCGATGAAGGCGGTGTTGCCGCCGGAGGGCGGCGAGGCGAAGCCCGTCGTGGAGCACCGGATGTTGAGGTACTGCGACGACGTGCACCACCGGCTGTCGTCGGTGGGGTCGATCACGGTCCACGACCCGTCGCCGCCGCCGACGTCGAGCCAGTCGGGGTCGCCGGTCCAGCGCCAGGAGCCGTTGTCCTGGGCGCCGCCGAGGGCGAAGAGGGAGTCCGTCGCGGCGTGGCTGGTGCCGTTGTAGAACTGGAGCGTGAGATAGCCGTCGTTGAGGTTCTCGTAGGTCTGGCCGCCGTCCGTCGTGCGGTAGATCCCGCCGTCCTCGGCGAAGTAGGCGATGTCGGGGTCGGTGGGGTGGAAGGCGATGGCGTGGTGGTCGACGTGGATGGGGGCCTGGCCGCCGACGGTGTTGAACCCGCCGTCGTAGGACTTGTAGAGCGGGACGCCCGCGAGGAAGACGGTGTCCGGGCGGTGGGGGTTGACGCCGGCGTAGTGGGCGAACCACCCCTGGTAGAGCGCGTAGTCGAGCGTGGTGACGGTCTCCCAGGTGTCGCCGCCGTCGAGGGTGCGGATGAGCCAGGTGCTCGACGGCCCTTTGATGCCGTTGCCGACGCTGGCGTAGACGATGTCGGGGTCGGGGTGGGTGTCGAGGATGATCTTCCCGATGAAGTCGCTCGGGACCCCGTTCGTGAGCTGGGTCCAGGTGTCGCCGCCGTCGGTGGTGCGGTAGATCCCCTTGCCCTCGCTGCCCTGGTCGCCGTGGGAGGCGATGGCCCAGTCGGGGTCGCCGGGGCGGAGGACGATGTCCATCGCCATGACGACGGGGTGGACGTTGGTCCAGGTGTCGCCGCCGTCGGTGGAGCGGTAGACGCCCTCGGTCGTGGCCGCCCACACGTCGTCCTTGTCGCTGGGGTTGATGCGGATGCGGGCGACGCCGCGCTCCTGGTTCAGGCTCCAGTCGAGGGCGTGGCTCCAGGTCGCCCCGCCGTCGGTGCTCTTGAGGATGCCAATGCCGTAGGAGCCGCGCGTGGGCCGCTCGACGATGCCGCCCTGGATGTCCTGGTAGCGGTAGACCTCGCCGGTGCCGACGTAGAGCGTGCTCGTGTCCGTCGGGGCGATGCGGACGTCGGTCGTGGAGGTGATGGGGAAGCCCGTCGCGACGCGCTCCCAGGAGCCGTTGAGGCCGGCCTCGTAGGAGCGCCAGAGGCCGCCGCCGGCGGAGCCGAGCCAGACGGTCTCGCCGCGGAGCGGGTTGATCGTCACGGCGAGCGTGCGGCCGCCGTTGTTGTACGGCCCCATCGGCTCCCACTGCGTGCCGCCGCGCTCGGTCGCGCTCATGGCGAGGCGCTGGGCGTAGGCGGCCGTGAGCCCCTCGCTCGGGAACGTGCCCGAGGGGTAGGCCCGCTGCATCTCCCACCAGACGAGCGCCTCGGCGGCGCCGGAGATGCCGTAGGGCGAGCGGATCGTCTCGCCGTCGGCGCCGGGGGGCGCGTCGGGCCACAGGGCCCAGGCCGCGACGGCGGCGAGGAGGACGGCAGGGAGGAGGGCGTAGCGGAGCTTCACGGCGACGGCAGTTGGTGAGCCCCGACACTACGGCGAGAGGGGGGGCGGGGGCAAGTCCTTTCCGGGGGACAGCGCCCGGGGTCGCTACCGGAGCCTCGTCGCTCGCGCCGTCTGCACCACGCCCCCGGCCTCGACGCGGACGACGTAGACGCCCGGGGGGAGGCCCCGGAGGTCGAGCCCGAACGCGTGCGCGCCCGCCCCCAGCGGCCCCTCGTGGAGCACGGCCACCCGGCGCCCCAGCACGTCGTAGACCGACACCGTCACCTCGGATGCCTCGGCCAGCGTCACGGTCGCCGTGGCCCCGCCCCGCGATGGGTTCGGCGAGATCGAGATCGAGACGCCCGGTGACCCTACACCGGCCGCCGCTCCGTCGTCCCACCCCTCGGCCGTCCAGCTGGCGCCGCCGTCCGCGCCCACCGGCGAACCGGCCTCCTTCACGATCTCGAACGACGCCTCCGAGAGCACCTCCCCCGCGCCGAGGTTCCCCGCACGCACCGTGTACACGTACGTCCCCGGAGGCGCGCTCGCCGGCACCCCCTGCCGCACCACCCGCGACCACCCCGACGACGGCGAGAGCGGGGCCAGCGACACCCCCACCGGGCCCGCCACCGGCTCCCGCACCACCGGGCCCTCGACGGCCCCCCACGCCTCGACCGAGAGCGGGACCGTGGTCTCGTTCCCC
>JAWWCA010000228.1:0-5451 GCA_033720695.1 Rubricoccaceae bacterium
CTTTCCGGATATGCCCCAGCTCGACCTCGACGCCCTCCTCGGCCACTACCCCGCCTGGGCGCGCGCCCTCGCGCGGAAGTACTTCACCAAGACGCTCAACCAGTTCAACCTCCACGGCAACGTCCGCGACCTCGTGCCGTCGGAGGACGAGGACGGCGACCGCGTCTACCTCCCGCTCCGGGCCTTCCTCGCCGAGGACCTCTTCGCCGGCCGCGACATCGTCCTCTTCTACGACCGCTCCGACGGCATCCACTTCGCCGACCAGGCCTCGAAGGCCGACTTCAACCGCGCCCTCTCCGGCTACGACACCATCTTCGGGACCGAGTACGCGCGGAAGCTCCCGAAGGACCCCGTCCGCGTCTTCGCCCTCCTCGACAACTACGTCCGCCTCCGCCTCAACGACGGCAAGCGCATCGCCGTCGTCATCGACTACGCCGAGACGATCGTGCCGATGGCCGAGGCGAGCCACTACTCGGCCGAGGATCGCGGCGCCCTCGTCTACCTCCAGAAGTGGAGCCACGACGCGTTCCTGCTCGCGAGCGACTTCACGCTCGTCCTCGTCACGGAGAACCTCACGGACCTCAACCGGCAGTTCGTCCAGAGCCCCTACAACGCCGAGCTCGAGGTCGAGATGCCCGGCGCCGAGGCCCGCGCTGACTACATCGCGTGGTTCCTCGACCAGGAGGACCGCCGGCAGACGTTCGAGGCGCACTCCGACGTCGACCCGCGCGTGCTCGCCCAGAACACCGCCGGGCTCGGCTACGTCCAGCTCCGCACGATCCTCGCCGACGTCGTCGAGAACCGCGTCCGCCTCACCTTCGAGCAGCTCGCCGAGAAGAAGAAGGAGCTCATCGAGGCCGAGGCCTACGGGCTCCTCGAGTTCGTCGAGACCGACTACAACCTCGACATGGTGGCGGGCCACGCCGAGGCGAAGGCGCACCTCCGCGCCGCCGCCGAGGCCATCCAGAAGGGGCGCCCCGACGTGATGCCGATGGGGTACCTCATCTCCGGCCCCGTCGGCACCGGGAAGACCTTCCTCATCACCACGTTCGCCGGCGAGATCGGCGTGCCCATGGTGAAGCTGAAGAACTTCCGCTCCCAGTGGCAGGGCGTCACCGAGGGCAACCTCGAGAAGATCCTCTCGCTCCTCCGCGCCATGAACCCCGTGGCCGTGATGATCGACGAGGCCGACGCGGCCCTCGGCGACCGCAAGAACGAGGGCGACAGCGGCGTCTCCAACCGCGTCTTCGGCCAGATCGCCCAGGCCATGAGCGACACGCGCTACCGGGGCCGGATCATCTGGTTCCTCGTCACCGCCCGCCCCGACCTCATGCCCGTCGACCTCAAGCGTCAGGGCCGGGCCGAGGAGCACATCGCCCTCTTCTACCCCTCCACCCGCGAGGACCGCGAGGAGCTCCTCCGCGTGATGATGAAGAAGACGGGCGTGCAGGTGCCCATGGACGCCGTCCCCGACGCCCTGCTCGACGGCGAGCGGACGTTCTCGGGCGCCGACATGGAGGCGCTCCTCACGCGCGCCAAGTTCCGCGCCGCGACCGGCCTCAACGGGCACGAGGGTGCGGCCGCGTCCCCCGAGCCCTCCGAGGGCGACGGCGCGGCCGAGCCGGCCCCGGTGGCCGAGAGCGTGGCGGCTGCCTCGGGACCCTCCGACACGGAAGTGGAGCGGGCGCCAGAAACGGCGGCCCCTGAGACCGACGCTCCGGCGGCCCCTGAGACCGGCGCCGTCACCCGGGAGGTCCTCCAGGCCGCCGTGGAGGACTTCCTGCCCCCGTCGTACCCGCTCCAGGTCGAGCTCCAGACTCTGGCGGCAGTGATGGAGTGCACGAGCCGCTCGATGCTCCCGCCGCGGCACCGCGACCTCGACCGCGAGGCGGTCGTCCGGCGCATCGCCGAGCTCAAGCGGCTCGTGGGCGAGCGCTGAGCCTCCGTCCCGAAACGGCGAGCGGGGGCCTGAGCCGATGCTCAAGCCCCCGCCCTCGTCGGTGCGGCCGCCTACTTCTTCTTCTTCTCGCCGATCAGCTCCATGTACCGGTCGTACGACAGGAGCACGGCATAAGGCTCGTTGTTCTTCTGGATCATGATCCCCCGATAGTCCTTCGCCTTCTCGATCAGAGAGGACGTCTTCGACCGGAGCTCGGTGATCGTGGCGATGGCCTCGATGCCTTTCGTGGTGTACATGGTGGAGGGGTGAGGTGGGAACGGGGACACGAAAAGAGACCGATTGTGGTGGGGTCTCGTCTGCTGCGAAGGATACCACACTTTCGAAAGCGGGTGCAACATATACCCTACGCATACCCCGCGCTCTTCTTCCTCCCCGGACGACCACCGCACCCCCAACTCCGGACGCCATCTTTATCCTCGACATTTGACCCATCATCAGGCCCATGCACCTGGCTCGCGTAACCGGCACCGTCGTGGCCACCCGGAAGCACGACCGGCTCCGGCTCGCCAAGCTCCTCCTCGTCCGGCGCACGGACCCCGCCGGGGCCCCCCTCCCCGACGCCGCCGACGAGGTGGCGCTCGACCCGAAGTTCGACGCGGGCGAGGGCGACCTCGTCCTGACGGCGAAGCAGGGCGCCGTCGTGCAGCAGCTCCTCGACGCCGACCTCCCGCCCGAGGCGCAGCGGACCCCCGCCAACCTCGTCATCGTCGCCGTCGTGGACGGCCTCGACGTCCCCACGGCACCGTAGGCGGAGCGACCCGGCACGCCGCAGCCTCGGAGCAGCCGGCCTCCGCGGCCCCCTAGCCCGTCAAGGGAACCCGCGACCCGACCCAGCGCACCCATTCCCGAGCGGCGGCCACCCGCGTCCCGGGACGACGGGGGAGCGACAGACAGCGGGCGTCTTCCGCAGGCGATGCGGAATTGCGGATCAACTTCTCCGTGCCTTAGTTTATCCAAGCGTCGTCTCCCCACTGGGAGAGGCGCTCCCGTCATCACCACCCCATCCAACCTCCTGGCTATCATGCGCCTTACCGCTACTACCGGACTGCTCCTCGCAGTCTTCGCGTTTATGACCGCCCCCGCGGCTTTCGCTCAGGGCACCCAGCCCAGCGAGATCCTCGACACGGGCACGCTCCAGTTCGAGTTCTTCGACAACGGCGAGCTCGGCACCGACGTCGGCGTCGGCACGGGCCTGGTCTTCAACGGCGCGGAGAACGCGCTCTTCGAGGGCACCTTCCTCGTCGGCACCGGCTTCGACGCCGTCTGCGGCGAGGCCTACGAGGCCCCGGCGTACGAGTGGATCAACACCGCCGCCATCACGGCCTCCACGCCCCCGATGGGCTTCGACGAGGCCTACGTGACCGGCTTCGACTGCTCCGGCGGCCCCCTCGCCATTGACGTCACCGCCGAGGCCTACGCGGGCAGCGGCGACCCCTACGTCATCAACGACTTCCTCGTCCAGAACTCCTCGGGCGGCGACCTCAACGGCGTCTCCATCGGCATCTTCGCCGACTTCGACGTCTCGAGCGCCAACTTCGCCCAAAACCTCTGCGACTACGACGACAGCACGCAGCTGCTCTACTGCTGGGACCCCACCGGTGACAACACCAACTACTACGGGATCGCGGCGATCGACTACGACGACATGGACGGCGACGTCACCGTGACGGGCGTCTCCTACGACGCGCTCCCCGGCGACGCCATCCTCTACGGCGGCCTCACGGTGATCCAGTCGCCCCCGGGCGCTGGCGCCGACCGCCGCACCGTCCTCGGCATCGGGCCCTTCGACCTCGCCGACGGCGAGACCCAGCGGGCCGTCTTCGCCTGGGTGGCCGGTGCCGACGAGACCGAGGTGATCGCGAACGCGCAGGCCGCGCAGGACGAGTTCGGCGACCCGGTGGCCATCGAGCCGCTGCCGGACGGCACGCCGGGCACCCACGCCCTCAGCGCGCCCGCCCCGAACCCGACGAACGCCCGCACGGCGTTCACGCTCGAGGTCGCCCAGACCCAGCCCGTCCGCGTCGCCCTCTACGACGCCCTCGGGCGCGAGGTGTCCGTCCTCCACGACGCCCCCCTCGCCGCCGGCTCCGAGCACCGCTTCACGGTCGACACCGCCAGCCTCCCGGCCGGCGTCTACCTCATCCGCGCCGCGGGCGAGCAGTTCAACGCCACGCGGACGGTGTCGCTGACGCGGTAACCTCCGGGTACGCCCCCGCTTCGGTTCGCTGAAGCAGACGGCCCGGCCCAGCCCGTGCCCGGCCCGGCCGCTTTCGTAAGGGCCGCGCGCCGCCAAGCGGGCGAGGACCACCATGCGCCTGGTGCGGAAGGTCTCGCCCTGGATCCGGACGACGTAGAGGCCCGAGCGGGCGGCGGGCGGGACCCACGTGAACGTCGTGGGCTGGCCCGACGGGAGCGCGCCTTCGTGGAGCACGGCGACCTCGCGGCCCCGCACGTCGTAGACGGCGACGCGGACGGCCTCCGGCGTCGCCAGCGCGAGGGTGAGGCCGGTCGCATCCCGGAAGGGGTTCGGCGTCGGGCCGACGAGCGTGGTCCCCGGCGGGAGGTCGTCCTCGACCGAGAGCGGGGTCTCGACCCGGACCACGGCCTGCATCTGCACGGGGTGGACGTCGCAGAGGTAGTCGTAGTCGCCGGGCGTGGTGAAGGTGAACTCGTACGTCCAGGGCGCCCCGGCCGGGGCATTCCCAAAGCCCTCGGGGTTGTCGGGGAAGGTAGCGGTCGTGCCGTTGACGTTGTGGAACCCCTGCTCGTTCTCCCAGACCACGGTGTCGCCCGTCTCGATGGTGAGGTCGGCGGGGTCGAACTCGAAGTCACGGACGATGACGGTGTGGGTGGTCTGGGCGGCGAGGGGCGCGGCGACGAAAGCCGCGAGGAGGAGGAGGTACCGGACGGCAGGCATGGACGGGGCGGTTGGTGAACGGACGGTCTAAAGTAGGGGATTCGCGGGGTATGTCCGAATAGCACACGGCCGCACGGCGGTGACCACCCCCCTGCTCGGCGCCTGGAAGCGGGCGTCGGCGGACGTATCCGAGGGAGGCGTACCTTTCGTGGTGCCCTACCCACCCTACCGCTGACCCCATGAGCCAGCACGTCGACGTCCTCGCGTACCTCTTCATCGCGCTCGGCGTCCTCGTCCTGCTGGGCGGACTGCTGGCGGGCTGCGTCCTCGGCCTGAGCGGCGGGATCGTGGGCAGCGCGGAGATGAGCCCGGAGGGGGCCGGCGTGGCCGCGTTCCTCGCGGGCCTCGGCGCCTTCGTCTTCCTCATCGTGGCGGTGTACGCGGCGCTCTACCTCGCGGCCGGGTACGGGCTGCTGCGTCGGGAGCGGTGGGGCCGGATTCTGGGCCTCGTCGCGGGCGTGCTCGGGCTGCTCAACTTTCCGCTCGGCACGGCCATCGGGGGCTACGCGCTCTGGGCGCTGACGCGGCCGGAGGTCGAAGACGCGTTCGCGTGAGCCCCGCGGCCGGGCGCCTC
>JAWWCA010000229.1:0-5399 GCA_033720695.1 Rubricoccaceae bacterium
CGGGGCGCACGTGCTGTGGACGGCCCTCCATGGGCTCGTCTCCCTCCTCCTCGCCGAGCGCGTGGACGTGAAGATCGCAGACGAGGCGTTCATCGAGGCGGCCATCCGCCACACCCTCAACGGGTTCCGCGTCGACGCCTCGGTATAGTGCGCTCTCCACGGGCGGCGGGCGTTCGCGTAAGCGCCGCTCCGGCCCTCTCGCCTGCACCCACCGGCAGGCCCCTTCGGTGGGCTCTACTGGATTCGAACCAGTGACCTCTACGATGTCAACGTAGCGCTCTAACCAACTGAGCTAAGAGCCCAAAGCGCCGAGGCGCGAAGGGCGAAAAAGATACCCCCCGCCTGAAACGGGAGTCAAGGTGCGCGTGGTCGGGCGGTGTGAACCTTCGGCGCAGTCCGCCGGGCAAGTCGTTTCGAATCGAGGAGGGGGCGGTGAGATTCGGCCATTACCGGGACGAAGCCGCCGGCGCCCGTCCTTGGCTACAGGGAACGCAGAGTGAGGGGGGCGATAACAAAATGCCCGACTGAACGCGCAGCCCGGCACGCCAACCCCGGGGAGGGGGTCGCAGCCGCGAGTGGCATGGGCTTTGGTATGGGCTCCAGCGTTGCGCTCTCTGCGCCGGGCGCCGCGGTCCTCTTGGACCACCCTGCCTGTCCCCCACTGCTCATTCGCGCCCTCGTATGGACCTGCGCTGCGACCCGCTGGTGCTGCGCCCGATGCCTCCCGCCGAGCCTCCCTCGCTCGACGCGGCCCTCCGCCGCGCCTTCGACGCCGCCAGCGACGTGCCGGTTGAGGGGGGCGTGGCGCCGTGGCGGTTCTACCGCATTCGGGTCGAGCAGGCGCAGGCCATCGCGTGGCTCAACGCGCGGATCATCGAGGAGGAGGCCGGCATCGAGGCGGCGCAGGCCGCCTACGACCAGTGGCGGAGCGTGCCCGGCTGGGTCGTCGTCACCTGCCGGCGCGGGAGCGACGATGAGGAGCAGGCCCGGCTGCAGGAGCGGTGCCTCACGGCCGTCCAGCGCGTCTCGCTCTCGCTCTGGGCCGACGGCGTACGCACGAGCTGGATCACCGACCTCGTCCTTGAGAGCGACGAGTTCTACCGCATCGTAGGGATCGGAGCGGAGGAGGAGCGGGTGGCCGGGATCCTGTGGTACGGCCACGCGGAGCGCCGGGAATAAGGCCTGGCGGTGGCGCGAGGCGAAAGGGGTAGATTCCCCCCATGAACACGCTCCTCCTCGCCGGCCTGCTGGCCGCCTTCGCCTCGGCGCCTGCGGGGGCGCAACCGGTCCAGGGCGACGCTCGCCCCGAAGACGTCCCCCCCCAGGCGGACTCCCTCGCTGCCGACTCCCTGACCGCCGACCCCGCCGCGGCCGACTCTACGGCGTCGTTCCTCACCCCGCAGGGCGTCGAGGTCGTCGTCCTGGCCGACTCGGCGCAGCAGGCCGAGCTGGACTCGGCGGCCGTCGCCGCCCTCGCCGATACGGCGTACGTGCTCCCGCCTGGGCTCAGCGAGGGCGTCCCGGTCACCTTCTTCGGCCGCACGATCTTCCGCGTCTACAGCCCCATCGGGCCCTATTCGGCCGAGGAGCGGGCCGAGCGGCTGACGGCCCGGCTCGAGGCCCTCTCGGCCAACCCCAACGCCGACATGGAGAGGCTCCGCGTCGTCGAGGGCGTCTCGTTCACGACGATCCAGCTCGGCGACCTCATCGTGATGACGGTCACGGAGGACGACGCCCAGGCGCTCATGGTGCCCCGTAGCCGGGCCGCCCTCGGGTACGTCGAGCAGATCCAGGAGGCCGTAGAGCGGCACCGCGAGCAGCTCTCGCTGCGAGGGCTGGCTCGGAGCGCGGGGTTCGCCGTCCTCCTCACGCTCCTCTTCGTCCTCATCTTCCGGAGCCTCGGCGCGTTCTTCCGCTGGGTGGACCGGCGGACGGCCCCGCTCCGGCGCAAGGCGGTGCGGCCCATCGTGGTGGGAGGCAACGTGCTCGTGGGGCGGGACCAGATCGCGCAGGCGGGGCTCATGGTGGCGCGGGCGCTGCGGCTCGCCGTCATCCTCATCCTCGCCTACCTCTACCTCACGTCGCTCTTCGGGCTGTTCCCGTGGACGCAGGCCTGGAGCGAGCGCCTCCTCTCCTACGCCATCGCCCCGCTCGAAGGGCTCGGGACGATGGTGATCGAGGGGGCACCGAACCTCCTCGCCATCGCCGTCATCGTCGTCGTCATCCGCCTCCTGATCCGGTTCTCGAACTCGGTCTTCCGGGGGGTCGAGGCGGGGACGTTCAACCTCGGGACCTTCCCCGAGGAGCTGGCCGAGCCGACGCGGAAGATCGTGGTCTTCCTGCTCGTGATCCTCGGGGTGATGCTCGTCTACCCCTACACCCCGATCGCGGACAGCCCCGTCTTCCAGGGCCTCACCGTCTTCCTCGGCATCCTCTTCTCGCTCGGCTCCTCGTCGGCCATCTCCAACATGGTGGCGGGCATCGTGCTCACCTACACCCGCGCCTTCCGCATCGGCGACCGCGTGAAGGTGGGCGACACCTTCGGCGACGTCGTCGAGAAGTCGTTCCTCGTCACGCGCATCCTGACGCCGAAGAACGAGGACGTGGCCGTGCCCAACTCGATGGTGCTCTCGAACCACATCGTGAACTACTCCCGGATGAGCCGGGAGGGCAACGGCGTGGTCCTGCACACGACGGTCACGATCGGCTACGACGTGCCGTGGCCGCGCGTCCACGACCTCCTCACGAGCGCCGCCCGCGCGACGGAGGGCGTCGAGCCGGTGCCGCCGCCGTTCGTGCTCCAGACCAGCCTCGGCGACTTCTCCGTGGCCTACCAGCTCAACGCCTACACCCACGCCGTGCAGCGGATGAGCGGGCTCTACTCCGACCTCCACGCGCACATCCAGGACGCCTTCGCCGAGGCCGGCGTCGAGATCCTCTCGCCCGTCTACGAGGCGCAGCGCGACGGCTCCTCGCTCACGATCCCGGAGGGCCTGCTCGAGAACCGGCTCGACCGCCGGGAGGTCGGCGACGGCGGGCCCGTCGTGGAGCCGCGCTCGGACGCGGAACCGGCCGACGGGGCGGGCGCGTAGGGCGCCGGTGACCCTCCACCACGCCCACCCCTGGGACGTCTCGCCGCGCGAGGCCGTCGCCATCCAGCGCGACTTGGCGCCGCGCGTGCGCGAGGCGCCGCTCGACCTCGACGCCGTCGAGACCGTCGCGGGGCTGGACGTGAGCGTGCGCGAGGACCGCGTGCGCGCGGCCGTGGTCGTCCTCTGCCTGCCCGATCTGACGGTCGTGGACCAGGCCGTCTGGGAGGGGCCGGTGGCGTTCCCCTATGTGCCCGGCCTCCTCTCCTTCCGGGAGGTCCCCGCCATCCTCCCCGCCCTCGACCGGCTCATCGCCTCGCCCGACGTGTTCATGCTCGACGCGCAGGGGCGGGCGCATCCCCGCCGGTTCGGGCTGGCGTGCCACCTCGGCGTGCTGCTGGACAAGCCCGCGCTCGGCGTGGCGAAGACGATCCTCGTGGGGCGGCATGGACCGCTGGGCGAGGCGAAGGGGAGCGCGGCCGACCTCGTGCACCGGGGCGAGGTCGTGGGCGTGGCGCTCCGCACGCGCGAGGGCGTCAAGCCCGTCTACGTCTCCGTCGGCCACCGCGTGACGCTGGACGACGCGGCGGCGCTCGCGCTCGGCCTCGCCACGCGCTACAAGCTGCCGATGCCGACGCACCTCGCCCACCGCCTCAGCTACAAAGGCGCGCTCTAGCGGCCGATACGAAGGGGGCGTGGATTAACGTGGCGGTGAACTCGGGAGGGGGGACCGCCCGTACCATCCGGCGCCTTCTCTCGTTTTCTGTACCCCTTATGGCCTCCGACGCCACCGTCAGCGCCGGCACGCACGGCGCGCCCGCCGAGCCCCCGCCGCCGTTCCGGCACCCCCGCGGCCTCTTCTGCAACCGCACGCTCAACCTGCGGAAGATCGGGGCCATCGGGTACGACATGGACTACACCCTCATCCACTACCACGTGGCGCTGTGGGAGGAGCGGGCCCACGCCTACATCAAGAACGGGCTCGTGGCGCAGGGCTGGCCCGTCGAGCACCTCGTCTTCGACCCCGAGCTCGTCACGCAGGGGCTCGTCGTGGACACCGAGCTGGGCAACGTGGTCAAGGCCAACCGGTTCGGCTACGTCAAGACGGCCTTCCACGGCACGCGCCCGCTCGCGCACGAGGCCAAGCGCGAGGCCTATGCCCGCACCATCGTCGACCTCCACGACCGCCGCTGGCGGTTCATGAACACGCTGTTCTCGATCTCCGAGGCCGGCATCTACCTCCAGCTCGTCGACCTCCTCGACGCCGGCGAGCTCCCGCCCCGCATCGGCTACGACGAGCTCTACGACGTCGTCCGGCGGACGCTCGACGAGGCCCACCTCGAGGGCCTCCTCAAGGCCGAGATCGTGGCCGACCCCGACCGGTTCGTGGACCGCGACCCGGACCTCCCGCTCACGCTCCTCGACCAGAAGGAGGCCGGGAAGAAGGTGCTCCTCATCACGAACAGCGAGTGGGACTACGCCGCGCCCATGCTCGCCTACGCCATCGACCCCTTCCTCCCGGACGGGATGACGTGGCGCGACCTCTTCGACCTCGCCATCCTCGGCGCGCGGAAGCCGGCCTTCTTCTCCGAGCGCCCGCCCGCCTTCCAGGTCGTCGACGACGACGGGCTGCTGCGCGAGCACAAGGGGCCGCTCCAGGAGGGCCACGCCTACGTCGGCGGCAACGCCGCGCTCGTCGAGTCCAGCCTCGGGCTCACCGGCGGCGAGATCCTCTACGTCGGCGACCACGTCTTCGCCGACGTCAAGACGTCGAAGAGCGCGCTCCGCTGGCGGACGGCGCTCGTCCTCCGCGCGCTCGAGGACGAGATCGCTGCCTACGACCGGTTCGGGCCCCACCAGGAGCGGCTCACGGCGAGGATGGCCGAGAAGGAGCGGCTCGAGGCGCACTACTCCGCGCTCCGGCTGGAGCGCCAGCGGAACCGGAAGGGCTACGGCCCCCAGACCGGCCGCTCCGACGACGAGATCGAGCGGCGCATCCAGCGCGTCCGCGCGCAGCTCCTCGCCCTCGACGAGGAGATCGCCCCCCTCGCGCAGGCGGCGGGCCGCCTCGTCAACCCGCACTGGGGGCCGCTCCTCCGGGCGGGCAACGACAAGAGCCACCTCGCCCGGCAGCTCGAGGGCAGCGCCGACGTCTACACCGCGCGCGTCTCGAACTTCCTCCACTACACCCCCTTCGTCTACCTCCGCTCCCACCGCGGCTCGCTCCCCCACGACGACGCCTCGCCCCTCGACGAGGGGGCCGAGGAGGCCGCCCGCGCCGTCGGCGGCGACGGGGCCGTCTGAGGGCGC
>JAWWCA010000230.1:0-5332 GCA_033720695.1 Rubricoccaceae bacterium
GCTCGGCGCGGAGATCGGCGGGCACTTCGGAGCGAGCCTCGGCGTGGTCGAGCTCACGGTGGGCCTCCACTGGGTGTTCGACACGCCGCGGGATCGGGTCGTGTGGGACGTGGGCCACCAGGCCTACGGGCACAAGATCCTCACCGGCCGCCGCGACCGCTTCCACACGAACCGGAAGTACGGCGGGATCTCCGGCTTCCCGAAGCGGAGCGAGTCGGCGTTCGACACGTTCGGGGTCGCCCACGCGAGCACCTCGATCTCGGCCGCCCTCGGCATGGCCGTCGCCCGCGACGTCCAGGGCACCGACGAGAAGGTGGTCGCCGTCATCGGCGACGGCGCCATGACGGGCGGGCTCGCCTTCGAGGGGCTCAACAACGCCGGCGCGACGGACACCGACCTCGTCGTCGTCCTCAACGACAACCGGATCTCGATCGACCCCAACGTGGGCGCCCTCCACGAGTACCTCGCGCGGATCTCGGCCTCGGACGGCTGGAACGCGCTCAAGGACGACGTCTGGGCGTTCTTCGAGAAGCTCAAGGGGATGGGCGGCGGCACGCTCCAGCGCATCGCCTCGAAGGTGGAGGACGGCGTGAAGGCGGCCATCACGCCGGGCATGCTCTTCGAGGCCCTCGGCTTCCGCTACATCGGGCCCGTGGACGGGCACGACGTCAAGGCGCTCGCGAGGCGGCTCCGGGAGATCCGCAAGCTCCGCGGCCCCATCCTCCTCCACGCCACGACCGTCAAGGGCAAGGGGTTCGCCCCGGCCGAGGCCGACCAGGTGAAGTGGCACGCGTCGTCGTCGCCGTTCGACAAGGTCACGGGCGCCACGCTCGCCACGCCCTCGCCCAACGGCACGAAGCCGCCCAAGTGGCAGGACGTCTTCGGGCGGGCCATCGTCGAGCTGGCCCAGGAGGACGAGCGCGTGTGCGGGATCACCGCCGCGATGCCCTCGGGCACGAGCCTGAAGTACATGCTGGAGGAGGTCCCGGAGCGGGCCTTCGACGTGGGCATCGCCGAGATGCACGGGGTCGTCTTCGCGGCGGGCCTCGCCACGCAGGGCCTCCGGCCGTTCGTCGCCATCTACTCGACGTTCCTCCAGCGCGGCTACGACGGCGTCGTCCACGACGTCGCGCTCCAGCACCTCCCCGTCGTCTTCTGCATGGACCGCGCGGGCGTGGCCGGGGCCGACGGGCCGACGCACCACGGCGCCCTCGACATCCCGTACATGCGGTGCGTCCAGGGCATGACCTGCGCCGCGCCCCTCGACGAGCAGGACCTCCGGGACCTCCTGTTCACGGCGCTCCAGTACGAGGACGGCCCCGTCGCCATCCGATACCCGCGCGGCGCCGCCACCGGCATGGCGCTGCGCCCCGGCTTCGAGGCGCTCCCCATCGGGAAGGGCCGCCGGATCGCCGACGGCGAGGACCTCGCCTTCGTCACCTACGGCGCCATCGGGCAGTACGTCTACGAGGCGCGCGAGCGGCTGGCCGAGCAGGGCGTCTCGGCGGCGCACTACGACCTCCGCTTCTGCAAGCCGCTCGACGGCGACCTCCTCCGCGAGGTGTTCACGCGGTTCGAGCACGTCGTGACGGTCGAGGACGGCGTCGTCATCGGCGGCGCGGGCGCGGCCGTCGTGGAGTGGGCCAGCGACCACGGCCTCGCGGGGCCGGAGGTGGTCCGCCTCGGGCTGCCCGACACGTTCGTCGAGCACGGCAGCCAGCGGCAGCTCCACGACGAGGTCGGCATCGGGCCCGACGGGCTCGTGGCGACGGCGCTCCGGCTCGTCGGGCAGACGGCCGAGGCGGAGGCCGCCTGAGGCGCTAGAGCGTCTCCGCTAGAGCGTCTCCGCTAGAGCGTCTCCGGGTCCACCTCGACGACGCGCCCCTTGACGAGGGCGAGCGTCCGGGCCGGGAACGCCTTGACGAGGCGGTAGTCGTGCGTGGCCATGAGGAGGGCCATGCCCTGGCGGTTCAGCTTCACGAGCAGCTTCTGGATCTCGTCGGCCACGCGGGGGTCGAGGTTGCCCGTCGGCTCGTCGGCCACGAGGAGGACGGGCTCGTTGACGATGGCGCGGGCGATGCAGGCGCGCTGCTTCTCGCCGCCCGAGAGCTCGTGCGGCTTGGCGTGGGCGCGGTGTCCGAGCCCGACGCGCGTGAGCGCCTGCATCACGCGCTCCTTCACGACGCGCCCCCGCTTCCCCGTCGCGTAGAGCGCGAAGGCGACGTTGTCGAACGCGCTCCGGTCGGGGAGGAGCTGGAAGTCCTGGAACACGACGCCGAGCGAGCGGCGGAGGAAGGGGACCTCCTTGGGCGAGATCCGGTCGGAGGCGTAGTGGCCGACGCGGACGAGCCCGAAGTCGGGCGTGACGTCCATGTAGAGCAGCTTGAGCAGGGTGCTCTTGCCGCTGCCCGTCGGCCCGATGAGGTAGGCCATCTCCCCCTTCGCGAGCGTCAGCGAGAGGTCGCTGGCGACGGGGATGCGGCCGCCGCCGTCCTGCCCGGGGTAGGAGACGGCGACGTTGCGGAGCTCGACGAGCGGGCCTTCCAAGGCTTCGGGTGCGGGTGGGTGGGGGACGGGGAGCCGCGGCGCAGCGCCGGAAGCTACGCCGCGACCGGCGGCTTCCGCAGCACCCAGTGGATCCGCTCGGCGGTGTCGCCGGCGGGGTCGTCCGAGAAGCCGTCGTAGGCGGCCTCGACGGCGAAGCCGGCGGCGCGGGCGAGGGGCTCGACCTCGGCGCGCGTGTAGGCCCGCTGCACGTGCGTCTCCTCGTGGACGTCGCCGCCGGCCGTCTCCAGGCGGAAGCGCGTCGTGTGGCGGCGGGTCTCGGGGTCGTAGCGGCTCGTGCGCCGGTAGGTGAAGGCGCCCGTGGCGCCGGCGTCGTCGAAGCCGTCGGGGTGGTTGAGCGAGTTGACCGGCGTGCTCTGGTCCACGACGAAGACGCCGCCGGGGCGGAGGGCGCGCAGGGCACTCCTGAAGAGGCGGGCCACGTCCCGCGGGTCGAGGAGGTAGTTGAACCCGTCGTAGAGGAGGAGGACGGCATCGGCCGGGGGGCCGGGCGGGAGGTCGCGGAAGTCGGCGGGCGCGAACCGGATGGGGACGCCGGCGGCCTCGGCCTTGCGCCGGGCCACGGCCAGCATGGCCTCGGAGGCGTCGGTGGCGCGGTAGCGGTAGCCTCCCGCGCTGCCGAGGGGCTGGAGGGCGAGGGCGAGCGTGCCGGTCCCGCAGCCCAGCTCCAGCACGTCGCGGGCCGCGGGGTGGTGGCGCTCCAGGAGGAACTGGACGTACTCGGCCCACGCCGCGTAGTCCACGTAGCTCATCACCGCGTCGTAGCCCTCGGCGAGGCGGCTGTAGGGCGCCGCCTCGCGATCGTCCGGAGTCCGTCGTCCGTGGTCCATGCTCCCCTCTCCGTCCACCGTCTACCGCCCCCGGTCGACCGACTGCCGCCGCTCGGCCATCTCGGCCGCCAGGAGCAGCGCCTCGCGCATCGACGCGGCCGAGGCAATCCCCTGCCCAGCGATGGCGAAGGCGGTGCCGTGGTCGGGCGAGGTGCGGACGATGGGGAGCCCGCACGTCACGTTGACGCCCGCGCCCATGGCGAGGGCCTTGAAGGGGGCGAGCCCCTGGTCGTGGTACATCGCGAGGACGGCGTCGACGGCGCGGTCCCGCCGCTGGCCGAAGAAGCCGTCGGCGGCGAAGGGGCCGCGGGCGTCGAGGCCCTGCGCCCGCGCCCGCGCGACGGCCGGCGCAATCGTCTCGATCTCTTCCCGCCCGATCACGCCGCCGTCGCCCGCATGGGGGTTGAGGCCGAGCACGGCGAGGCGCGGCGCCGCGATCCCGAGGTCCTGCCGGAGCGTGCCGTCCACGGTCTCGAGCGTCGCGACGATGGCCTCCGCCGTGACGAGGGCGGGGACGGCGGCGAGGGGGACGTGGATCGTGACGAGGGCGACGCGGAGGCCGCCCGACACCAGCATCATGGCGTAGCGGTCGGCGCCGGTCCGCTCGGCGAGGAACTCGGTGTGACCGGGGAAGCGGTAGCCGGCCTTCTGGATGGCCTCCTTCGAGATCGGCGCCGTCACGAGGGCGTCGGCGTCGCCGGCGAGGCAGAGGTCGCAGCCCCGCGCGACGGCCGCCATCGCGAGGGCGCCCCCGGCCGCCGTCGTCTCGCCGGGCATCAGCCGGACGTCTCCGTCTCCGTCGCCGATGTCGTCCACGGCGAGCCCGTCTGCCGGCAGCCCGAGGCGGTCGGCCCACGCCTCGACGGCCGCGGCCTCGCCGACGAGGACGGGCCGGACGCGCGCCCGCACCGCCTCGTCGGCGAGGGCCTTGAGCACGACCTCCGGGCCGATCCCGTTGGGGTCGCCGAGCGTGACGGCGACGCGGATGCGCGGAGCCGCGCTCACTGGATCGGGACGCACCGGACCGCGCCGGTGGGCGCGGCGATCCCCGCGTCGAAGTCGTAGCGGACCTCCGGGCTGAGGCCGACGCGCAGCCCCTCGTCGAACCACGCCCCGGCCTCCTCGCAGTCCACGCCCAGCGCCGTCACCTCGGCCATCGACTCGGCCACCTCCGGCGCCATCCCGTACAGGAGCGTGCCGTCGCGGACCTCGGCGGGCTCCTCGTAGTCGGCCTCGTAGACGGTCGCCCCGATCTTCAGGTCCACGATGCGGAGCGCGCGGCCGCCGGGCCCGGTGCCCTCGTCGGGGAGGACGTGGTCGCCGACGGGGCCGAAGAAGAACGTCGGCCGGTCCGCGTCGGCCGCAGCGAAGAGGGCGTCGCCGGGGGCGGTGTCGCACTGCGCGCGCGCGTCCTCGCCGTGGCGCTGGAACACGGTGACGTCCTCGCCGGGTGCCGACGGGCGCGGGCGGACGCGGACGACGTAGCCGGGGTAGGCGTAGCAGGCGCCGTCGTCGAGCGCCCACGCGTCCTCGGCCCGGTCCGAGCCAGGGACGCCGGGCTCGCGGCCGGGCTCGGCCCCGCCGGGGACGGTCCGCCGCTCCGGCGGCATCTCGACGGGGACCTCGGCGGGGTTCTCGGTCCCCGCTGGCGAGGGCGCGTCGGGCTCCGCCGCGCAGGCGGCGAGGCCGACGGACAGGAGGAGGACCAGAAGTCGGCGGGCGGGCATGGGCAGGGGGGCAGCGTCGGTGCAGTCTACGGCTGCGGCGGCAGGGGAGCAACGCGGCGCCCAGCCCGCGGCCCCTCCGGGCAGCGCTACCGGAGCAGCATCACCGGCTGCGTCTCCACCGCCACCCGGACGACGTAGACTCCGCATCGTACGCCGCACGGTCGGCTCGGAGCCGACGCCCGGCACGGGGGGCTCTACCCCGCCATCTCC
>JAWWCA010000231.1:0-5326 GCA_033720695.1 Rubricoccaceae bacterium
CCCGCCCCGCTCCCCGCTCCCCCCCGATGTCTCAGCCGACCCCCCACCTCGCCCCGTCCCCCCCGGACGCCCCCTCCGTCGCGACGCGGCCGATCCGCGTGCTCTTCGTCTGCCTCGGCAACATCTGCCGGAGCCCCCTCGCGGAGGGCATCTTCCGCCGCAAGGTCGAGGAGGCCGGCCTCACCGACCGGTTCGAGATCGACTCGGCGGGGACCGGGAACTGGCACGTCGGCGAGCCGCCGGACGCCCGCATGCGCTCGATGGCCTCGCGGCGGGGGCTCGACCTCTCCGGCCTCCGCGGCCGCCAGGTCACCCGCGTCGACCTCGTGGGCGACCGCGCCTACGACCACGTCTTCGTCATGGACAAGACGAACCTCAACGACACCCTCTACCTCGACCCCGGCGGGGACCACGGCACCCGCATCCGGCTCTTCCGCGAGTTCGACCCCGAGCCCGACGACTACCAGGTGCCGGACCCCTACTACGGCGGGCCCGAGGGGTTCGAGCGCGTCTACGACATCGTGGACCGGACGGCCGACGCCCTACTGGCGCGGCTGCGCGAGGCCTACGGGCTGTGATCCCCGGCGCCGTTGCCGAGGCGATCCGGCCCCACGTCGGCGCGGTCGGGTCGGCCCAGGCCGTCGGCGGCGGCTGCATCGCGCACGCGACGCGCATCGAGACGCCGCGGGGACGGTTCTTCCTGAAGTGGGCCGAGGGTGAGGCCGGGCAGACGTTCGCGGCCGAGGCCGAGGGGCTCCGCCTGCTGTGTGAGGCGTCGGGCCCAGACCTCGTCATCCCGTCGGTCCTCGCGGCGGAGGCCGCCGACGGCGGCCCGGGCTTCCTGCTCCTGGCGTGGCTGGCCCCCGGCCGCCCGACGCGCGCCGACTGGGAGCGGTTCGGCGGGGCCCTCGCGGCCCTCCACCGCGCCGAGGCCCCGTCGGGCGAGGGCGGTCGCTACGGGCTCGGCTCGGACAACTGGATCGGGAGCAAGCCGCAGCGCAACGGGTGGTCCGCGTCGTGGCCCCAGTTCTTCGGCGAGCGGCGGCTCCTCGCCCAGGCCGAGACGGTCCGACGCCGCGGCGCGTGGCGGCCCGAGTGGGACCCGCTCCTTGAATCGCTCGTCGCGCGCCTCCCCGAGTGGCTGCCCGAGACGCCCCCGCCGTCGGTCTTGCACGGCGACCTGTGGGCCGGCAACGCCCTGGCCACCGAGCGCGGGCGCTTCGCCCTCCTCGACCCCGCGGTGTCCGTCGGCCACCGCGAGGCCGACCTGGCGATGACCGAGCTCTTTGGCGGCTTCGACGGCGCGTTCTACGACGGGTACCGGGCGGCGTGGCCGCTGGAGCCGGGCTACGCCGAGCGCCGCGAGATCTACAACCTCTTCCACCTCATCAACCACCTCACGCACGGGCCGGGCTACGCCGGCTCCGTCGAGCGGACGCTGCGCCGGTTCGGGCGGTGAGGGACCGCTAGGCGACGGCGTCGAGCAGCCGGTCCATCTCCTCCAGCGTGTCGAGCAGGAGGTCGGGTTCGTGGGCCGCGAGGGCGTCCCGGTCGAACCGGCCCGTCGCGACGGCCACGGTGACGGTGCCGGCCGCCTTCCCGCACGCGATGTCGCGCGGGGTGTCGCCGATGACGACGACGTCCCGGCCCTCGTAGCACCGGCCGGTGTGCGCCTCGGCGCGGGCGATGGCGACCTCGGGCAGGGCGTTCCGGTCCTCGTGGTCGGAGCCGAAGGCGCCGAAGGGGAAGAAGCCCCCGAGGTCCACGCGGCCCAGCTTGAGGTAGGCCATCGGCTGGAGGTTGCCGGTGAGGAGCCCGAGCGGGAGGTCGGTCGTGGCGAGGTGGTCGAGGAGGGGGCGGACGCCGGGGAGCGCCGTCACCTGCGCCTCCGGGATCCGCGTGCGCACCGACGCCTCGTACGCCTCGACGGCCGTCGCGACCGCCTCGTCGAGGGCGCGCTCGTCCACCTCGGTGCGGAGGATCTCGCGGAAGATCTGGGGGTCGGTCTTGCCCGAGAACGACACGTGGGCGGTCGGGACCGTGCGGCCGAGCGTCGCCTGCATGGCGTCGCCGACGGTGCTGCGGCCGAGCCCGTGCGTGTGGAGGAGCGTGCCGTCGATGTCGAAGAGGAGGAGCTTCATGGGTCTGGTGAGTGGGGGACGGAAGATCGGGGACGGCGGGCCGCAGATCCATCGCCGTTCCTCCACGGGGGGGCGCCGGAGCGCGCCGGAACGCTGTCAGCGGGCCGGGGTAGCTTCCGCTGCCATACCCGCCTCTCCCGATGCCTGACCAGCCCAACCTCTTCGATCCGCCCGCGGCGCCCGCCCCCGAAGCGTCCGTCGAGGTGACGCTCCCCGATGACCTCGACGACGACGAGGCCGCCGTCGAGACGCGCGAGACCCTCTTCCTCGCCGACGCCTTCGCGCTCGCCTACCGCGCCTTCTTCTCGATGAAGAACGCACGCTCACGGCGCCCGACGGCACCGACACCCGCACGCTCTACGGCTTCACGAGCGCGCTCCTCAAGCTGCTCGAAGAGCACGGCCCCGAGCACATCGCCGTCGTCTTCGACAAGCTCGGCGGCCGGCCCACGTTCCGCGACCAGCTCTACGACGACTACAAGGCGAACCGGCCGCCGATGCCGCCGGAGATCAAGAGCAACATCCCCCTCATCAAGCGGCTCGTCGAGGCCTTCGACATCCCCGTCGTCGAGGTCGAGGGCGTCGAGGCCGACGACGTCATCGGGACGCTCGCGAAGCGGGCCGAGGCCGAGGGCGTCGAGGCCGTCATCTTCTCGCCCGACAAGGACTTCCGCCAGCTCCTCTCCGACTGCGTCTCCATGCTCCGCCCCCCCTACATGGGCGAGACCTTCGACCGCGAGACGCCCGAGACCTTCCGCGAGAAGTACGGCGGCCTCGAGCCCCGCCAGTTCATCGACCTCCTCGCCCTCATGGGCGACTCCTCCGACAACGTCCCCGGCGTCCCGGGCATCGGCGAGAAGACGGCCGTCCAGCTCATCGACGCGTACGGCACCGTCGAGGCCCTCGTCGAGCACGCCGAGGAGCTCAAGGGCAAGCGCGCCCGCGAGGGCATGATGAACCACGCCGAGGACGCCCTCCTCTCCAAGCGGCTCGTCACGATCGCGACGGACGTGGCCCTCGACCTCGACTGGCACACCCTCCGCCGCACCGACCCCGACCTGGAGGAGATCGAGCGGCTCTTCGACGAGGTCGGCTTCGGGCAGCGCCTCCGCACGCGCGTGAAGGACTACGCCGCCGGACGCAAGCGGGCCCCGCGCGGCGTCACTACCCTCCCCGAGGACGACCCCTCGCTCGCCTTCGACTTCGGCCCCTACGAGCCCATCACTGCCCTCGACGAGGACGCGGTGGACTACGGGACGGCGCTGGGGAAGGACGACCTGCCCGCCGCCGCCGAGCGCCTCGACGGCGCCGAGGCCTTCGCGGTGGACACCGAGACGACGTCGGTGGACCCGATGGACGCCTCGCTCGTGGGCGTCTCGCTCGCCGAGCGGCCGCGGAGCGCCGTCTACCTCCCGACCCCGATGCCGGACGGGACGCAGACCGGCGCCGTCCTCGACGCCGTCCGCGCCCCGCTCGAAGACGCGGCGGTCCAGAAGATCGGCCACAACCTCAAGTACGACCTCGTCGTGCTCCGCCGCCACGGGCTCGCGATGCAGGGGCCGCTCTTCGACACCATGATCGCGCACTACCTCATCGAGCCCGAGGCCAGCCACAAGCTCGACGACGTCGCCAGCTTCTACCTCAACTACCGGCCGCAGCCCATCACCGACCTCATCGGGACGGGGAAAAACGCGAAGTCGATGCGCGACGTGCCCATCGAGGAGGTGGGCCCCTACGCCTGCGAGGACGCCGACGTGGCGCTCCGCCTCGTGCCCCTCCTCCGAGAGAAGCTGGAGGCCGACGGCCTCCTCGCCATCGCCGAGGAGATCGAGTTCCCCCTCATCCCCGTCCTGGCCGAGATGGAGATGGCCGGCGTGAAGGTGGACGAGGGCGTCCTCCGGCAGATCTCCGGGGACCTCGAACGGCAGATCGCCGAACTGGAGCGGGAGATCTACGAGCTCGCCGGGCGGGCCTTCACGATCGGCTCGCCCAAGCAGATCGGCGAGGTCCTCTTCAACCCCCCGCCCTCCGACGAGGAGAAGGCCGCGTACCAGACGTGGCTCCAGGACATGAAGGACCACGAGGCCGGCGAGGTGGCGGCCGACCCGGACGCGAAGCCGAAGACCAAGAAGCAGCTCGCCGAGGAGGCGCCGACGTTCGGCCTCGGCCTCCAGCCCATCGAGAAGACGAGCACGGGCGCGCCCTCCACGAACGAGCGCGTCCTGGCCGCGCTCGCCACCGAGCACCCGCTCCCGGCCCTCATCCTCGACTGGCGCAAGCTCGCCAAGCTCAAGAGCACCTACGTGGACAAGCTGCCCGAGCTGGTCCACCCCGAGACCGGCCGCGTCCACACCGACTTCAACCAGGCCGTCACGGCCACGGGCCGGCTCTCGTCCTCGAACCCCAACCTCCAGAACATCCCCATCCGGACCGAGCAGGGCCGCGAGATCCGTCGCGCGTTCGTGGCCGAGGAGGGGCACCTCCTCGTCTCGGCCGACTACGCCCAGATCGAGCTCCGCATCATCGCCCACATGAGCGGCGACGAGGGGCTCATCGCCGCCTTCAACGAGGGGCTCGACATCCACACCGCCACGGCCGCCCGCGTCTTCGACGTGGCGCTCGACGACGTCACGCGCGGGATGCGCGACCGCGTCAAGCAGGTGAACTACGGCATCCCCTACGGCATCTCCGCCTTCGGCCTCGCCCAGCGCCTCCGCATCGGCAACAAGGAGGCGCAGACGCTCATCGACTCCTACCGCGCGAGCTACCCCGAGGTGGGCAACTTCCTCGACGGGCTCTTGGAGGAGGCCCGCCAGCGGGGCTACGTCGAGACCCTCCTCGGGCGCCGCCGCTACGTGCCGCAGATCACCGCCCGCAACCCCCGCGACCGGGCCCTCGCCGAGCGCATCGCCGTGAACATGCCCGTCCAGGGCACGCAGGCCGACATGATCAAGACGGCGATGGTGGCCATCCACGCCCGCCTCCGCGACGAGGGGCTGGCGAGCCGGATGATCCTCCAGGTCCACGACGAGCTCGTGTTTGAGGCGCCGGAGGGCGAGGTGGAGGCGTTGAAGACGCTCGTGACGGAGGAGATGAAGGGCGCCCTCCCGCTCTCGGTCCCCATCGTCGTCGAGATCGGCGTCGCCGACAACTGGCTCGACGCGCACTGAGGGTGGTGGCTACACC
>JAWWCA010000232.1:0-5324 GCA_033720695.1 Rubricoccaceae bacterium
CTGCATCACCGTGGACGGGCAGACGCTCGAGGACGGCACGGTCACCGTCCGCGACCGCGATTCGATGGCGCAGGATCGGATCGAGGCCGCGCAGGTGCGCCGCTACGTCGAGGACCGGCTCGAGGGGTGGGCGCCTGCGCCCTAGGGAGGCCGTGCGGCGTGATCCCTTCGCGCCGGGCGGCGCGGCTTAACGCGTGCCGCGCCCGGTCGATACCGATCTCCAGCACCCCCGCATGACCCCATGAAGCGCCTCCGCCTTCTCCCCGCCCTCGTGCTCCTGGCGCCGCTGGCCCTCGTCGGCTGCGACGACGCCGACCCGGACCCGGGCATCGACCCCGGCAGCCCGCCGCCCGTCCTCGCAGCCGACGCGTTCGCCTTCGACGGCACCTTCCCCGAGGAGGGCGGGCAGGGCGCCCGCGGCGCCTTCGGGCAGAACTGGTGGAACGCCTCGCTCCGCGTCGGCATCGTCTCGCTCGGCGTGGGCGTGCACCTCATCATCCCGTCGGCCGCCACCGCGGCGGCCGGGCAGGCCGACCCCTACGTCGAGGACGGGACGTGGGTCTGGGAGAGCACGTTCACCGTCAACACCAGCGACATCACCTACCGCCTCGAAGCCACGCCCGACGGGACGGAGATCGAGTGGCGGATGCTCATCTCCTCCGACGACCTCGGCAGCGACGGCTACGACGCCTTCGAGCTCTACGACGCCACGACGGCGCTGGACGGCGAGTCCGGCTCGTGGCGGCTCTACTACGAGATCGACGGGGAGCGCACGCGCGTGCTCGAGGCCGACTTCGAGGTGACCGGCGCCGACGCCCGTGAGCTCACGTTCACCATCCCCGAGACGAACCCCAACGAGGACGCTCGCGGCTCCACGGTGCGCTACGTCTCCGACGGCGACGAGCGGCTCTTCGACTGGCACCAGGAGCCCGAAGACTACGACCACCTCGTGGAGTGGAACGCCGAGACCCAGGTGGGCGCCATCACCGCCACCAACTACCTCGACGGCGGTCGCTACTGCTGGGACGAGGACCTGGAAGACGCGCCCTGCGACTGACGCCCGCTCCGCCTATCCTGACTCAGGAGGCCCAGGCCGAGCGGATGCGCGCGATCACATCGGCCTCTTCGACCGAGATGTAGCCGTCGGCCGTGGCGATGCGGCCGAGGTCGGCCAGCACCGTGCGGCGCGTTTCGGGGGTCAGCCGGGCGTGGAGGTCGTGGGCGAGCGTCTCCACGTCGCCGTCGAACTGCCGCATGGCGACGAGCGCCGTATCGACGATGGCCTGCAGGGCCTCGCCGTCGAGATCGGGGTCCCAGCGGCGCGCGAGGTGGACGACGGTGCGCCGCTCCGCCTCGGCGAAGTCGTGGTCGGCACCGTAGGCGACGGCGAGGTAGAGGAGCACGAGGCGCGACAGCGGCTCCGAGCGATGGGGATCGAGCGGCGTCATTGCTTTTTCAGGCCTCGGCGGGCGTCTCGGAGAGCGCCGTGAACACGTCGTCCGGCAGGTCGAGGGCCGCAGCGGCCGCGTTCTCCTCCAGGTGGTCGACCGACGACGTGCCCGGGATGGGGAGGACGACGGGCGAGCGCCGGAGCAGCCACGCGAGCGCCACCTGGGCGGGGGTCGCACCGAGGGTGCCGGCGGCCTCGTCCAGCGCCCCGTTGTCGGCGAGCTTGCCGGCCTCCAGCGGGTACCACGGGAGGAACCCGATTCCCTCCCGCTCACAGTGGTCCACCACGTCCTCGTGCTCGCGTCGGCCGACGCTGTAGCGGTTCTGCACCGTCGCCACCTCGACGATCTCGCGGGCCGCCTCGATGGCCTCGACGCCGACCTCCGAGAGGCCGACGTGCCGGATCTTGCCCTCGTCCTGCAGCTCCTTGAGCACGCCGAACTGGTCCTCGCGCGGCACCTCGGGGTCAATGCGGTGGAGCTGGTAAAGCGGGATCGCCTCCAGCTTCAGCCGCCGCAGGCTCATCTCGACGCACTGCCGGAGGTACGCCGGCCGCCCGACCTCGTGCCACCGGCTGGGGCCGGTGCGTACGAACCCGCCCTTCGTTGCGATCACGAGGTCCTCGGGGTAGGGATGGAGCGCTTCGGCGATGAGGTCCTCCGAGACGAAGGGGCCGTACGAATCGGCGGTGTCGATGAGGGTGATGCCGAGGTCGAGGGCGCGGCGGAGGACGCGGAGGGCCGCGGCGGGGTCGGCGGGCGGCCCCCAGACGCCTTTGCCGGTGAGCCGCATGGCGCCGAACCCCATGCGGTGGACCGGGAGCTCGCCGCCGATCTCGAAGCGGCCGGCGGCGTGGGCAGGGGTGGGGGTGTCGGGGGAGACCATGGAGGGGCGGGGTGGAGAGAAGGGACCTGCCCTACGCGCGACCGGTGCGGGGGTTGCCCCGCGATTGGGCGCCCTCCCGCGTCGCCACAGCGCCTTCGGCGACGAGGGCGTCCACCTCATCCGCTGCCATCGCCAGGTGCTCTGCCAGGACGGCCCGCGTGTGCTCGGCGAAGCGGGGGGGAGGGGCCAGGGCGAGCGGTTCTGCTCCGTCGACCCGGAAGGCCGTGGTGCGTACGGCGGCGCAGCCTGAGGCCGCGTCGCGCACGACGAGCCGTGCTACCTCCGGCTGCTGGAACACGGCCGGTACGTCCCGGACCGCTCCGGCGGGAACGCCTCGGTCGGCCAGCGCTCGGAGGAGCGCATCCCGCGCCCATGTTTGCGTTGCCGCCGCAAGGATCTCGTTCAGCGCGGCGCGGTGGCGGACCCGGGCGGCGTTCGTCGCGAACGCCTCGTCCTCCGGCAGCCCGTCGAGGCCGAGCACGTCGCAGAGGGCCGCGAACTGCGCGTCGGTCCCCACGGCCAGCACCACGTCGCCATCGCGTGACGGGTAGAGGGTGCCGTAGGGGGCGATGTTGGGGTGGTTGGATCCCATGCGCTGCGGCGCCACGCCGGCCGTGAGCCAGTTGCTCGCCTGGTTGGCGAGCGACGCCGCGCCCGCGCCGAGGAGAGAGACCGCCACGTGCGCGCCTGCGCCCGTCCGCTCCCGCCGCAGGAGGGCGACGAGGACGGCCTCCTTCAGCTGGTGCGCTGCGAGCACGTCCATGAGGGCCACCGGCATCTTGACGGGGGGGCCGTCGGGCGGGCCGTTGAGCACGGTGAACCCGGCCTCGGCCTGGAGGACGGCGTCGTAGCCCGCACGGGCGTCGTCGGGCCCGTAGCCGGTGAGCTCGGCGACGACGAGGCGGCGGTTGAGGGGGCGGAGGGTGGCGGCGTCGGCGCCGAGCCGCGCGGCCTGGCCGGGGCGGTAGGAGGTGACGACGACGTCGGCCCGGCGGGCGAGGCCGTGGAGGACCCGGCGCCCGCCCTCGGTCGTGAGGTCCACGGCCACCGACCGCTTGCCCCAGTTGGCGGCGCAGAAGTAGGCCGGGCGGTCGTCGTCGGGGGCCTCCTCGGCGAGGTGCCAGCGGCGCGTGACGTCGCCGCCGGTGCGGGGGTTCTCCAGCTTGAGGACGGTCGCGCCGCCCTCGGCGAAGAACTGCCCCACGCTGGGCCCGGCCAGCACGCTCGCCAGCTCCAGCACCATCAGGCCGTCGAACGGCGCGCTCACGGGTGGGCGATGGCCTGGAGCCGCGTGTGCAGCGCCTGCAGGTAGGGCGGGGCGAGACGCATCCGGCTCCCGTACCACGAGAACACCTCGCCGTCGACGAGCACCGTGGGCACGCTCGTCGATTCCTCAAGGGCCGTCGCGTGCTCGGCCTTGAACGGGTAGGGCTCCGACGAGAGCAGCAGGACGTCCGGTTGCCTGTCGGCGACCGCCTCTATGGTCACCTCCGGGTAGCGCGTCCGGTCGCCGAAGGCGTTCAGGAGCCCGGCTCGCTGCATGACGTCCGAGATGAACGTGTCGCTGCCCACCGTCATCCACGGGTCGCGCCAGATGAAGTAGGCCGCGCGGAGCGGCTCGGCCGCCGCCAGCGCGTCGAAGCCGGCCCCGATCTCGTCGGCCAGCGCCGCCGCACGCTCTGCCCGGCCCACCAGCCGGCCCACGGCGCGGATCATCCCCAGCGCGTCGTCCACCGTCGCCACGTCGGTGACGTAGACGGGTGCGATCGCCGCGATGGCCTCGACCGGCTCGCGCTCGTTCTCCTCGCGGTTGGCGATCACGAGGTCGGGCTGGAGCGCCGCGACGCGGTCCAGGCTCACGTTCTTCGTCCCACCGACGATCGCCTTCCGCGCCTTCCAGCCCTCGGGGTGGACGCAGAAGCGGGTGAGGCCGACGACCTCTGCATCGAGGCCGAGGGCGGCCAGCAGCTCCGTCTGGGAGGGGACGAGTGAGACGATGCGGCGCGGCGGGGCGTCGAGCGTGACCGGACGGCCGAGGGCGTCGTGGGTGTCGAGCCACATCGTCAAGAGGCGACGGGCGCGCGGGCGTCGAGCGCGTCGAGCAGCTTCGCCACGAGGCCGTCGAACGAGCCGTTGCTCATCACGAGCACGAGGTCGCCGGGCCGGGCGGCGTCGAGGAGCGCCGGGAGGAGGGCACCGGCGCCCTCGAAGGCCTCGGCGGGCGTGCCGCGGTTCCGGACGACCGCGGCGACGGCCTCGATGTCGAGGAAGTCGGCCGGGTCGTCGTTGTGGCGGAGGGGCGGGGCCGAGAGGAAGACCCGGTCGGCGGCGTCGAAGGCCTCGCCGTAGGGGGCCTCGAAGAGCTTCCGGCGCGACGAGTTGCTCCGCGGCTCGAACACGGCCAGGAGGCGGCCCCCGCCGAGCCGCCCTTGCCAGCGCTCGCGGACGCCCCGGAGGGTGCCGGCGACGGCCGTGGGGTGGTGCGCGAAGTCGTCCACGACGAGGACGCCGCCCCGCTCGCCGCGGACCTCCTGGCGCCGCTTCATGCCCTTGAACGAGGCGAACGCCTCGGCGATGTCGGCGGGCGCGATGCCCTCGTGGAGCGCGAGCGCGGCGACGGCGAGCGCGTTGAAGCGGTTGTGCGCGCCGCCGAGCGGGAGGACCACCTCGAACGGCGGCTCCTCGCCGGCTACGACCTCGAAGCGCTGCCCGCCCTCGTCGGCGCGGACGTTCTGGGCCGTGACGTCGTTGCCCTCGCCGTGGCCGACGCAGCACACCTCGGCGTCGGTCTCGTCGGCGAGGGCGCGGACGGGCTCGGCGTCGCCGTTGAGGAGGAGGAGGCCGGAATCGGGCACGAGCCGGGCGAACCGGCGGAAGGCGTCCTGGTAGTCGTCCCAGTCGGCGTAGATGTCGGCGTGGTCGAACTCCATGCTGGTCACAACGCCGATCTCAGGCCGGTAGAGCAGCATCTTGGGCCGCTTGTCGAAGTA
>JAWWCA010000233.1:0-5285 GCA_033720695.1 Rubricoccaceae bacterium
CCGCTCGCTCCTCGTGCTGGGGCGGGGCCCCGAGGGTGACACCCTCGTCACCACCACCTTCGGCTCGACCGACCGCTCGACGGACGGGGGCGCGACGTGGGAGATCGTGCACAACCGGGGCCGCCGCGGCCTCTTCGAGGTGCCGGCCGGGCTCCCCCACGCCGGGCGGCTCCTCACCAGCGCCGGCGACGGCCTCCCCCGCTCCATCGCCTACTCCGACGACCGCGGGGCGACGTGGACCGCGGTCGAGGTACCCTCCCACGAGGGGGGGTACCACGCCGACGCCAACGCCTTCGCGGTGCTCCCCCCGGGCTCGCCTCACGCGGGGCGGCTGCTCGCGGCCGGGGCGTGGGGCGTGAACGTCTCCGACGACGGGGGCGAGACGTGGCGGAAGAGCGGGCTGTGGCGCGTGCTCTACTACGACGGCGAGGCGGTAGCCGCCGTCGAGGTCCCCAGCGCCGGGCGGGAGGCGGTCGTGGGAGGGGACATCGGGACGGAGGCGGTCGGGCGCGCGTGGTCGAGCGCGGACGGGGGCGAGACGTGGGAGCCGGCGGACGGGCAGCGGCTCCTGGAGGGGCCCCCGAACGCATCGCTCGGGGTGCCGGCCATGCTCTCGCTGGGGGGCGCGGGCGTGCTGGCGGTGCTGATCAAGGGGACGGTGTACCGCTCGGACGACGCGGGGGCGACGTGGGCGGCGGTGGGTCGGACGCCGATGGAGACGGGGCACTTCGTGCGCTCGGCGGTGCTGGGCCCGGACCGCCGGCTCTACGTGGCGATCTCGATCTCGGGTCTGGGGGAGGGGTGGGTGTGGCGGACGCGGGAGCGGTTCGCGCCGTCGCCGGTGCCGCAGGAGTCGGGGCCGGGCGAGGAGGGCGGGGTGCTGGGGCTGGAGGTCTCGCCGAACCCGTCGCGGGGGGCGCCGGGGGTCGTCGTCACGCTGGCTCGTCCCTCGGAGGTGGAGGCCGTGCTCTACGATGGGCTCGGGCGCCGGGTGGCCGTGCTCGCCTCGGGCCGGTACGGGGCCGGACGCCACGCGCTCGTCCTCGACGGGGCGATGCGGGTGCCGGGCGTCTACGTCGTCCGCGTCGTGGCGGGCGGGGAGACGACGGCGCGGGCCGTTACGGTGCTCCGGTGACGCCGACGGGCGCGCTCCCCGTCACGCCCACGAAGGACGACCCCGGCGGAGGGCGGGCAGGTCTCGGAGGCTGCTATCCGACCTCCTTCTGGAGGACCACCTGCTCCTTGTGCCGCACGAACCCGTGCCGCTCGTAGAACCGGTGCGCCCGCTCCCGGGTCACGTTCGAGCGCACGCGGAGGTGCACCAGTCCGCGCGCCCGCGCCCACGCTTCGGCCCGCCGCACGAGCGCCTCGCCCACGCCAGCGCCGCGCTGTTGCTCGTCCACCACCAGGCCGCCGATCTCGGCGAAGGGGTCAGACTCGACGTGCGCGCTCACGAACACGTGCACCCAGCCCGCCACGGCACCCTGCGCGTCTTCGGCCACGTAGACGGCGTGGAGGGCCGGGTGGGCCGCCATGAACGCGAGCCGGGACCCGACCTCGGCGGCACCGGACGGGTAGCCGAGCTGGCCGGCGAGCGCCGCCAACGCCTCGGCGTCGGGGGGCGCAGCGTCCCGGATCCGGATGGCCGTCACACCACGCCGTGCCGGCGGCCCACGGCGGTGAACGCCTCGACGGCGCGGTCGAGGTGGGCGCGGGTGTGGGCCGCCGAGACCTGGACGCGGATCCGCGCCTGCCCCTTGGGCACGACGGGGTAGGAGAACCCGATGACGTAGATCCCCGCGTCGAGGAGGTCGCGCGCCACGTCCTGCGCGAGCCTGGCGTCGTAGAGCATGATGGGGACGATGGGGTGGCCGCCGGGGCGGATGTCGAAGCCGGCCGCAGTCATCCGCTCCCGGAAGTACCGCGTGTTCTCGACGAGCCGCTCGCGGAGGTCGCCCGCGCCTTCGAGCATGTCGAGGACGGTGAGCGAGGCGTAGACGATGGCCGGAGCGACGGTGTTGGAGAAGAGGTAGGGCCGCGAGCGCTGGCGGAGGAGGTCCACGACGGGCTGGCTGGCGACGGTGAAGCCGCCGGAGGCGCCGCCGAGCGCCTTGCCGAGCGTGCTCGTGATGATGTCCACCTGGTCGAGGACGCCGTGGTGCTCGGCCGCCCCGCGGCCGGTCGGGCCGAAGAAGCCGGTCGAGTGGCACTCGTCCACGTGGACGAGGGCGTCGTAGCGCTCGGCGAGGGCGGTGATCCTGTCCAGCTTCGCCACGTCCCCGTCCATCGAGAACACGCCGTCGGTGGTGATGAGACGGATCTTGGCGTCCTGGCTCTTCTTCAGCGCGTCCTCCAGCGCGTCCATGTCGCCGTGCGCGAACCGGTAGCGGGCGGCCTTGCACAGCCGCACCCCGTCGATGATGGAGGCGTGGTTGAGGGCGTCCGAGATCACGGCGCACTCGCCGTCGAGAAGCGTCTCGAAGAGGCCGGCATTCGCGTCGAAGCAGGCAGCGTAGAGGATGGCGTCGTCCTTGCCGTGGAAGGCGGCGAGGCGCGCTTCGAGCTCCTTGTGGATGGTCTGGGTCCCACAGATGAAGCGGACGGAGGCGAGGCCGAACCCGTACTGCGAGAGCCCCTCCTGCGCCGCCGCGATGAGGTCGGGGTGGTTGGCGAGGCCGAGGTAGTTGTTCGCGCAGAAGTTCAAAACCTCCTCCTCGTGCCCGTCCTCGCGCACGGCGATGTCGGCGTCCTGCTGAGAGGCGATGACGCGCTCCTCTTTGTAGAGGCCGGCGTCGCGGATGTCGGAGAGGAGGTCGGCGTAGAGGGCGTTGGCGGTCTCGGACATGGTTTCGTGCTGCGTACTGCGTAGAGACGGAATGCGTACAGGCGCTCGGCGAGGTCCCCTTACGCATCACGCAGTACGCATTACTGTTCAGAGGGAGCCGTTTCGAGTCGAGCGGAGAGGTGGGCCACCATGTCGTCCACCGTCGCGTCGAGGTCGTAGGCGGGCTGCCAGTCCCAGTCGGCGCGGGCGGCGGCGTCCTGGACCGACGAGGGCCAGGAGTCGGCGATGGCTTGGCGGAAATCGGGCGCGTACGTGACCTCGAAGCCGGGGACGCGGCGCCGGAGGGCGGCGGCGAGCTCCTCCGCCGAGAACGAGAGGGCGCCGACGTTGTAGGAGGTGCGGACGGTGAGGCGGTCGGGGTCGGCGTCCATGAGGCCGAGCGTGGCGCGGAGGGCGTCCGGCATGTACATCATCGGCAGCCGGGTCTCGGGCGCGAGGAAGCAGGTGTACGGGCGGCCTTCGAGGGCGGCGTAGAAGATCTCGACGGCGTAGTCCGTCGTGCCGCCGCCGGGGGGGGCGGTGTAGGAGAGGAGGCCGGGGTAGCGGAGGCTCCGCACGTCGACGCCGTGGCGGACGTGGTAGTACTGGCACAGGAGCTCGCCGGCCACCTTCGTCGTGCCGTACATCGTCGTCGGTTCGAGGACGGTCCGCTGCGGGGCGTCGTCGGGCGTCGTCGGGCCGAAGACGGCGATGGAGGAGGGCCAGAAAACCCGGAGGCCGTGCGCCCGGGCGGCCTCCAGGACGTGGCGGAGGCCGCCGGTGTTGACCGCCCACGCGAGGTCGGGCTTCCGCTCGCCCGTGGCCGAGAGGAGGCTGGCGAGGTGGTAGACCGCCCCGACGTCGTAGCGCGCGACGAGGTCCTGGAGCCGGGCGCCGTCGGTGACGTCGAGGACCTCGTAGGGGCCGGTGTCGGCCTCGTCGCCCGGCTCGGAGCCGGCCGGCGGGTCCTGGAGGTCGGTGGCGAGGACGGCCTCGGCACCGTCGCGCGCGCGGAGGATGCGGACGAGGTCGCTGCCGATCTGGCCGCGGGCGCCGGTCACCAGGGTCGTGCGCATGGGGAGACGGGAGGATGAGAGGGGGACGGCCGCGAACGTAGCGCCCGGTTTCGGCCCGAGGCAAACGAAGCGCCGCCGAAGCCCCTACGGGGCGGCGGTCCCGAAGGCTCCCGGCCGTCGAGAACTCGGACGGTCAAGCGCGGGCGCGGCGGGCGCGGACGAGGGCCTCGTCGAGGGCCCAGACGCCGAGGCCGAGCGCGGCGAAGGCGGCGAGGGCCAGGAGCGGCTGCCAGATCACCAAACCGCCGAACGTGCCGAGGATGCCGCCGAGGTACTTGATGTAGTTGAGCTGCTCGTTCGAGGTCGACTTCAGGATCCGCTCCAGCTGCGCCTCGTCGTACTTCCGCGCGTTCTCGACGATGAGGGAGCGGACGTCGAAGCTCTCGATGGCCGAGAGCACCGCGCGCGTGGCCCACGCCTCGAGGTCGTCGGCGCGGGCCTCCACCCGGGCGGGGACGGCGTCGAGCGCGGCGTCGAGGCGGTCGAGCAGCGGCGTGATGGCCTGGGGCAGCTCGGCAATCGCGCGGTCGATCCGGCGCTGGAAGTCGTCCTCGGCGAACGTCCGGTAGAGGCGGAGGGCGACGCCGCCGAAGCCCTGGCCGGCCTGCTCCTCCACCTTCTGCGCGGCGAGCTGGGCCAGCTCCTTCCGCACCGGCTCGGAGCCGAGCACCTCCTGGGCATAGTCGCCCGCGAGCGCCTTCAGTTCGGCCCGGAAGCCGGGGTCCTCGACGACGCCGCGGACGGTCGTGAGGGCGAGGTCGCGGTAGCGCCCGATCACGCCGCTCTCGTGGATCTTCTCCTTGATGATCTCCTCGTTGATGAGCTCCTGGCTGATGGCCTGGGCGAGCCTGTAAATCACGCGCTCGCGCTGGGCGGGGATCAGCCCCTGCGGCAGGATGGCCCGCTTCTCGCGCGGCTGGAACAGCATCGTGATGGCGAGCCAGTTCGTGAGGAACCCGATGAGCCCGCTCACGGCCGTCACGCGGAGGAGCCCCTCGGCCGAGACGGCCTCGCCGAGGAGGCGGACCGTCACGCCGTCGAAGTCCCACGCGAACGAGAGCGCGAAGAGCGCGCCGAGCAGCCACGGGATGGCGCGGAGGTAGGGGAGCACCTGCCCCAGCCGCCCGACGAAGCGCGGCGGCTCGTCGGTGGAGGCGACGGGGCGGGGCGCGCGCTCGGGCCAGTAGCGCCGGGCGTAGCGGACGAGGAGGAGGCCGACGTCGCGCGCCCGCGAGCGCGTGGCCTGCTTGGCAGCCTCGATCGACCCGGCGGGAACGGGGAGGCGCGTGCCGCGCGGGGCGGGGCCGACCGGCTCGGCGCCGGTCATGTCAAGCGGGGGAGGAGGCGCGGCGGGGTCGTCGGGGTAGCCCGAGGGCTCGTCCGGC
>JAWWCA010000234.1:0-5267 GCA_033720695.1 Rubricoccaceae bacterium
CCCCCTCGCCCACCGGCCCGGCCAACACGCTCGCCCCGGCGAGTGCGATGTGGTCCGTGATCAGCATGAGCGTGCCGGGCGGCCAATCGGGGTTGAGGCTGCCAGCGGCGTTCGTGAGGAGGAGGCGCCGGGCGCCGAGGGCGTGGGCGAGGCGGACGGGGAAGCCGAGCGCGCGGGGCGGGTGTCCCTCGTAGAGGTGGGCCCGCCCCTGCACGACGAGCACCTCCCGCCCCTCGATCCGCCCGAACACGAGCCGCCCGGCGTGCCCCTCGACCGTCGAACGGGGGTACCCGGGGATCGTCTCGGTAGAGACCACGACGGGGTCCTCAGCGGCGTCGGCGAGGCCTCCGAGACCGGAGCCGAGGACGAGGGCGAGGTCCGGGGCGGCGTCGGTGTGGTTGCGGACGGCGGCGACGGCAGCGGCGAGATCGGGCATCAGGAGGGGGTGGTGAGGGTCATCCCGCGACCATCGGACGCGGGGGCGGACGGTGCGGGGTCGGTCACCCGGACGACCACCATCGTCATGTCGTCGTGGAGGCCGTCCTCGTCCTCGGCGTAGGCCGAGACGGCAGCGACGAGGTGGTCGATGAGGTCGTCGGCCCGGCGGGCGTCCGCGGCCGCGACGGCGGCGGCGAGCCGGTCGTCGCCGTAGATCTCGCGACGGCGGTCCATCGCCTCCGAGAACCCATCGGTGTAGATCACGAAGACGTCGCCGGGCCGAAGGGGGAGTGTCTGGTCGCGGAGCGTCTCATCGAAACGCGCCCCCGAGGTGAGGCCGACGGCGAGGCCGGGGGGCAGGAGGGCCTCGGCCGTGCCGTTCCCGGCGCGCTTGGCGAGGAGCGGGTTGTGGCCGGCGCGGGCGAACGTGAACGTCCGGTCGCGGAGGTCGAACACGCCGCAGAGGACCGAGATGAACACGCCGCGGGGGACGTTGGCGCAGAAGAGGCGGTTGAGCCGGCGCAGCACCTCGCTCGGCGGGACGGGCTCCTGCCAGAGCGCCTGGAGGAAGCCCTTGACGAGGGTCATGTAGAACGAGGCCTGGATCCCCTTCCCGCTCACGTCGCCGACGACGACGCCGAGCCGGTGGGCGTCCAGGCGGACGACGTCGTAGTAGTCGCCGCCCACGTCCTCGGCGGCGAGGCAGACCGCCGCGAGGTCGAGCCCCTCGACCTCGGGCATCTGCGTGGGCAGGAACGAGCGCTGCACCTCGCGTGCGATCTCGAGCTCGTGCTGCATCCGCTCGCGCTCGGCCATCTCGCGGAGGAAGGCCGGCACGTAGGCCGCCGCCGCGGGCTCTCCCCGCCGGAGCCCCACGAACCCGACGACGCCCATCGCGGCCACGGCGGCCACCGCCAGCGCGCCCTCCAGCGCGCCCGGCGAGGCGCCCACGAGGAGGGCGTCGGCGGCGAACCCGAGGAGGCCGGCCCCGAACATCCCGAGCCCCACCGTGAGGGCGTCGTAGCGCCAGAAGGCGAGGGCGGCCAGCACGCCGAGGCCGCCGGAGACGACCCAGCCGTAGGGCATCGGCCCGACGCTCACCTCCAGGGGGAGCCAGAGCAGCACCGCGTAGGCGGCGGCCACGCCCGGCACCACCAGCCACGCCCGCCGCCGCGCCCGCGCCAGCAGCACGCCGAACCCGAGGAGGATGAGCGGCACCCACACGGCCACGGTCCAGCCCACCTGCGTGATCGCGTAGCCCAGCCCGGTCACGCCCAGCTGCGTGCCGAGGATCGGGAGCCCCTCGGGCGTGACCACCGCCTGCGGGAGGAGGGCCAGGAAGGCCACCGCCGCGCCCGCGAGGCCGACGGCGAGGGCGGCTCCGCGCAGCAGCGCGGCCCCCACCGGCCGGTTCATCCAGGCCCCCTGGCGCACGAGCGTGAGCGTCTCGGCCTTCGCCGTCCACGTCGCCCGCGCGAGCGCGTCGCTCGTCGCCGAGAGCACGAACACGAGGAGCCCCACCGCGACGGCCAGGACCAGCCCGTTGATGGCGATGATGAGGAGCGCCTGCAGCAGCTCCAGGTTCCACAGCACCAGGTAGAGCGGGAGGAGCACGCCGGCGCCGAGCGCCACGAGCGCGCCCGCCACGAGGGCATCGGTCAGCGCCGACTGGGCGTCGATGGCGCGGAGGCGGAGGCGCCGCACGAACAGGACGAGAAGCACGAGCCCGAGCACGACGTAGGCGACCGCCCGCACCGTCGTCTCGGCGCGCTCGAGGGCGTCGAACTGGAAGCCTCCGAACATCTCACCGTCCGCCGTGGGGTCGTCCACGAACGCGTCGGGGTCGACGTCGAAGCGGGTGCGGAGGGCGAGGAGGGCGCCGGCGGCCGTGACGTCCACCTCCGCCACGGGCCGCTGCCCCAGCACGGCCTCGTCGCCGACGAAGAGCACGCGCGCGGCCGCGCGGCCGTGCTCGAGGAGGGGCTGGACGGCGTGGACGCGGAGCGGCCAGCGCCTGAGGAGGGTGCGGCGCGTGTGCGCCCGGGCTATCGCGGCGGCGGCGGCGGCCCCCAGCGCCTGGGGCTGGCCCAGCGCCTCAGCGACGGCCCGCTGCGACCGGTCGGACGCGAGCGCGGTGTCGGGGAGGGCGTCGCCGGGCACCCCCTCGTCCGGCACGTCGAAGAGGAGCAGCGTGGCGAGGGCGGAGTCGGAGCGGACGGCGCCGAGCGCGACGGCCGCGGACCCGGCGTCGGCGGCGCCGAGCCCCTCGTCGAGGGCGGCGCGGTCCACGCCGCCGCCGGGGAGGGCCCGCTGCTCGTTGCGGAGGTACCACGGCACGCCGGCCTGCGTCAGGCGGACGACGTGCGTCACAGCGCCGGGACCGTCGCCCGGCCTGCGGAACTGCACGAGCCAGTAGTAGGCGGGGAGCGTCTCGGTGGCGCCCTCGCGGAGCCGCCGCACGGCCTCGTGCCGCCCGAGGCCGGCCTGGAGGGAGTCGAGGAGGCGCGGGTGCGCGGCGAGGATCGCCATCGGCTCCAGCCCCTCGACGGCGTAGCCTTCCGTCTCCATGAACCGCGTCGCGGCGGCCACGGCCCCCTCGGGGGTCAGGGCGTAGGAGGCCGCCGCGAGCGGCCGCTCGGCCGGCGTCCGCCACACCAACACCACGGCCCCGAGCACGGCGAGCGCGACGAGGAGCCAGTCGGCCGGGTCGGGGCGGAAGCGGTCGGGCATCGGCGGAAGCGAGGGGACCTGGAAGCTACGAGGCGGAACGGCCTACGGACGAGGCCGCCCGGGGGTGCGGACGCGTCCGCCTACTCGACCCAGTCCGCGTTCGCGCCCTCGTCGCTGGCCAGCTCGTCGGTGACCTCGCGGGCGAGGTCGTAGGAAAAGCCGCGGCGGACGAGGAAGTCCATCGTCTTCTTCTTCCGCTTGCGGAGGTCCTCCTCTCGGGCGAGGGTCCGCCAGCGGCGGCGGCCGTGGCGCCGGGCGGCCTCGCCGAGGTCCTCGGCATCCGCCAGCTCGTCCAGCGCGGCGTCGATGAGGGCGCGGTCCACGCCGCGCTTGTAGAGGTCGGCGCGGAGGCGCTGCGGGCCGTAGCCGCGCCCGGCGAACCGCCCGCGTACGAAGGCGCGGGCGTAGGCCGCGTCGTCGAGGTAGCCGTAGCCCTCCATCGCGGCGAGGGCGTCCTCGACGGCGGCCTCGTCGTACCCCTTGCCACGGAGCTTCCGTCGGACCTCGGCTGTCGTCTTGGCCCCATACGAGAGGTAGTCGAGGGCGGCGGCGCGGGCGCGGTGGACCTGCTCCTTCGCCAGGAGCGCCGTCTGCTCCTCCACCGTCAGCCGCGTCCCTCTCCGCAGGCCCTCCTGCACGGCGAGGTCGAGCGTGAGCCCGAAGGCGAAGGCGTCGTCGATGAAGACGCTCACGCGCTCCGGGTCGCGCTTCTGCTGGGCGACGCGCGTGATGGTGCCGTCGCGGAGATCGGGCTGCGACTCGTCGGGGGGCTCCTGCTCGCTCATGCCGGGAAGGTAGCGCGCCGTGCCGACACCGTCCCGTCAGCGAGGCGTCCTCACCAGGTCGCCTGGAGGCTGAGGACGGGGAGGAGCGGGAGGCCGCGCACGTCGGTGGCGAGGAAGGCGGCCGTCCCGTCGGCGAAGGGCGGGGCCTCGGTGGTGCGCCCGCCGAGGCCGAGCGCCTGCGCCTGCGCGTCCCACTGCAGCCCGAACAGCCCGAAGCGGTAGCCGACGGCGAGGTCGAGACGGACTTCGGGCGCGTGGCGGTCGAGCGGGCCGGGCATGGGCACGCCGGCGCCGTCGAGGTAGGGCGCCGGGAGGCCGCTCTGCACCGTGAGGCGCGCGGCCGCGGAGACGCGGTCGCCGCGGTGCTGCGCGAGGAGTCCGAGGACGTGCGGCCGGCTGTACCGGCTCGGGCGCCACCCCTCGGTGCCGGGCACGCGGACGTCGGCGTCGGAGAGCGCGTAGCTCAGGCCGAGCACCCACGGCCCCCGCTCGGCCCGCGCCGCGAACTCCAGCCCGACGGCCCGCCCCTCGCTCGGGCGGTAGAACCGGAGCAGGTCTGCCTCGGTCACGCCCGGCCCCGTGAGGGCGTCGGTCCACCCCGCCAGACCGACCGGCTCGAGCACGTCGCGGAGGAGGCGCCCGTAGAGGTCGGCGCTGAAGGCGAGGGCGATCCCTCCGGGACCCGCGTCGAGCGCCGTCGGCGACCACTCGGCGCCCAGCCCGGCCTGCCAGGCAGAGGCGGGGCGGACGCGCTCGGACGGGAGGAGCCAGCGGCTCGCGGCGAGGTCGTAGGTGTAGGCGTAGCGGTCGCGGATGCGGTGGAGCGGCTGCACCTGCCGGCTGAGACCGCCGCGGAGGTAGAGCCGCTCCGGCTGCACGGTGTACCGGACGTGCAGGCGCGGGTTCAGGCTGAGGTATCCGCCCGTCGTGTAGGCGTCGGCGCGGAGGCCGGCCTGGACGTACACGTTCGCCGCCGGCTGCCAGGCGTCCTGCACGTACGCGCTCGCCTCGATGCCCTCATTCGAGGCCTGCTCGGTCCGGCTGCCGCCGCCCGCCACGGCCTCGTCGAGCGCGGTCTCCAGCCCGTGGTGGGCGACGTGCGCGCCGAAGCGGAACTGGTGGCGGACGGAGCGGAAGTAGTCCACGTCGAGGCGCGCGCCCGTCTGGCCGTAGCCCACGCGGTAGTCGGTCGTGAGGGGGGCGAGGGCGTCGGCGGCGGCGGTCTCCTCGCGGAGGTCGTAGTGCGTGGTGTAGGCCGTGGCCGCGACGAAGGCCCGGCGCCCCAGGTAGCGGTAATGCCCCGAGAGCATCCGG
>JAWWCA010000235.1:0-5169 GCA_033720695.1 Rubricoccaceae bacterium
CCGTCACGGCCACGAGCAGCCCGAAGACGGCGCCCGCGAAGCGGCCGGCGGCCTCGGGCCGCCCCTCGGCCAGGAACCGGCTGTAGATGGGGATGAACGCCGCCGAGATCGTCCCCTCGCCCAGCAGGTTCTGGAGGAAGTTCGGCGTCTTGAGCGCGACGCGGAGGACGTCGGCGTGGGGGCCCAGCCCGAAGAAGAAGCTCACGGCCCGCTCGCGCACGAGCCCCATGATGCGCGAGAGGAAGATGCCCGCCGCGACGAGGAGGGCCGCGCTCTTCCGCGGGGGCGCCTCGGCGGCCTCGGCGACGGCCGCCTCGTCCAGCCCCGCCTCGGCCTCGGCCTCCGCAGGCGCCATCGGGTCGTCCTGCGGGAGGGAGGCCGGCCCCGGCGGCTCCGGGGTCGGCGCCCCCTCGTCCGTGGGCCGGCGGTCGGACTCAGGCATCGGGGCCGGGGTGGTCGCGGAGGTACCGGAGGGCGAGCGCGTAGCCGTCCGCGCCGAGCCCGGAGATCACGCCGCGGCACACGCCCGCGAGCACGAGCGTCTGGCGGAAGGCCTCCCGCGCGAAGACGTTCGAGAGGTGGACCTCCACGACGGGCACGGCGAGGGCGGCGATGGCGTCGCGGAGGGCGAGCGAGGTGTGGCCGTAGGCGCCGGGGTTGAAGACCACGCCGGCGACCCCGTCGCGCTCGGCGGCGTGGAGGGCGTCGAGGAGCGCGCCCTCCCCGTTGTGCTGCTGGACGTCGAGGTCGAGGTCCGGGAAGGCGGCCCGGAGGTCGCGGGCGATCTCGCCGAGCGACGCGTGCCCGTAGACCTCCGTCTCGCGCGTGCCGAGGCGGTCGAGGTTGGGGCCGTTGAGGACGAGGACACGCATCGCGGAGGCGTCGCGTTACAGGTCCACCACCGTCTGCTCGGTGGCGAGGAGGGTGTCGGGGAAGATCGCCTGGGCCGCCTGGAGGATCGTGGCGAGCTCGGCGTCGCCGTGCGTGGGGTCGTGGTGGAAGAGCGCGAGGCGCCCGACGCCCGCGTCGGCGGCGAGCCGGGCGGCCACCTCCCAGGTCGTGTGGCCCCAGCCCTCGCGGACGGCGTACTCCTCGGGGGTGTACTGCGCGTCGCAGATGAGGAGGCCGGCGCCCGCGGCCCGCTCGGCCAGCAGCGCATCGGCCTCGGCGTCGCCGTGCTCGTAGTCGGTGCAGTAGACGACGCTGGCGCCGCCGGCCTCGAGCCGGTAGCCGAGGACGTGCTGGGTGTGGCGGACGGGGAACGGGACGACGCGGACGCCGCCGATGTCGAGGGGCTCGTCCGGCGTCAGGGTCACGAACCGGGGCCGGGCCGGGAGCGCGTCGAAGTCGACGGGGAAGTAGGGCGCCTGCATCTGGCCCTCGAGGAGGGCCTGCGGGGACCCCTCGGCCGCCGAGGCGTAGAGCGTGATGCGGTTGCTCGCCCCGTAGAGCGGGGCGAAGAACGGGAAGCCCTGGATGTGGTCCCAGTGGAAGTGCGAGAGGAGCACGTGGAGGTCGAGCGCGGTGCCGCCGGCCTCGTGGACGAGCGCGGCGCCGAGCCTCCGGGCGCCCGTCCCGAGGTCGAGCACGAGGGGCGCCCCCCCCTGCGTGCGCACCTCCACGCACGCCGTGTTGCCGCCGACGCCGAGCGTCTCGGGGCGCGGCGTGGCGATCGAGCCGCGGACGCCCCAGAAGCGCACGCGCATCCGGTAGCCGTCCGGCGCGGGCGTCGCGGGCGAGGGGAGAGGCGAGACCGGCATGGGGCGCTCAGAAGCGGAAGCGGCGGAGGGTCACGGCCGTCTCGATCACGACGACCTTGGCGATGGCGTAGGTGGGGACGGCCAGCGCCATGCCGAGCACGCCGGCCAGCCGGCCGCCCAGCAAGATCGCCAGCAGCACCGTGACGGGGTGGAGCGACACGTTCCGGGCCGTGATCATCGGCTGGAGCACGACGTTCTCGAACGTCTGCACGATGGCGAACACGACGACGATCCCGAGCACCTGCCCCGCCCCCTCCGTCGTGACGATCGAGACCACGAGCGCGAGGGCCGCCGAGATCACGAAGCCCACGTACGGGATGAAGTTGGCGACGCCGGTGAAGATCCCCAGCACGAGGTAGTACTCCACGCCGAGGACCCCCAGCCCGATCGTCGTCAGCAGGCCCACGAAGAGGGCCACGAGCGACTGCCCGCGGAGGTAGCCGCCCAGGTGGGCGTCGATCTTGTAGAGCACGCCCATCGCGAACTCGAAGTAGCGGTTGGGCACGAGCGCGACGAGCCGCTTCTGGAGCGTGGGCCCGTCGCGGAGGAGGAAGAACAGCACGAACGGGACCACGATGAGGTCGCCCACGAGGGAGAGCGCGTCGGTGGCGTAGCCGAGCGCGTGGCTCTCGACCCGCTCGAGCCAGCCCCGCACCGCCTCGGAGAGGCCGAGGGCGCCGGGCTCGAGGACCGGGAGCGTGGCGGCGAGGTCGGCCTCGAGGCGGTCGAGGAGGCCGTAGAGCCGGCCGTCGGCCCAGCGCGCCTGCCACGCCGTGGCCTGCCGCGCGAGGGCCGGGAGCGTGAGGAAGGCGCCCAGCCCGAGGAGCAGCGAGAGCCCGAAGAAGACCCCGCTCGCGGCCCCGGTCCGGCCCAGCCCCTGCCGCTCCAGCGCGTTGACGAGCGGGAAGAGGAGGTACGCCAGCACGGCCGCGATGACGACGAGGACGACGAGGTCCGCGCCGACCACGACGAGGGCCACGACGGCCGCCACGCCCACGAGGGCGAGGGCGCCCCTAAACCACGGGATCCGTGCCGCCATCGCTGCGCGACCGGGAGGGGGGAGGGGGCGCCGCACGCTCGGCGGGCTCCGAGGGGGGGGAGGGCGCGGCAGCCGCCCCGTCGTCCTCTGCGGCCGGTGCCTGGAGCCGCTCCACCTCCCGCCGGCACCCCTCCAGCTCGTCGCTCACCTCCACGAGCCGCATCCCGGCGAGGCGCGCCAGCGCCAGCAGGATCTTGACGCCGAGGCGGGGGTTGCGGTCGAGCAGCCCCATGAGGTCGGGCTGGAACAGGCTCAGCAGCAGGCAGTCGGTCTTCGCCCGCGCCGTGGCGGTGCGGATGACCTCGTTGAGGAGGGCGATCTCGCCGAAGAAGGCGCCGTCGGAGAGCTCGACGAGCTCGCGGCCGGAGGGCTCGCTCTGGATCGAGACGACGCCCTTCGCGATGATGTACATCCCCAGGCCGGGCTCGCCCTGCATGAAGACGGACTCGCCGGCGACGTACTCGCGCCGGTGGAGGAGGCGCTGGAGCGTGCCGAGCTCCCGACGGGTCAGTTCGTCGAAGAGGGGGATGCCCCGGAGGACGTCCTCCTCCCCTTCGGTGGACCCGCCGAGCACGTTCTTCCAGAGGCTGCTCATGGAGGGGCTGGATGGGCGGAGAGGGGTCGGGAACGAGGGGACCGGCCGGCCCGGTTCGGGGCTGGCGCGCCCGGCGCCGCAAGGTACGGCGGCCGCCCCACCCCTGCACCGTCGTGCCGTTGACGCCTGCCCGCCCGCTGCCGTACCCTGTCCGTGCCACCCGCCCCGCATCCCCATGCGCCCCCCCCTCGCCCTCCTCGTGCTCGCCCTCCTCCTCGCCGCCTGCGACACCGGCGCGGACCCGCCCCCCTCCGACGGCGTCACCTTCGAGGGCGTCGCCTACACGGCCGTCGGCGACGCCGAGCTGGAACGGACGGGGAGCGGGCTCGTCGTCCGGCGGGGTCCCAGCGGCCAGGAGTACGGCGTGCGCGTGGACCTCGGCGACGCGCTCGACGGCCCCCTCGTCGAGGCCGACTTCCGGGTCGCGCCCGTGGACCTCCCAGCCAACAGCCGCTGGGGGCTCCAGCTCTTCGGCGACGTCGCCGGGCAGGGGCGCACGCCCGTCGCGACGGTCTGGAGCGACGCCGTCAGCGCCACCACCCACGTCGTCCAGTTCGACTTCGGCGCCGGCACCGGCGTCGAGACCCTCACCCTCGAGTACTACCTCGAAGGGCGGCTGCAGCTCCGCGTGCCGGCCGTGCCGCTGGTGCCGGGGAGCAACGGGCGGCTCGCCCTCCGCGAGGCCGGCGAGGGCGACGGCGAGCCCGAGTCGGTCCACGTCGTCCGCGATGGCACCCGCTACGTCGTGGCGACGGACTACGGCGGCAGCGGCCCCCGCACGGGCCCCGGCGGCTGCGGGGCCGCGCTCCTCCGCCTCGCCTTCCCCGGCATCCCCGACGTCCCCTCGGAGGTCTGCACCGACTACGTGCGGGCCATCCCCGACCCGTTCGAGAACGTCGAGGCCGTGACGAGCGTCGAGATCCGCGCCCGGACCCTCGACGAGTTCACCCTCGTCGACAACGACCTGGAGTGAGGCCCGGCGGCGGGGCCGTCACGCCTCGGGCGGCTCGGGCGGGTCGTCCGGCAGGCAGATGACGAACGTGGCGCCCTCGCCGGGGTGGTTCTCCAGGCGGAGGTCACCGCCGTGGCGCTGCGTCACGATCTCGTAGGCGAGGGAGAGCCCGAGGCCGGTGCCCTCGCCCGTCGGCTTCGTCGTGAAGAACGGCTCGAACACCCGGCCCTCCGCGTCGCTCTCGACGCCGCCGCCGTTGTCGGAGACGTGGATCTCGACGCCGTCGGCCGCCCGGCGCGTGGCCACGGTGACGGCGGGGTGGTAGCCCGGCCCGTCCGTCTGCGCCCGCGCCTTCACGGCGTCGAAGGCGTTGGAGAAGAGGTTGATGAGGACACGGCCGAGGTCCTGCGGCACGACGGGCACTTCGCCCACGGCGGGGTCGAGGTCGCGGCGGACCTCGGCGTTGAAGTCGGCGTCGCGGGCGCGCTGGCCGTGGTAGGCGAGGTTGGCGTACTCCTCGACGAAGGCGTTGACGTCGGTGGCGACGGGCTCGCCGGTGCTGCCGCGGGAATGCTGGAGCATCGCGTAGACGATGCGGTCGGCGCGGCGGCCGTGCTCGTGGATGCGGCGGGCGTTCTCCTGGAGGTCGCCGAGGAGGTCCTCCAGCTCCGGGAGCACCTCGGCGACGGGCCGGTCGGGGTGCGCGCCGAGCTCCTTCTGCAGCTCCTCGGCCAGCTCCACCGAGAGGTCGGCGAAGTTGTTGACGAAGTTGAGGGGGTTCTTGATCTCGTGGGCGATGCCGGCCGTGAGCTGCCCCAGGCTC
>JAWWCA010000236.1:0-5047 GCA_033720695.1 Rubricoccaceae bacterium
CGTGCGCGTGGACCCCGAGCTGGCCCGCTTCGCCGCCTGGTACGAGTTCTTCCCCCGCTCCGCTGCTGACCCCGGCCCCGACGGCGCGCCCCGCCACGGCACGCTCGACGACGCGGCCGCGCGCCTCCCGCGCATCGCCGAGCTCGGCTTCGACATCGTCTACCTCCCGCCCATCCACCCTATCGGCACGCAGTTCCGGAAGGGGAAGGACAACGCGCCCAAGGCCGAGCCCGGCGAGCCCGGCAGCCCGTGGGCCATCGGCGCCAAGGAGGGCGGCCACACGAGCGTGGCCCCGGAGCTCGGCGGGATGGAGGCCTTCGAGCGGTTCGTCCGGAAGGCCGACGAGGTGGGGCTGAAGGTGGCCCTCGACATCGCGTTCCAGTCGTCGCCGGACCACCCCTGGGTGACGGAGCACCCCGAGTGGTTCCAGCACCGCCCCGACGGCACGATCCGCTACGCCGAGAACCCGCCGAAGAAGTACCAGGACGTCTACCCGCTCGACTTCGAGAGCCCAGCCTGGCAGGCGCTCTGGCACGCGCTCAAGGGCGTCTTCGACTTCTGGATCGAGAAGGGGGTGAAGGTCTTCCGCGTGGACAACCCCCACACCAAGCCGTTCGCCTTCTGGGCGTGGTGCCTCGAGGCGCTGCGGAGCGCGCACCCGGACACGATCTTCCTCGCCGAGGCCTTCGCCAAGCCGAAGACGATGTACACCCTCGCCAAGCTCGGCTACAACAACTCGTACACCTACTTCACCTGGCGCAACACGAAGGAGGAGCTGGAGAGCTATGGCCGCGAGCTGTTCCACACCGAGGTGGCCGAGTTCTACCGCCCCAACTTCTGGCCCAACACCCCCGACATCCTCCACGACACCCTCGTCCACGGCGGGCGCCCGGCGCACGTCGTCCGCCTCGTCCTCGCCGCCACGCTCTCGTCCGCCTACGGCGTCTACGGGCCACCCTACGAGCACGTCGCCAACACGCAACACCCCCAGCGCGAGGAGTACGCCGACAACGAGAAGTACGAGGTGCGCGCCTGGGACTGGCACGACCCCGACTCGCTCCAGCCGCTCATGAAGCGGGTCAACCGGATCCGCCGCGAGCACCCGGCCCTCCAGCACATGCGGAACGTCCGCTTCCACCCGACGGACAACCCGCAGATCCTCGCCTTCACCAAGGCCGTCCCCTTCTCGACGCTGGAGGACCCCGAGCCGCAGGCGCCCGACGACCTCGTCCTCGTCGTCGTCAACCTCGACCCGTACAACGTGCAGGCGGGCTGGGTGTCGCTGCCGCTCCACGAGCTCGGGCTCCCGGACGACCGTCCCTTCGAGGTGCACGACCTCCTCGGCGGCGAGCGCTACCGCTGGCACGGCGCGGCCAACTTCGTCCAGCTCGATCCGCACACCCTCCCGGCCCACGTCTTCCACGTCCGGAGCCACCGCCGAACGGAGCGCGACTTCGAGTACTTCGCGTAGCGTCTCCATCCGGGCCGTCCTCCCGCGCCGCGTCAGACCCGGAGCCTGCCCTGCGGGACCCTGCGGCTTGCTGCCCCCGGGATGAGAGCCCATCTTGGAGGCAGCCGCCTCACGCGCGCCTCGCGCGGCACCCCCCTCGACCCTCTCCCCTCGACCCCACAGCCCTTCTATGCCGACGGACTTTCTTTCGGACCCCCTCTGGTACAAAGACGCCGTCATCTACGAGCTCCACGTCCGCTCTTTCTTCGACGCCAACGACGACGGCTACGGCGACTTCGCCGGGCTGAGGCAGAAGCTCCCCTACCTCGAGCGCCTCGGCGTCAACACCCTCTGGCTCCTCCCCTTCCTCGAATCCCCCCTCCGCGACGACGGCTACGACACCGCCGACTACTTCTCGGTGCTCCCCGTCCACGGCGACCTCGACGATTTCAAGGCCTTCCTCGACGAGGCGCACGACCGCGGCATGCGCGTCATCACCGAGCTCGTGCTGAACCACACCTCGGACCAGCACCCCTGGTTTCAGGAGGCCCGCGACCCCCACTCCCCCAAGCACGACTGGTACGTCTGGAGCGAGACGGCTGACAAGTACGGTGGCGTCCGCATCATCTTCACCGACACCGAGGTGAGCAACTGGGCCTGGGACCAGAAGGCGCAGAAGTACTACTGGCACCGGTTCTTCTCCCACCAGCCCGACCTCAACTACGACAACCCCGAGGTCCGGGAGACGATGAAGCAGGTGATGTTCTTCTGGCTCGACCTGGGCGTGGATGGCCTCCGCCTCGACGCCGTGCCCTACCTCTTCGAGCGCGAGGGGACGAGCAGCGAGAACCTTCCCGAGACCATCGATTACATCGTCGAGCTGCGGGAGGCGATCGAGGCGCGGTACGGGCCGGGGAAGGTGCTCCTGGCCGAGGCCAACCAGTGGCCCGAGGACACGCTCCCCTACTTCGCCGACGGCCGGGGGGTCCAGATGGCGTTCAACTTCCCCATCATGCCGCGCCTCTACCTCTCGCTCCGCCGCGAGAGCCGCCGGCCCCTCGTCGAGATGCTGGAGCTGACGAAGGACATCCCGGAGGACGCGCAGTGGGCCGTCTTCCTCCGCAACCACGACGAGCTCACGCTCGAGATGGTGACCGACGAGGAGCGCGACTACCTCTACAACGAGTACGGCGCCGACCCCCGCTTCCGCATCAACGTCGGCATCCGCCGGCGCCTCGCGCCGCTCCTCGGCGGCGACCGGCGCCAGATCGAGCTCCTCAACGCCCTCCTCCTCTCGCTCCCCGGCAGCCCCATCCTCTACTACGGCGACGAGATCGGGATGGGCGACGACCCCTTCCTCGGCGACCGCAACGGGGTCCGGACCCCGATGCAGTGGAGCCCCGACAAGAACGGGGGGTTCAGCCGGGCCCCACACCACCGGCTCTTCATGCCGGCCATCCACCACGGCCCCTACGCCTACGAGTTCGTCAACGTCGAGGACGCCGAGGCCACGCCGCACTCGCTCCTCCACTTCATGCGGCGGATGCTGACGCTGCGCAAGCAGTACGCGCACGCCTTCGGGCGGGGCACGATGCGCGTTCTCCCGCTCGGCAACCCGGCCGTACTCGCCTTCGTCCGCGCGTACGACGGCCCGGGCGGGGCGGAGAGGGTCCTCGTCCTGGCCAACCTCTCACGCTTCGCCCAGAGCGCCTCCCTCCCCCCCGACGACGCCCTGGAGGGCCGCGTGCCCGTCGAGCTCATGAGCCAGGCGGCCTTCCACCCGATCGCGGACGAGCCGTACCCCATCATGCTCGGCCCGCACCAGTTCTACTGGTTCGCGCTCGTGTCCGAGGAGGACGCGCGCCGCGTGCGGACGCCCGAGGCCGCGCCCGCCGCCCAGACCGGAGCGCTGCCCGTGATCCGGCTCCCGGAGGGGCTCCACAACGCCCTCGTCCGGACGATGGCCGCCGGCGGCGCGATGGAGACGCTGGAGGGGCTCCTCCCGGACTACCTCCAGGCCCAGCGCTGGTTCGGCGCCAAGGGGGAGGCCGTCTCCCGCGTCGAGGTGGCCGACGCCGTCCGCCTCCTCGACGGACCGTCGCCGCACTACCTCGCTCTCCTCGACGTGGCGTTCGACGGCCGAACCGACACCTACCTCCTTCCCCTCACAACGGCCGAGGGCGAGGCCGCCGCGGCCGTGCTGGCCGAGCGCCCCCACACCGCCCTCGCCTGGCTCGACCTCCCCGACGACGGCCGCGCCCTGCTCTACGACGCCGCCAGCGACGAGCGCTTCTGGACGGCGCTGTTCGACTGGTGGCAAGGGGGGGGCAAGGGCCGCTCGCTCCGCGGCCTCTACGTCGGCGAGGTGGCGGAGCGGCTCCGCGGCGCTCGCGCCGCCGAGGCCCACCTCCTCACCGGCGAGCAGAGCAACTCCGCCGCCCTCGTCACGACCGAGCGGGGCAATCGCCTCTTCGTGAAGCTGTACCGGCGGCTGGAGCGAGGGAAGAACCCCGAGCTCGAGCTCCTGGGCCACCTCACCGAGGCCGACGTCCGGTTCGTCCCCCACCTCCTCGGCACCGCCCACTTCCGCCGCGGCGACGAGACGATCGCGATGGGCCTCGTCCAGGAGGCGCTCGACGCCGAGCGCGACGGGTGGGACTACGCCACCGAGAAGGTGGACCAGTTCCTCGACCGCGTGGCCGGCACCGCCCCGCTCCCCGAGGAGATCGGCACCGTACCGGCGTGGCTGGAGGAGGTGGCCCCCGAGATGCTCGAGCTGGCCCGCACCCTCGGCGTCCGCACCGCCGAGATGCACGCGGTCCTCGCCGCGGCCGAGGCCCCGGACCTCCAGCCCGAGCCCGCCACCGCCGAGGACCACGCCGCCTTCGCCGACCGCGTCCAGGACGAGCTCCGACGGACGCGCGCCCTCCTCGCCGAGCACGCCCGCGCCGAGGGCGACCCGGCGCGCGCCTCCCGCGACCTCCCCACCGAGGACGAGTGGGACCGCGCCCTCGCCGACCTCGACGCCCTCCGCAACGTTCCCCCCGGCGGCGGCCTCCGCATCCGCATCCACGGCGACTACCACCTCGGCCAGACGCTCTTCGCCGACGGCGAGCTCTACCTCCTCGACTTCGAGGGCGAGCCGGCCCGCTCGCTCGAGGAGCGCCGCCGCCGGGACTACGCCCTCCGTGACGTCGCCGGCATGCTCCGCTCGCTCGACTACGCCGCGCACGCCCCCCTCGTCCTGCGCGAGGACGCCGCCGACGCCCCGGCCTCGGAGGCGTGGGCTGGGGCGCTCGTCCGCGGGAGCGAAGCCGCGTTCCTCGACGCCTACCTCCGCACGGCCGAGAACGCCGACTTCCTCCTGCCGAAGGGCGCGCGCCGCCCCTTCCTCTGGGCCTACCTCCTCGACAAAGCCCTCTACGAAGTCCGCTACGAGTTGAACCACCGGCCGTCGTGGACGTGGATCCCGCTCCACAGCCTCCGCCGCCTGCTCAGGTGTCATGGTCTGCAGAGGTTGAAGGACAGTCGTTGACCCCTCCGCCTCCGCCCCCGGTGCCTGTTGAGGCACTTGCGCCTGTTGAACCTTCTTTGCAA
>JAWWCA010000237.1:0-5030 GCA_033720695.1 Rubricoccaceae bacterium
AAGGGGGAAGCCTCTCGGTCGAAGCCCCTCCTCCAGTTCGCTCTGCCGATGCGCCTCGTCCTCCTTCCGATCCTGGGTCTCGTGCTCGCGTGCAGCGGGAGGACCGCCGAGTCGCCTCTTCCACCCCCCGTGGCGATGACGCTCTTCGACTTCGACTCCGCCGACGAGGCCTCGTGGCAGATCGTCAACGACGGGGTCATGGGAGGGCGCTCCCAGGGCTACGTCGAGGTGTCGGAAGGGGTGCTGCGGTTCACGGGCACCCTGGTCACCCAGGGGGGCGGCTTCACGTCCGTGCGTGCCGACCGGCCGGTCGACCTCACGGGCTACGACGGGGTCGAGCTTCGCGTTCGCGGAGGCGGTCGGACCTTCGAGGTCGAGGTGGACGACGGCACCCGGCGCAGAGGGCGGCGCGTCTCTCGGCGGGCCCCCTTCGAGACCGGGGAGGCGTGGGCGTGGGTGCGCGTGCCGTTCAGCGCGCTCCAGACGACGGTCTTCGGCCAGAGCGTGAGCGCGCCGCCGATCAATCTCGCGGACGTGGGGCACTTCGGCCTCTACATCCTGGACGGGCAGGACGGGCCCTTCCGCCTGGAGGTCGATGCGATCCGCGCCTACCGGGTGGATGCCGACTAAGCCGGCGGTGCGGCGGCTTGAGGAGTGGGTGCGGAGCCGGCCCCGCGCCCCGCGGCGGCACCGACGCTCTACGGCCCGGCGAGGTCGGCGAGGTCGCCGCCGTGGTCGCGTTCCTCCCCTCCGAGGGCGGGGCCTATGTGACGGGCCAGAGCCTGCGGGTCGACGGGGCCTCACGCGCTCGATCTAGCCTCGCCGGGTCTCGGCGGCGGGCGGTGGCTCCGGGATCCGGCAGCATCGTGTACCTTCCACCAGACCCCCTCGTCGCATGAGACGGACCCTCACCATCCTGGCCGCGGCCCTCGTCCTGGCCGGGACCGCTGGCAGTGCCCGAGCACAGGCTGATGAACTGCTCGGCCGGTGGACGGCCCTGCGCGTCACCGACACGCTCGGGGTGCCCCACCCGGATTCCGCGACGCTGGTGGCGCTGACGTTCGAGCCGGACGGGTTCGTTCTCGTCGAGCGCACGGACGAGGCGCGGGCCGAGACCGAGATGCCCGACCGCTACCCCTACCGGGTCGATGGGAGCACCCTCTCCATGATCGTGGAGGAGGAGACCGAGGTCGGGGCGTTCTGGTTCGAGGCCGACACCCTGGTTATCCGGGACGAGGCACGCGGGCTGCTCGCCTCCTTCGAGCGCGCACGCTAGCCTCCCCGCTTCGGCCCGCTCGCCTGAACGCGCCGGGGGACCAACTGGGCCCGCCACGCGCGACAGGCCTCCCAGGCGACCCATGCGTATGCTCCTGCTCCCCCTCGCGCTTGTCCAGCCCCGTCGTCTGCCGTGATGCGTCCCTTCATCCCCCTCCTCGGCGTCGTTCTCGTCCTCGGAGCGGCCTGGCCTTGCCAGGCGCAGGAGGCGATCCCCCTGATGGGGAACCGGGACCAAGCCCTCGTGGCCGCGACCCCCGGGTACCGGTTCTACAGCGACTTCTGGACCAACCTCCACCAATACCTCTACGGCATCGGCGGCGGCGGGCCCGAGGAGGGGGCGGGGTTCGCCGAGGAAGTCGCCTCGTGCATCGACGCTCTCGGCGCCGAGCGGGCCGGGCCCTGGCGGGAGGCCGTCGCGTACTACCGCGAGACCCTCGGGGCGCTCCCTCACCGACGCGGCTTCATGCGCGCGGTTCGGTACCGGCTCAGCACCCTCGGCCGGCACGCCAGCGACGACCCGAGGATGCCCCTCGTCCTCGGCCACCTCCGAGCAGCGGCCCCCGCCTACCGCGCCTGCCTCTGGGACCTCCACGACACGCGGAACCGCGCGCGGATCGGGGACTGGGTGTCGATGCTGGTTCGGTACGCGCCGCCGCTTCAGCGCCGGCTCTCCATCGCCTACCGGGGCCCCTGGCCCGGAGACCTCGCCGTCGACGTCGTCAGCTACGTCAGCTACGCCACCGCTGACACGGAGACGGGGATCGGCCTCGTCGACCACGTCATGGTGGCGAGCACGATGGAGGACCCGACGGGGTTCAGCGCGCTGGAGACGCTCCTCCACGAGCCGGGCCACATCCTGTTCGGTCCGTTCCACGGGACCCTCAGCCGGACGTTGCAGGAGGCCGCAGATCAGCTGGGCGTGGAGCCTCCGGACTGGCTGTGGCACGCCATCATGTTCTACACCTCGGGGGAGCTGGTGCGCGAGCTGGCCGCGAGCCAGGGCGTGGACTACACCCCGTACTGGATCGAACACGCCCTCGCCCCGGAGTACGAGGCGCCCATCCGTGAGCACTGGCAGCCCTACCTCGACGGCGAGGTGGACATGATGCGGGCTGCCCTCGACCTCGTCCGCGCAACGACGTCGGAGTAGCGACCGCGGCGTCAGCGCGGGCGGGCCTTCGCGAACCCGCCGTCCACGCCGATCGTCTGGCCCGTCACCCAGGCGCTGCGCGTGCCGTCGAGGAGCCAGTCGACCACCTCGGCGACCTCCTCGGGCTCGCCCACGCGGCCGAGAGGGTGGAGGGCGGCCGACGCCTCCTCGGCCTGCTCGGAGGCGAGGAGCCGGCTCGAGAGCGGCGTCCGCACGAGGCCGGGGGCGACGGCGTTGACGCGGATGCCGCGGGGGGCGTAGGTGGCCGCCGCCGCGCGGGCGAGCCCTTCGACGCCCCCCTTCGCCGCCGCGATGGCCTCGTGGTTGGGGAGGCCCAGGCCCGCCGCCACGCTCGACATCAGCACGATCCCGCCGCCGGTCTTGTACATGGCCTTGGCGGCCGCCTTGACGAGGTGGAACGCCGTCCAGAGGTTGAGCTGGAGCGTCTCCGCGAACTCGTCCCCGCTCGTGAGGTGCCCCGGCTTGAGGAGGATCGAGCCGACGAGGTTGGCCGCGCCGTCGAGCTGCCCATGCGCCTCCACGGCGCGGTCGACGGCCGCCTGCACGTCCTCGAAGCGCGTCGCGTCGAGGGGGTGAGCGAGGCCGCCGGTCTCGGCGGCGAGGGCGTCGAGGCGGTCGGAGGCCGGCGCGGCGAGGACGACGCGGGCGCCGCGGTCGGCGAGGCGGCGGGCGACGACGGAGCCGATGCCGCCGCTGGCGCCGAGGACGAGGTAGACGGGAGTGGACACGAGAGGGAGAGGGGAGGGGAGAGGGCACCGCGCGCACCGCGCCGAGGCGGCAACTTGTGCGAGGCGGTGGGGTCTTTCGTACCCCCTACCGCCACGAGACACCCAGTCCGTTGTTCCGCCTGCTCCTCCTCCTCGGTCCCCTCGCCCTCGCAGCCTGCGCCGCCACGCCCCCTCTCCCGGAGGGGCGCTGGACTGGCGCCCTCACGCCCGAGCGCCACCCCGAACTGAAGACCCCCGTCGCGTACGATGTCCGCTACGAGGGCGACCGGCTCGTCGTCGCGATCGTCGGGCCAGGGGGCCAGGAGGTGCCGACGCGCGACGTGCGCCTCACGCCGGCGGCCCTCGTCTTCGCCTTCGACGAGCCGGAGGAGGGGGTCCCGCTCCACTGCGTCCTCGACCGGGACGGGGACGGCGGCTTCGCCGGGCGCTGCACGGCCCCCGACGGGCAGTGGGCTCGGTTCACGATGCGCCCGCCGGAGTAGCGGGCGCCGGCCCAGCCGGGGTCAGTTGAACAGCACCCAGAACACCCCGAACCGCAGCCGGTGCGCGGGGAGCGGGTAGACGGGCACGAGAGTGGCGCCATCGTAGAGCCGCGTGGCGAGGGCGTTCTCGTAGACGAGGAAGATGCGGGCCCGCTCCTGCAGCTCGGCCTCCGCGACGAGGTCGAGCGTGCCGCGGGCCGGGACCGGCGCCGAGGCGGCGGGGTCGGGGAGGGCGAAGAGGGCGGGGGCGGGCACGAACGTGCGGCTCCCGAAGGCGGTCCATGCCCGACCCCGGACGGCGAGGTCGAGGTCGAGCGCACCGTCGAAGAGGTCGAGGGCGCGGAGGCCGAGGCGGCCGTGGCCCCACGCTGCCGGGAGGGCGTCGGCGGCGCGGCTGTGGAGCGGGGAGTCGTCCGGGTTGAGAGAGCGGAACGCGCTGGCCGAGGCCGTGCCGTAGAGGCCGCGTGGGGCGTCGCCGCGCCACGCCAGCGAGAGGGTGCCGACGGCCCGGCGGAACGGGCCCTCGGCTCGCTCGAACCGGACGGCGCCGCCGGTCTCGACGAGGACGAGCGGGCTGTCGGTCTGGCTCGCCTGGAGGCGCAGGGCGACCGCGAACGGGCCCGCCGAGAGTTCGAGGCCCGCCTCGGCCGTCGCCGTCCGAGAGAGCGCATCGGCGTCCCCGTCCAGCGCCGCCACCCGGTCCGCGTAGCCGGTCGCCACGACGCGGGCCGGGGCCTCGGCCGCGTGCAGGGCCGCCACGAAGAGACCGCCCCGGTCGGCGCGCAACGAGGCCGCCGGCCACACCGTGCCGCCTGCGGCGTGCGCGCCGGCCTCGGCCTCCACCGCCCACCCGGCGACGGCGACGGAGTCTCGGAGGGTGGCGTGGAGGTGAGGGCGGGATGCGGCGTCGGGGTAGGGGTTGCCCGCGCCCCACGAGGCGCCGTCGACCCAGCCGTCGAGGCGGAGGAGGAGGGCGTGCGCGCCGGCTCGGAGCGGCTGCGCGAGCCGCCCGCCCCAGCGGTTGCCTTTCGCCGTGAGGGTGTCGAGGCCGTCCGCGGTGTAGCGCGCGTGCTGGCGCGTCCAGAACGCCTCGACGGTGAGCGGCGCTGCGCCGAGGAGGGGCGCGCGGAGCAGGAGGGAGAGGTCGTTCCGCTCGGTCAGCCGCTCGGCCTGGGGATCGAGGGGGATGGCCTGGAGCGGGTCGAAGACGGCTGAGGGATCGGGGCCGGGCGAGGCGAGGCCGCTGCGGGCGCCGTGGGTGTGGCTCACGTGGTGCTCGGTGAGCGCGACGGTGAAGCCGGGGCGGCGGACGGTCACCCGCACGAGGGCCTGCCAGCCGCCGAGCGCCTCGCCAGCTAACGGCCCCGTCGC
>JAWWCA010000238.1:0-4979 GCA_033720695.1 Rubricoccaceae bacterium
CTGGCCCTCCGGGCCGCGCAGCACGGCGAACCCGAGCGCGGGCGGACCCACACCGTATCCCGTTTCGATCTGGATGCCGGGGTGGTCGATGCTCTCGTCGAGGTTGTCAGCGTTGTAGACATAGCCGAGATGCCGGAGCGAGTCGCTCCCGACGTAGTCGTCGGTCCCATAACCGAGGTCGGGGTCGGCGAAGAGCGAGGCGTAGGCGTCCTCGATCACGTCGTCGGTCCGGTTCGTGACGAGGTAGCGGTAGAACGTCGCCCGCCCCACCGCCGGCAGCCCGTCGTCGGCCTCCGGCTCGGCCGCCGCGAAGACCTCGGTGCGCACCTCCACCCCCATCGGCTGCGTCTGTGACGACTCGTGCATGTTGCCGACGTCGTTCATCACCCACCACGCCGTCTGGTCGCCCCGGATCGCCGGCTGGTCGCCCCCCGCGAGGTCGTAGTTGTCGGGGATGCCATCGCCATCGAGCACGGGCGCGCCGAGCGCCACGGGCCAGTCCCGGAGGTCCTCCGTGGCCTCGCCCGTCAGGAGGTAGTGCGCGATGTCGCGGCGGCTGACGGTCCAGATCCGGTCGTAGGCCGAGCAGTCCGTAGGGCTCGGGAGCGCGCCGCCCGCCCCCAGCGGCCCGGGCCAGAACTCGAAGTCGTCGTAGCGCGCGGCGGCGGCGCGGAGCTCGCCGTCCACCTTCCCCGCCAGCCACAGCGAGGCGGCGAAGATGGCGGAGACGCTGTCGGCAGTCGGGACGACGTGGGCCTCACGGACCTCCTCGGCCTCCCCGTCTCGGGGCCTGAAGAAGAGGTTCTGGCCGAGGAAGACCGTCGCCTCGACCTCGTTGGCGTTGAGCGTGGCCAAGGCCCTCCCGGTCTCGAAGGCTCCGGGCGTGGGCTGGGCCCAGAGCGGGGCCGCGAGGAGGAGGAGCGGGACAAGGATAGACAAACGCATCGGCGGCGCAGAAGCGGGGAGACTCAGAAGCGGGCGGGGGCGCGGGTGAGGGCGAGCGCGCGGCTCCCACCGGGGACGGCCAGCCGCACGACGTAGACGCCCGGCGCGAGCGCGGCGCCGTCGAGCACCGCCTCGTGCGCCCCGGCCTCGGCCGTCCCGTCGAAGAGGACGGCGACCTCGCGCCCGAGCGCGTCGTAGACCGAGAGGCGGAGGGGGGTGGGTGCGGGCACCTCGTAGCGGAGGGCGAGCGGGCCACGGAACGGGTTCGGCGACGGACGGACGAAGCGGACGCCCTCCGGCAGCGTGGTCTCCTCGGGCAACTCCGGCGACTCGAACTCGGCGGCCGTGACGGGACGAGGGTCGAGCGCCCCGATGCCGTACTGGAAATGCACCTCATCGGTGTACGCCCAGAGCACCCGGATCGACGAGAAGCGGTCGAACCCGCGGCCGTAGGTCACGGCGAACGTGACCGTCTCCGTCTCGCCCGGGTCGAGGCGGAACGGCCCCGTCGCCAGGAAGAACCGTGAGACGATGATCGGGCGGTGTGGGGGCTCCCGGTCCGGCCGGAGCGCGCTCCAGAACGCGGGCAACGTCGGGTCGCCAGGAAAGACGAACTGCACGATATCGCCGCCGCCGCCGGGGTTGTGTCCTGCGTCGCCCTCCCGGATGGGCTCTCCATCGTTCCAGTACCCGCTCATCCGGAGGATGAACTCTTCCGGAGTCCGGGGATCCACAGACCACATCGGCCCCCCGTTGAAGACGAGGCCCACCGTCGTCGTGCCGAGGCGCTCGCCGGATTCGTCGACGAGGCCGTCGCCATCGTCGTCGCGACCGTTCGGCATCCCGACCGGCCCCTCGATCACCGATCCGCCCCACGCCGGCGGGTTCCTCCCATACGCCGGGATGTCGAACCAGCTGTAGGCGTAGGCGAGCCCGCTCGTGGTGTCCGAGCCGAGGTGGCTGAGGTTCGACGCGGGGTTCATCATCCAGCCGGCGAACGTGCTGTCGATGGGCTGGCCGGTCCGGTTGGTGAGCGTGTAGCGGTAGAAGGTCGCGGGGTCGAGCGCGCCGGGCGCCGCCCCCCTTCCCTCCGCCGCGAACGCCTCCACACGAACCTCGAGGCCCATCGGCGCAGACCCCGTGACGAGTTGCTCGTTGCCGACGTCGTTCATCACCCACCACGCCATCTGGTCCCCCCGGATCGCTGGCTGGTCACCGCCTTCGAGGTTGTAGTTGCCGGGGATGCCGTCGCCGTCGAGCACGGGCGCGCCGAGGTCCACGGGCCACTCCAGGAGGTCGTCGGTCGCCTCACCCGTGGCGAGGTAGCGGGCGACGTCCTGGCGGGAGACGTTCCAGATCCTGTCGTAAGCGGAGCAGTCGGCCGGGTTCGGGAGCGCGCCGCCCGTCTCCAGCGGGCCGGGCCAGAACCCGGGGCTCCCAAACCACGTCGCCGAGGCGCGAGCCTCGCCCTCGACGCTCCCCGCGAGCCAGAGAAACGTCTCGAAGAGCGGGATGGCGTCGGGCGCGTCGGCCGTGCGGTACCCCTCGAACGAGATGTTGGAGGAGTTGTCGAAGAGGCTGCCGTCGTTGAAGAGCGGGGCCAGCGCCTGGTTGACGTCGAGGGAATCGCGCGCCGCACCGGGGACGCAATCGCCGGGCGCGGGCTGGGCCCGGAGCGGGGCCGCGAGGAGGAGGAGCGGGATGAGGAGGGACGGGCGCATCGGCGGCTCAGCAACGGGGAGGCTCAGAAGCGGGCGGGGGCGCGGGTGAGGGCGAGCGCGCGGCTCCCGCCCGGCACGGCCAGCCGCACGACATAGACGCCAGGTGCGAGGGCGCCGCCGTCGAGCACCGCCTCGTGCGCCCCGGCCTCGGCCGTCCCGTCGAAGAGCACGGCGACCTCGCGGCCGAGCGCGTCGTAGACCGAGAGGCGGAGCGGCGTCGGGGCCGGCACCTCGTAGCGGAGCGCGAGCGGGCCGGCGAACGGGTTCGGGTGCGGACGGGCGATCCGCAGCCCCTCCGGCAGCGCCGGCTCCTCGGGCAGCTCCGGCGCCTCCTCGGCGCTGACCGGGGTGGGCGCAAGGACACCCTCCTGGTAGAAGAACCGCGCCTGGTCGGCGGCGGCGCGCATGACGTTGATGGACCGGAGGTTCGAGCCGCCCCGGCCGTAGGCGATGACGAAGGCCACCGTCTCGGTCTCGCCGGGGTCGAACCGGAACGGGCCCGTCGAGACGACGAAGCGGCGGTCACCACCGTTGTTGCCGACGCTAACCTCGTTCCAACCCGTACCCTCAGTGGGGTCGCCGGGGAAGGCGTACGTCGTCACCTCACCAGGGCAGTTGATCCCGATGCCGCACATGACGACCGGAAACCCGTTCGTCCAACGTCCCCGCATGACGTTGTAGTTCTCCGTCCCGTTGAGCGGGTCGGAGGTGCCGGGCGGGCCACCACCGATGAAGTAGATCATGGCGGTCATCCCGAGTTCCTCGCCGGGCTCGTCCACCTCCCCATCATCGTCGTCGTCGCGGCCGTTGTCCGTCGCCGCCGGGCTCTCGACGATGCCGAAGCCCACGGCCGGCGGCGCCACCCCGTATCCCGTCGGGCCGCTGTCGAAGTTGTTGTCGTTGTAGACGTAGCCGAGGTGGCGGAGCGTGTCACTCCCGACTACATCGTCGGCGGCGTTGCCGAGATCGGGGTCGGTGAAAAGCGAGACGTACGTGCTGTCGATGGCGTCGCCGCTCCGGTTCGTGATCTCGTACCGGTAGAACGTCGCCTGGTCCACGGTCGGGAAGCCCGCGTTGCCCACCTCCGGGCCGACCACGGCGAACGCGGTGACGCGCACCTCGATGCCGAGCGGCGGCGTGAGCCACTCGTCATGCTCGTTGCCGACGTCGTTCATCACCCACCACGCCGCCTGGTCCCCCCAGATCGCCGGCTGGTCGCCCGCGGCGAGGTCGTAGTTGCCGGGAATCCCGTCGCCGTCGAGCACCGGCGCGCCGAGGTCGGCGGGCCAGTCGCGGAGGTCGTCGGTGGCCTCGCCGGTCACGAGGTAGCGGGCGACGTCGGCGCGGGAGACCGTCCAGATCCGGTCGTAGGCCGAGCAGTCCTCGGGGTCGAGGGGCCGGGCGTCGGGGCCGAGCGGGCCGGGCCAGAACTCGAAGTTGTCGTAGCGGGAGCCGGCCCCGCGCAGCTCGCCGTCGACGAGCCCCCCGACCCAGAGCCCGGCCGCGAAGATGGGCGAGAGGCCGGTCTCCTTCGGGACGAGGTAGGCGGCCTCGACCTCGCTCCCGAAGAAGAGGCTCCCGGTGTTGAGGACGGTGGCCTCGACGGCGTTGACGTCGAGGACAGCCGCGGCCGTGCCGAGGGCGCAGTCGCCGGGCGTGGGCTGGGCCGCGGCGGGCAGCGCGAAGAGGGCGAGCAGGAGGAGCGCCGGACGGCGCGCGGTAGCTGTGGGCATAGGCAGAGCGCCTTGAGTTTGGAGGCGAAATACGGCGCACCGAGGTCCCGCTCAAGCCACTTCACGATGCCCTCGGCGGTCCACCCGTGCGTGTCCGACATGTCGCACACAGTGGCAACCTATCCCCTCCCGCCTCGCCGCAGCGTGCGCCGCCGGTGAAGAACGACGAGAGACCGCGGCCGTTGGAGGAGGCGCCGCCCGTGTCCTCCCCCAGCCGTCCCCTCCCGCTCGTGCGCCTGCTCGCCCTCCCCCTTCTGCTCGCCGCCTGCACCGACCCCGCCCCAGGCGCTTCACCGGAGACCACCCCGGATGACGATGGCCTGGTCGTCGACACCCTCGTTGCCACGGACGGCGGGGCGGTGCGGATGCCGGAGGCCGTCGCGGCGCGGCTCGTCGCCGAGGACCCGCTGTGGGAGACGGCCCTCCGCCTCCACTACGACGCCCTCGTGATGGACGGCCACGTGGACACCCCGTCGCTCATGCTCGACGAGGGGTACCGCCTCGGCGAGCGGCACGCGCCGCAGCCCGGCCGCGCCCACCTCGACCTCCCGCGCATGGTCGAGGGCGGCCTCGACGCGCC
>JAWWCA010000239.1:0-4953 GCA_033720695.1 Rubricoccaceae bacterium
CGAGCTCCAGGGCGCCGTCGACACCCACGCCGAGGCAGCGGCCGCCGACGACCGGTTCTCGCTCACGCCGCTGCTGCACGTCTCGGTCGGGCGCTAGCCGATCCGCTTGGCGAGGCACACGGCAGAGTCGGGGCAGAGCGCCGCGAACTCGGCCGTGGCCCGGATGGCCTCCGGCGCGCGGTCGCGCTCGGCCGCCGCGTAGCCCCGTGCCGCGAAGAACGGCGCCGCCGTCTCGGTCAGGAGCCAGAGGCGCGTCACCCCGGCCTCTCTCGCGAGCGTCTCGGCGGCGTCCACGAGCCGTGCGCCGAGGCCGCGGCCTCGCTCTCGCGGCGCGACGACGAGCGAGCGGAGGAGGGCGTCGGGGCCGTACGGCTCCAGCCCCACAGCGCCGGCGAGGGCGTCCCCTTCCCGCAGCAGGAGGAAGTGCGCCAGGTGCGCCTCGGAGAGGTCGTCGTGGGGGAGGCCCGCCGCGCCGAGGAGGGCCGCGACGGCCTCGAGATCGCCGGGCTGGGCGGGGAGAAGCTGCACGAGGGCCGTGGGAAGGGGAGGCCGCAAGGTACGGCGGCTAGGCCGCGTTGGTCGGGGGCTCCCACAGCTCGAAGCGGTTGCCCTCCGGGTCGGAGGCCCAGCCGAAGCGCCCGTACGAATGCGCCTCGACCCGCTCGTCGACGGCTGCCCCGGCGGCCCGGAGCTGGGCGAGCATCCGGTCGAGGTCGGCCACGCGGTAGTTGACCATGAACGGGGCCTCGCTCGGGGCGAAGTAGTCCGTGTCGTGCGGGAAGGCGGACCAGACGGTGGGGTCCGACGGCGCGGCGACGAAGGTGCCGTACGTCTGTCCCGGCTCGACGGGGACGCCGAGGTGGTCGCGGTACCACGCCGCGAGGCGCTCGGGGTCCCGGGCCTTGAGGAAGACGCCGCCGATGCCGAGCACGCGTTCCATGCGGGGAGGAGGGGAAAGGGGGGCTGAGGATCCGTGGGCGGCGAGGCGGCTCGGGGGGCGCCCGTGGGTGCCGCGTCAGGCCGCGGCGGGTTCGAGGTAGCGGGGGTAGGAGGAGCGGTACCCCATCCCCTCGGCCAGCCGGCCGAGGGTCGCCGCTACCACGCGCTGCACCGGCACCGGCACCTGGGCGTCGAAGCCGTCGTGCTTGACGAACGTGCGCAGCGTCGCCGCGAACTGGAGGGGGTTCCGGGGGAGCCCGCGCCGGTTCACCTTCCCCTCCCGGGCCAGCCCGAAGAGGGTCGCGAACGCGCCGAACACATCGGGGACGGCCTCGGGGTTGGGGGCCTCGAACCGTGCCACCTGGCGGTACACCAGGTCCTCGTCCCCCGCGCTCCACGGGTGGACGTGCGGCTGCCCCGGGGGCATCACGACGGTCTCGCCCGCCCGGGCACTCCCCATCGTCCCGTTGAGCTTGTACTGCGCATCACCCGAGACGATCTCGAACCGCTCGGTCCACGAGAGGTGGAGGTGCTCCAGGGCGAACGGACCGGCCCCCGCCGGGCAGCGGCACTCCAGGACGAAATCGTCACCGTCGGCATTCCGCACGACCTCGAGGAGCTCGACGCGGGTGCGGGTGATGGGATCGACGGTGGTGAAGCCGGCTCCGATCATGGCAGGCGGAGGGTCGTGAGAGGGAGGGGCCGTGGCTCGGACCTCGCCGGGCCGTGGGAGAGAGTACAGCACAAGACCTTGGAAAACAACTGACGGCTGGATACAGGAAGCGATCCCGGGAACGGGCGGCTCTTCCTCCGCAGGGTTCGGCGGGCGGGCTACCCGGGCGGAGCGATGGCGATCATCGTCGCCTGCATCGCGGCGATGAGCGTGCGCGCCTCGCCGCGCTCGGCGTGGACCTCGGCCGCGCACACCGTCAGCGTCCGGCCCGGCCGGAGCACCCGCCCGACGGCGACGAACCGCTCGCCCGCGGCGGGGGCGACGAGGTTCACCTTGAACTCCACCGAGAGCACGTCCCGCCCCGGCGCCATCAGCGAGAGCGCCGCGTAGCCGCACGCGCTGTCAGCGATGGCCGTCACAGCGGCGGCGTGGAGGTACCCGTGCTGTTGCGTGAGCGCGCCGCGGTAGGGGAGCGCGATCTCGACCTCGCCGGGGCGGACGGCGACGAGGTCGGCCCCGAGCGTTCTCATCATCCGCTGTTGCGCAAAGCTGTCGCGGACGCGAGCCTCGAAGTTGGGGTTACGGGGCTCGCAGGGGGCCATGGTCGTAGAGCGGCTCGTCGGCGTGCGGCGGCGGGATCGACCGCCTCATCGCCCGGGGTCGCTCCTCCGGTCGGGGAGCGGGCGAGCCGCGAGGCATCGCAGGGAGGGGCCACCGCCCCCCGGGATCGGGACCATGACCTCCGCGGCGGTGTCCCCGTCGCTTCCCGGGCGCTGCGCCATGATCCATCGGATGGCTCGGTAGACCGTCATCCTGCTCACGTCGAGCACGCGGGCCGTCTCCTCATAGGAGCAGTCCCCGAAGTAAAAGAGAGTCCCGATCTCGCTCAACGACGGGAGGTCGGTGAGCGTGGCCTCGAGACCGAGGAAGAAGTCCCAGTCATGTTCCGAGACCGGCCTGGGGTCGTTCCCGTCGCGGGCCTGAGCATGCGCGTGGATCACCCGGCGGACGAGCTGGGCCGCGGCGAGGACCGAAGCCGCCGGGCTCGTCTGCTTGATCTGCGTCAGGATGGGCCGTGCGCTCCGGAGGGCCTTGTTGGGGTCGTCGGACGCCTCGAGCGAGCGGTGGAGTGTCTGGCGAAGGTGCTCAGTGAGAGTGGACATGCCGGGTGCACGCACAGCGACGGGGTCAGCGACGGCTCGTCCTCGGGAGGCGCGACGCTCTCCGTGAAGGAGCGGGCAAGGGGTTGGACGCGGCAAGATCGGGGACGGCGGCCGAGCGAGCGTCGAGGCACCCGCTGCCGTCTCGGTCGCTCAGAGGCCGACGCCGATCCGGCCGAAGACGTAGGCGCCGTCGGAGCCCATCTGGACGGAGTCGTTGAGGCCGCCCTGATCGGTCCAGGTGTCGAACTGCGGCGTCGGGTAGGTATTGAAGACGTTGTTGGCGCCGAGCGTGAGGCGGACGTTCGGCGTGACGGCGTAGCTCGCGCTGAGATCGACCGTCATGGCCGGCTCGTACACGTCGGTCGCAATCGCGAAGAGGGCGTCGGCCTCCTCCTGGTTGGTGGCTGGCGTGTCGACCCACTGGAAGTCCTGCAAGACGACCTCGCTGAACTGCGTGAGGTAGAGCTGGAGGTCGAGACCGGCGACGACGTAGCCGAGGCTGACGCCGAACTTGTAGTCGGGCGCGGCGGCTTCGAGGTAGGCCTGCGAGAAGGGTCCGAAGAAGGTGAACGGGTTGAGGTCGCCGCTGTTGATGCTGTCGATCTCGAGGTGGTTCACGTTGCCCGCCACCCCGACCGTCGCGCGGCCCGGCCCGAGCTCGCGCTGGTAGGTGAGGACCACGTCGAGGCCCGTCGTCCGCGTGTCCACGCCGTTGGCGAAGAACTGCGCGGCCTCGACCCCGATCCCGAGCTCGGTCGCGTCGAAGTTGTCGGTGAGGATGATGCGGTCGTCCACGGCGATCGTGTAGCCGTCCACGGTGCCGGTGAAGCCGGCCGCGTTGAACGTGAAGCCGAGGCTGCCGTTGACGGCGGTCTCCTCCTGGAGCGGCTGGATGCCGAAGGCGCGCGTGACGGTGCTCGTGTTCGAGGCCAGGAGCGTTCGCACCGACGTGCCGGCCACGATGTTGTTGAACACGAGGTTGTAGTGGATCTGCGCGAGCGACGGTGCGCGGAAGCCGGTCGAGACCGAGCCGCGGACGGCGAAGGCGTCGGTGACGCGGTAGCGGCTGGCGAGCTTGAAGGTGAGCGTCTCGCCGAAGTCGCTGTAGGTCTCGTAGCGCGCGGCGGCGGCGAGGAGGAACGCGCTCGTGGCGTTGAGCTCGACGTCGGCGTAGAGGCCGAGGTTGGAGCGGTTGCGGTCGACCTCGTTGGCGGGGCTGTAACCGGGGAAGCCCTGCGAGCCGCCGGGCAGCGGCGCCCCGTCGGGGTCCATCGCCGGGACCTGGATGGCCGGGTTCGTGATGGCGACGCCGCTGGTGTCGTAGATGGCGTACGAGGCCTCCTCGCCAGCGAAGATCTGGAAGTTCTCGGTCCGGTACTCGACGCCGCCCGCAAGGTTGAGGCCCGCCGCGACAGCGTCGAAGAAGCGGCTCACGTCGACGCCGGTGACGTTCATCGAGAGGCGGTGGCCGCCCGCGTCGAAGTCGGTGGGTGAGGCGGGGCCGAGCGAGGCGTTGTTGGAGCCGCGGACGAAGTAGTGGAAGTCGTTGACGCCGTACGTGTTGCTGAAGTCGGCGCGGATGCCGTTGGCGAGGACGTGGCGGACGCCGGCCGAGACGGAGAGGTCCTCGATGTTCGAGGTGATCCGGGGCGTGAAGCCGTCGGGGTAGAGGCTCGGGACGGTCCGGGTGTCGCCGTCGGCGAAGGAGCCGCGCGAGAAGGCGAAGGCGTCGGTATCGCGGAAGCTCCGGCCGCCGAAGGCATAGGCCTCGGTGCTCTCGCCGAGGGGGTAGGCCGCGTTGAGGAAGAAGCTGAAGCCGTCGGCGGCGGCGGTGCCGTAGCCCTGGCGCCACGAGAAGCCGGGTCGCAGCGTCCGGTCGCGGTCCATGTATTCGGCCGTGACGTTCGCGAACCCGCCGTCGCTGCCGAGGTCGATGCCGTAGTTGAGGTCCACGCGCGTCGTCATCCCGTCGAAGGCGCGGTTCTCGCCGTCGAGGCGGTTCTCGCCCTCGACGTTGAAGAGGGCCTCGCCGGTCGCCTCGGCGTAGCCGCTGCCGATCGCCGTGCTGTAGGCGCCGTAGGTGACGCCGGCCGTGAGACCGTCCGTCTGGTCCTTTAGGACGATGTTGATGACGCCGGCGATGGCGTCGGAGCCGTACTGGGCGGCGGCGCCGTCGCG
>JAWWCA010000240.1:0-4909 GCA_033720695.1 Rubricoccaceae bacterium
AGGCCCGGCCGCGCGCGGCGGCGCGGCCGACTGGTCCGTCACAGGGTGGAGCGAGACCGCCGCCTCGTCACTCCCCGGCGGCTTCACGCTCTCCGAGGCGTACCCGAACCCGTTCGCGGGGGGGGCTCGACTGTCCCTGGGCTTGGCGTCGGCGCAGGACGTGCGCATCACCGTGCACGACGTGCTGGGGCGCCGTGTGGCCCTCCTCCACGACGGCCCGATGTCGCCGGGCGCCCACCGGCTGGTGCTCGACGGAGCGACGCTTCCCGCAGGGATCTACATCGTCCGGGCTGTGGGTGAAGCGTTCGTGGACACCCGGCGGGTCGTGCGGACGCGCTGAAGGCCGGCACACCCCTTGAAAGAGAAGGGGATGAATGAGGATTCGGGCCCCCCGCGTCTGCACTTGTGCTGGATAACGAGCATACCTTGCACACATCGTGCATCCCCTGCTCGATCTGGCAGGTCGGCGGGCCCCACCCTCGGGTCGCCCGTCGCCCTCCTGTACTCGTTTTTGGTCACTAGCATTCCGCCTTGCTGTCGATGCCTCGCTACCTCGTCCCGCTGCTCCTCGTGATTGGAGCCGCCGTACCGGCTGCCGGCCAGCCGTTCTTCGATGCCCCCTGGCGCGCCTTCCACACGGGAAGCTGGGAGACGGGCCGCTACGACCACGCCCTCGCCGTCGCTGACTTGAATGGCGATGGATTGCCGGACGCTGCCGTCGGGCAGACCACCTTTAGCGGCGGCATCCGCGTCCTCTTCAATGAGGGCGACGTCGACGGCGCCCCCGCCACCTTCACCGACGACGGCGTCTTCTACCCGACCTCCCGCAAGGTGTGGCAGGTCGTCGCGGCTGACCTCGATGGTGACGGCGACATCGACCTTGCGGGCTCGCACACCGACGAGTTCCACCTCAACGGCACCCAGGTCGTCGTCCTCCGCAACACGGGGACTGGGATCTATGGCGCGCCGGCCTACTACGCCGCCGGCCCCGCTGGCCCGCACGGCATTGAGGCGGCCGACCTCGACGGCGACGGCGACCTCGACCTCGCGGTCGCCAACCGTGGTTACCTCAGCCAGGGCACGGCCGTCTCCATCCTCCGGAATAACGGCGACGGCACCTTCGCCCCGCCTGTCTCCACAACCGTCGCCGACGGGCCGAACCGCCTCGAAGCCGGCGACCTCGACGGTGACGGCGACCTCGACCTCGCCGTCGGGCACGAGGACGAGATCACGGTCTCCGTCCTCCTCAACGACGGCACCGGCGCCTTCGGGGTGGCGGCGACCTACGCCAACCTCGCGACCGGGCTCAACACCCTCGCGAATGGGGACGTCGCGCTCGCCGACTTCGACGCCGACGGTGATCTGGACATCTACTACTCCAACGCCGGGCTATACGGCGCGGGCGGCGTCGAACCGCAGCTCGCGTTCCTCCGCAACAACGGAGCGGGCACGTTCTCCTCCGAGATTCGGAGCGTTGGCGTCGCCTACGAAAGCACGCCCTTCTCCATCGAGTCCGACGACGTGAATGGCGATGGCTTCCCCGATCTCGTGACAGCGCAGCACTTCGACAACGGCTTCTTCGTCCTCCTCGGCGACGGCATGGGGGGCTTCGCGGACACCGAGATGTATGCTGGCGCGTTCAAAGGCTCCGACGGCGGCGGCGCCAAGGCCGTCGCCCTCGCTGACCTCGACGGCGACGGCGACCGCGACGTGCTCACCGTCAACGGGCTCGTCCGTCTCCTCACGGCCCACGAGAACCTCGGCGACGGGACCTTCCCACGCCGGCCCGTCTACGGCCGCGTCTTCCTCCACAGCGTCCTCGACGTGGGCGACGTGGACGGCGACGGCGACTCCGACGTGGCGACCTCCCATGGCGGCTTCTTCGCGTCTGGCGTCGCCGTCCACCTCAACGATGGGAACGGTGCCTTCTCGACGAGCCTGAGCACGGGCGGCTCGTATGCCTTCGCCAAGCTCCGCGACCTCAACGGGGACGGCGACCTCGACCTCCTCTACGTCTCCGCTCCGACGGCGCCGCCCTACGACTTCTTCACCCGCCTCGGCAATGGCGACGGCTCCTTCGGGGCCGAGACCCGCTGGCCCCTCGGCGCCTGCGGAGTCGGCAACCCGAACGCGTTCGACGTCGACAACGACGGCGACCTCGACGTCGTCAACACCGAGAGCCGGGGGTGCTTCGGCGGCGGCGACGCGAGCCGGCTCTACATCAGCCGCAACAACGGTGACGGGACGTTTCAGCCGGCCTACACCCTCCCCGGCCTCGGCTTCCCGACGTTCGTCGAGGCCGCCGACTTCAACGAGGACGGCGCACTCGACCTCGTGACGGTCGCCTCGTACCCCCTCGTCTACTTCGGCAACGGCGACGGCACGTTCGAGCCATACCAGCAGCTCCCCGTCGGGGCCGGCGGCAAGAACGTCCTCGCGCTCGACCTCAACGGCGACGGCCATGTCGACCAGGCCCGTCTTGAGGTGGACGCCCGCGCCGAGGACCGGATCGCCGTGCTCCTCGGCGACGGGTCCGGCGGTTTCACGACGACGGTCTTCACCCCGACGCTCCAGCAGTTCGGCGCCTGGATCACGGCCGGCGACGTGGACGGCGACGGTGACCCCGACCTCATCGGGGAGGGTCCGCAGGACGCGGCGGTGTTCCTCAACGATGGCTCGGGGGGCTTCACCTACGGCGGGCGCTACGGCCTCGGTCACGCCGGCTACGCCCCCCACTACGCTGACTTCACCGGCGACGGCATCGGCGACCTCGTCGCACTCGTATTGCACAACGACCCGCCGGCCGGTACCGAGCAGGGCCTCGCCGTGGTGCCGGGCCTTGAAGGACAGCCGTTGGCGCCCCTCGCCGTCACGGCGCAGCCCGTCGGCGGGCCTGTCACCATCGGCCCCGGCGGCGGGAGCTTCCAGTTCACGGCCACGATCACGAACGCCTCCCCGGAGCCGCAGGCGTTCGAGGCGTGGACGGCCGTGACCGGTCCCGCCTCGCGCGAGCCCGTCGTCGGCCCGTTCGCCGTCACGCTCCAGCCGGGGCAGGCGCTCACGCGGACGCTGACGCAGCGGGTGCCCGGCAGCGCGCCCCCGGGCACCTACACATACGCCGTCAACGTCGGAACCCTCGGCGGCGCCGTCACAGCCTCGGACAGCTTCCCGTTTGAGAAGGCCGCCGGCGCCGTGCGCGAGGCGGGCGGGGCGGACTGGGCGGCGACAGGGTGGGGCGAGGCGCAGGCCGCGTCGGCGCTGCCAGGCGGCTTCGCGCTCTCGGAGGCGCGCCCGAACCCCTCGCGCGGAGAGGCGCGCGTGACGCTGGAGGTGTCCGAGCAGCGGTCCGTTCGTGCCGTGGTGTACGACGCACTGGGTCGGCAGGTGACCGTTCTGCACGAGGGGGCACTGGAGCCGGGCACGCACGTGCTCAGGCTCGACGCCACCGACCTCCCCGCGGGGGTGTACGTCCTGCGCGTCGAGGGCGAAGCGCGCACGGCTACGCGCCGCATCACGGTCCTCCGCTAAGCCCGCCCGGAGCGCTCCCCTCTCTACTGTGCATTGACCCCGACCGCCATGCCCCGCCCGCTTCTCATAGCCCTCCTCGCGTTTGCAGCGTGGCCGGCATTCGCCCAGCAACCCGGGGACATCCTCTGGAGCACCCCGCTGGAAGAGGACCCGACCGAGCTGATGAGCCGGCCCGAGATCGGTCCAGAGGGGGCGATCCACATGTTCGTCAATGACATCTTCGTCATCGAACCTGACGGCTCGGTCCGCCTCCGCATCGACGCGAACACCCTCTACACCTCCGACATCGCCGTCGCGCCCGACGGTCGCATCTTCGTCGCGGAGAGCATCTTCAACCCAGGCGTCGGGGTGGATTACTACGTCGTCGGCTACAGCCCTACGGGGGAGGAGCTCTGGCGTACGCCGTTCGAGGCGACGGAGGCCGTGTCCTACGGCCCCAGCCTCGGCCCCGACGGCAACCTCTACGGGGTCGTCGGATTCGGCTACACGACGGCCGGCGCGTTCTCGGTCTCGACCGACGGAACGTTCCGATGGAGTGTACCCGGCTTCGAGCGTGAGAGCACCTCGTGGCCGAAGGAGATCCCCTTCGCCTCCGACCGCTTCTACGCCGTTGACGAGTCCGTTCCGTGCCAGCTGTTCTCGAACGGGATCGCCGCCTTCAGCTTCAGCGGAGAGATGCTGTGGTGCCTCCCGTGGAACGTGGAGCACCCCCCGGTGGTGGGGCCGGACGATAGCGTCTACGGGTTGGGATACAACAGCCTCACCAAGTTCAGCCCTGACGGCGACCTCCTCTGGCGGTACAACTTCCCGTCGCCCGTCGGTCTGCTCCGGGACCCGGCCATCGGCCCGGATGGGACGGTCTATGTGCAGGAGAGCCGCTCGCTCTGGGCCTTCCATCCCGACGGGAGCGTCCGCTACGAGGTCCAGATCGTGGACTCCGGCTTCCCCGTGCAGCCGACCGTCTCGCCGGATGGGAGCCTGCTCCTCACGCAGGCCTCCGTGGAAGGCACCCAGTACCTCATCGCCCTCAATGCGGCCGATGGCTCGGAGCGGTGGCGCGTCGCGATCCCCTACATCACCGACCCCCCCTACACCTTTACGTCGGACGGGGACGTCGTCTACGTCCCGCTGCGAGCCGGTGGCCTCGCGCCTGTCGAACTCATGGCCGTATACGTCGGGGATGGGTCAGCGCCAGTGACCGTCTCGGCCGAGCCCGTCGGCGGACCCATCACGATCCCCCCCTCGGGCGGCGCCTTCGCCTTCGCCGTCACGCTGACCAACACCACCGACCAGCCGCAAGGCGTCGAGGCGTGGAGCGCCGTCTCCGGCCCCGCCGGCCGCGAGCCCGTCCTCGGCCCCCGCGCCGTCGCGCTCGCGCCGG
>JAWWCA010000241.1:0-4865 GCA_033720695.1 Rubricoccaceae bacterium
GTCACACGGGGTGCGTCACGTATGACACACCCTGACACCCCTCTGCCCCATCTTCGGACATCCGCGCACTCACCCCCCCACCGCGCCATGTCTGACGCCCCGCTCGCCGCCGCCCCCTTCGCCACCGACTTCATGCTCGAAGTCCTCACGGCCGCGTCGGAGGCGCCGTTCGGGGACCTCGCGTGGTCGGATATCAACCGGCTCGCCGCGCGCTGGCTGCGCCCGGAGCACGACGAGGCCCACGCCGACACCTCCCGCCTCGGCCACGCCCTCGTCCTCGACATGGTCCGGGCTGGCCTCCTCGACGCCGAGGTGACGACGGGCCGCGATGGGCGGCCGCTCGTGGCGCGCGTGCTCCACGCCCGCTACGCCGGCGTCGAGGTGGGCCGCCAGCTCGCGGCGTAGCTCCCCCCGCGGAGCGCAGCGCCCCGCGTGCGGCGCGCTCGGTTACCGGTGGGAGCCCCCTCGCGGCGAGCGCCGCTCGTCGACTTCCTCTATGATCTTGGCGTCCGAGACGTTGGGGTCCAGCTCACGCCGGAAGGCGCGCTCGGCCCCGGCCGCCGTCGTGGCGGCGCGGTCCAGGGCGCGGTCGAGGAGGTTGGCCGTGAGGCGCACCGCCCCGCCGGCGAGCAGCTTGGCACGCCCTACGAGACCGGCCTGCTCGAAGCGGACGGCCCAGTCGTCGACGGGGTCTTGAGGCGTCATGCCTTCGGCGGGGTCTTCTTGCTGCCCTTTTTCTTGGGCCCGGCCTTCGGAGCGGCGTTGGGCGTGTCCGCCTCGGCGGCTCGGCGACGGAAGAGATCGCTGAAGAAGTCCTCCCGCCCCATCATCTCGAGGGTGTCGCCCACGCTCTGGCCGACGTCGCGGAGGGCCTGGCCCATCGTGTCGAACGTCGCCTCCAGCACGAAGGCGGCTTTATCTTGGGTCTCCAGCCGGGCGAACGCCTCGCGGACGTGCTCGTAGCGCGGGTCGGTCTTGGTCTCGGTCTCTTTCATGGTCCCTCAGGGTTAGGAATCGGCCGGTCGTTGGCCGCGCCCGGTTGGACGGAGCCTCGGGGGGCGAGTTTCACGCGATGCCGCCACGATTCGATGACGCCTCGCCCGTGGAGGGCACCGTCGTCCGCTCGACCGGGAGCTGGTACACCGTGCTGCCCGAGGCGGGCGCCGAGCCCGTCCAGGCGCGCGTGCGCGGCCGGTTCCGCCTCGAGGCCGAGAACCTCGACGAGACCAACCCCGTCGCCGTCGGCGACCGGGTGACGCTCCGGATGGAGGGGGACGGCACCGGGTTCATCACCGCGATCCAGCCGCGCCGCAACCAGCTCTCGCGGCGCGCCGCGGGCCGCCGCGTCGGCAAGGAGCACGTCATCGCCGCGAACGTGGATGCGGCGTGGTGCGTGCAGGCCACCTTCAAGCCGAAGTTCAACAGCGGGTTCGTGGACCGCCTCCTCGTCATGGCCGAGGCCTACCACCTCGACGCCGGCCTCGTCATCAACAAGGCGGACCTCCTGGAGGGGGAGCCGCGCGCCCAGGAGGCCCTCTCGTTCTGGGCCGACCTCTACGAGTCGCTGGGCTACCCCGTCCTCTTCACGAGCGCCGAGACGGGCGCGGGCATCGGCGCCTTCCGCGAGGCCCTGGGCGGCAAGACGAGCGTGGTCGCGGGGCCCTCGGGCGTCGGGAAGTCGTCGCTCCTCAACGCCGTCGATCCGGCGCTCGACCTCCGCACCGGCGCCGTCAGCGAGAAGACGCAGAAGGGGAAGCACACCACCACGTTCGCCACGCTCTACCCGCTCGACAACGGGGGCTGGGTCGTCGACACGCCCGGGATCCGGGAGTACGGGATCTGGGACATGACGCCGCCCGAGCTCGGGGGCTACTTCGTCGAGTTCCGCCCCTTCCTCCCCGAGTGCCGCTTCCCCGACTGCACGCACGACCACGAGCCCGGCTGCGCCGTCGGCGAGGCCGTGGACGAGGGGCTCGTCGCGGAGGAGCGCTACGGGAGCTACCTCAACATCCTCGCCTCCGTCCGCGAAGGCAAGGCCGACGTCGGCCGGTAGCTACGCCTTCGCGGCCTTGCGACGGCCGCGGCCCTTCCCCTTCTTCGCCGCCTTCTCGTCGACGAGGCGGACGGCCTCCTCCAGCGTGATCGTCTCGGGGTCGCCGTCCTTGGGGATCGTGGCGTTGGTCTTCTGGTGCTTGACGTAGGGGCCGTAGCGGCCCTCGAACACCTCGACGGGCTGGCCCGTCTCGGGGTGGGCGCCGAGGACGCGGAGCGCCTTGCTCTTGCCCGTCTTGGCGGCGAGGAGCTCGAGGGCGCGGTCGAGCCCGACCGTCAGCACGTCGTCGCCGCCGCGGAGCGAGGCGAACGTGGAGCCGTGCTGGACGTACGGGCCGTACCGCCCGATGCTCGCCTTGACCGGGCTGCCCGACTCCGGGTGCTCGCCGAGCGTCCGGGGGAGCGTGAGGAGGCGGACGGCGAGGTCGAGGTCGACGTCGGCCGGCTCGACGCCCTTCGGCAGCGAGGTCCGCTTCGGCTTCGTCTCGTCGTCGTCGCCGAGCTGGACGTAGGGGCCGTAGGGCCCCTGCTTGAGGAGGACGGGGAGGTCGGCCTCGGGGTGGATGCCGAGGACGCGCTCGTCGGAGCCGGCCGTGAGGAGGTCGCGGAGGGTCTCGGCCGTGACGTCGGCGGGGGCGAGGTCGGCCGGGAGCGAGGCCGTGTTCTTCTCCCCGTCGAGCTCGCCCTCGGCGTAGGGGCCGTACTTCCCGACACGGACGAGGAACGGGTCCCACGTCGGGTGGCGGAGCGTGGAGACGGCGCGGGCGTCGATGGTGTCGAGCCCTTCCTCGACGCGGCCTTCGAGCCCCCCCTCGCCCTGGTAGAACCGCTCCAGCCAGGGCCGCGCCTCCGTCTCGCCCTCGGCGATGTCGTCGAGCACCTCTTCCATCTTCGCCGTGAAGCCGGTGTCCACGAGGCGCTCGAAGTTCTCCTGCAGGAGCGTCGTCGTGGCGAAGGCGGTGAACGTCGGGACGAGCTGGTTATTCTCGCGGCGCACGTAGCCGCGGTTGACGATCGTGTCGATGATGGAGGCGTAGGTCGAGGGCCGGCCGATGCCCTCGCGCTCGAGCGTGCGGACGAGCGTGGCGTCGGTGTAGCGCGCGGGCGGCTTGGTCTCGTGGCCCACGGCCTCGACGGCGTGGCAGTCGGGCGTGTCGCCCTCGGCGAGGGCCGGGAGCGGCTGGTCGCGGTCGTCGAGCGCGGCTTCGGGGTCGTCCTTGCCCTCAACGTAGGCGCGGAAGAAGCCGGGGAACTCGACGACCTGGCCCGAGGCCCGGAAGGTGCTCTCGTCGTCGGTGCCCTCGGCGGCGAGGATCGTGGCGCGCGTCTGGAGCAGGCGGGCCTCGGCCATCTGGCTGGCGACGGTCCGCTTCCAGATGAGGTCGTAGAGCTTCGCCTCGATGTTGGTCAGGCCGTGCTCGCGGGCCGTCTTCATCTCGGTGCCGGCGGGGCGGATCGCCTCGTGGGCCTCCTGCGCGTTGCGCACCTTGGCGTTGAACTGGCGCGGCGAGGGCGAGAGGTACTCGGCGCCGTAGCGCTCGCGGACGGTGCGGCGGCTCGCCTCCAGCGCCTCGGTCGAGAGCACGGGCGAGTCGGTCCGCATGTAGGTGATGTAGCCGCCCTCGTAGAGCTTCTGCGCCACCTGCATGGCGCGGCGCGCGGGCAGGCCGAGCTTGCGGTTGGCCTCCTGCTGGAGCGTGGACGTGATGAACGGGGCCGCCGGGCTCCGCCGCGTCCGCTTCTGCTCGACCTCGGTCACGCGCCACGGAGCGGCGGGCAGGCGCTCGGCGAGGGCGCGCGCCTGCGCCTCCTCCATCACGAGCGCGTCGGCGCCCTCCTTGAGACGACCGGTCTTCTCATCGAAGTCGCGGCCGGTCGCGAGGCGCCGGTCACCGAGGTGGGTCATCTGCGCCTCGAACGCCCGGCCCTCCTTGGCGAGGTCGGCCTTGAGGTCCCAGTAGGAGGCCGTAACGAAGTCGAGCCGCTCGATCTCGCGCTCGACGAGCAGGCGCACGGCCACGCTCTGGACGCGGCCGGCCGAGAGGCGCGGGGCGATCTTCTTCCAGAGGAGGGGCGAGATGGTGTAGCCGACGAGGCGGTCGAGGATGCGGCGCGTCTCCTGGGCGTCGATGAGGCGCGCGTCGAGCTCGCGCGTCTCGCGGAGGGCGCGGAGGATGGCCACTTTCGTGATCGCGGGGAACACCATGCGCCGGACGGGCACCTTCGGCTTGAGCACCTCAATGAGGTGCCAGCCGATCGACTCCCCCTCGCGGTCTTCGTCCGTCGCGACGATCAGCTCGTCGGCCTCCTTGAGCGCGTCCTTGAGCGCCTTGACGGTCTTCCTCTTGTCCGACGGGACGACGTAGAGCGGGGCGAACCCTTCTGCGACGTTCACGCCCAGGCGCGCCCACTTCTCCTTCTTCAGCGACGCCGGGATCTCCGAGGCCGACGACGGGAGGTCGCGGACGTGGCCCATGCACGCCTCGACCTGGTACTCGGGCGGGAGGAACCGGCGGATGGTCCTGGCCTTGGTGGGAGACTCGACGACGACGAGGCGCTTCATTCGGAACGCAGCGGTGGTTGGCGGAGACGACGCGCGCCGCGCGGGAGGGGCCGCACGGCGCGAGGGGGAAGCTACAACCGGGGGGTGACGACGCTCGTTCCCACCCCTCACCCGGGGAATGCACGGATGAGGCTCACGCCGGCTGGAGCAGCTTCAGCTCGTCGATGACGGCCTTGATGGAGTCCTTCGCGTCGCCGAAGAGCATCTGCGTATTGTCGGCAAAGAACAGCATGTTTTCGATTCCCGCGTA